>NZ_JBWSOR010000004.1:0-313907 GCF_056629435.1 Nocardia sp. TBRC8007 | reverse complement strand
GAGTGTCGGACCGGTCACTGTCACCGTCACCAGTATCGGAGGTACCAGCAACGGCGTCGTCTACACCTACCTTGCCGCACCTGTGCTCACCTCGATCAACCCAGCACAAGGGCCCACCTCCGGTGGCAACCAGGTCAATATCAACGGCACAGGACTTACCGGCGCCACTACCGTGCTCTTCGGTGCGACCCCGGCGACTTCCTTCACCGTCCTGTCCGACATCCGGATCAGGGCCACGGTGCCCGCAGGTACAGGCAGTGTGAATGTCACGGTCACCACCCCGAGCGGTACCAGCAACAGTGTCGTCTACACCTACCGCGGCGCACCCCGGCTCACCTCGCTCAGCCCGAATTCGGGTCCTGCAGCCGGCGGCAACTCCGTCACCCTCACCGGCAACGATTTCATGGGCGCCACCACGGTGCTCTTCGGTGCGATTCCGGCGACTTCCTTCACCATCAACTCCAATACGCAGATCACCGCTGTGGCACCTCCAGGCTCTCCCGGCCCGGTCGGTGTCACCGTCACCACCGGAGGCGGCACCAGTAATGCGGTTACCTACACCTACGTCTGACCCCTATCGATGACGAGCCGGGTCGCAGGAGGGCATTGAGAAACCCCCATATGCCGTAATGTTTTTGCCGAGTTTCGCCGCGTATCCTTCTGCTCGATGCCGAGCGGAAGGATACGCGGCGGGCATGGAATTCGATGTGATCAAACGTTGACGCCATAGTCGCGGGCGATCCCCGCAAGTCCGGACGCGTACCCCTGGCCGATGGCGCGGAATTTCCATTCATTGTTGTGGCGGTACAGTTCGCCGAAGATCATGGCTGTTTCGGTGGAAGCGTCTTCGGTGAGGTCGTAGCGGGCCAGTTCCGCACCGGTATTGGCGTCGACGACGCGGATGAAGGCGTTGCGGATCTGACCGAATGACTGCCCGCGCGCATCGGCGTCGTGGATGGACACCGGGAAGAAGATATTCGTGATGTTCGGCGGAGTGGCTGTGAGGTCGACGTTGATAACCTCATCATCGCCTTCGCCCGCACCGGTGAGGTTGTCGCCGGTGTGTTCGATGGACCCTTCGGGGGAACGCAGATTGTTGTAGAAGACGAAGTGCTGATCGGACAGCACTCGCAGATTCGGCCCGCATGCCAGCGCACTGGCATCGAGGTCATAGTCGGCGCCGGTGGTGGTCCGCACATCCCAGCCGAGACCCACCGATATCTTGGTGAGGTTCGCCGCTTGCTTGGATAACGAAACATTGCCGCCTTTGGCCAAAGTGACGCTCATGATCTCCTTCCGCGCGGCACGGTTGTGCCGCTTCCTTTCTTGCTATCCGAAAACATCGGCTTGCTTCATTTCATGGTTCCCTACCCAGGACTGCAGCGTGCGCACCAGGTTCCGCAGTGCGCGCAGCTCGCTTTCGTCGTCGAGCACCGTGTGTTGAATGCCCTGCGCGACCGCGAAGGCCGACTGGCGGTGTTCATCGATCGCGTCGGTATCGATGCGAACAGCGGTATAGTTTTCGGCGTCGGGTATCTGCTCGGCAATCAGGTGCATCGTTCTGCGCCCGCACATCGCTACATTGCCGCCGCCGAGAATCAGCGGCGCCACTTCAGGACGGTCCCGCAGTCGCGCCAGCGAGCCGCGATCGGATTTCAGGCTGATCAGTAACTGTCGATCACCGGCCCGCGCCGGCCAAGACACCGGAATCGCGTATGGTTCCAGATCGGTCGTCACCAACACGCCGATGGTTTCCAGGGGCCATTCGGGGAGCGCCTTCAGCACGGGATGACACATCGAGTCGTGTTGACATCGGGCGGGATTCGCTCCGGCTGCCATCTTCGTCACCTCATAGATCGTCGCGAGCGGCAGGCTGTATCACTGCTTGCCTAGCAGTCTAGAGTGCATCGTCCCCGGTTCGCTGGCGCTGCACTCTTTGTCCGGACCACGATCAAGTGACGAGCGATCCGGGCCGGAGTGAGGGAGGTCGAGCGTGTCCGGCCCCATGCTGTCACAGCCGGCGCAGTCAGGACTTCACACAGTCCAGCAAGGTGACGATAGGGTTGTCGAGGAAAACTTTCCAGTAATTTTCGGTACCGGCGGTACGTGCGTTCGGAGCGAGTTCGAGTGGGTGGGTCACGATATTGTAGAAGCCCGCTTTCCGGAATGCCGCCTCATACGCGCTGATAGGTAGATAATAATTTTCGAGTTTCAACTCGGAGTCGCCCAAATCGATGGTCCACAGGATGGGAGCTCCCTCGTAGACATGATCTGCCAATGTCATATCGAATCCATATTTTCGGTAATCCGGAAGTGGATCGAAGAAGTACACACCGGGATTTGTCGTAAGGGTCACGAAGCGCCCACCGGGGCGAAGTCGGCATGCCAGCCCCTGGCACATCTGTGCCAATTCCATGCGCTCGCGGGCGTTGTTCAACAGCCAGGCCGATACCGCTAGGTCGAAGTCTTGCTGTGGCACGGTCTTTCTGGCATCGGCAACCTGGTATTCGATGCCGAGCGGATCGGCTGTTTCTTGTGCGCGGGCTAGTTCGACCATCCGGTGGGAGATGTCGATACCAGTCACCTCCGCTGCACCCGCTCGCCGGAGCAAGCGGGTGAAGTAACCTTCACCGCAAGCGATATCGATTACTTTCTTGCCGTTCAAGTCGCCGATCAGTTTCATGAGAGAATAGGTCTCGACTTGCGATCGCCAGGGCTGTTCTTTGGCTCGTCTGTATTGCTCGGCGACGCGGTCTTCGTCGTAATCGGTGGTCATTCCGGTCCCCTTCAGTCGATCGTCTCCGGTAATCGTATCGAGGAAAAGAGCTGATCGGGAAGTAGTCGCTGAATTGCTCGAAAGTGTTTTCCAGTCGGACTTTGCCTGTCGTGAACGGGTGTGTAATTCGATGCTTCCGGATCGCGCGCGATTTACCTCCGCCTACGCGCTAGTGTTGTGCTCATGCGCTTGTATCCACGGAAACAGCGCAGGCGCTGTGGTCGGTTATTCTGCGGGCGATGTCGGCAGAGGAGCCTGGACCAGGAGCCCGCGCTGTTCGGCGTTACGTCAACGTTACATCGCACGGCGACACACCAGACAGCGGAGAGGGTGTGGGTGGGCGCGGTAGATGCGGTCGGGCCGGAAGTTCCGGTGAACGGGTAGCGAACGGGCTGGATGGGACCGATTCTTCTGATTGACGTCGCGCCGACAGCGGTGCATCATTTGTACGGATGTCTTTTGTTACTTTGTGGCATCCTTCCTTGCCGGCCGATGGTCGTCCGGCTCGGCTGCTGCCCGTGTCCTCCCGGCCGTGCCGCGCACGAGTGCAGCGCTCTTGATTCATGACGCTTCGGCGTCCGACCGTGAGCGAGGTGAAACGAAATGATCCGCCAATCGTCTATTTATCAGGTAACCAATGCTTACCGGGTGGTCAATTCGTCGTACTCCCGCTACGGCACTCTTCCCCATTTCTGAATGTCACCGCGCAGGGCGCGCGGTTTACCCGTCGATGCAAGTGCATCGACGCAGGCGCCGCTCGGTGCGGTACTCCGGATGGACTCGGAAACCGGTGGATAGACGGATGTGGAGATAGTCATGGCGGACAGGGTGACAGTGAACTCGGGGGCAGTGGAAAAGATGCGGCGGCCGATGGTGAGCAACCTCGCCGTATCCGCGGCGGTGATCGAGGATCTGGGTTATCTGCGTGCGGAATTGGCAACGGCGGAGGTGCCGTTTCTGCTCGTGCGCGGCAGCGGGCACCGGCTCGTGCTCGCCGTCGACTCGGTGCACCGGATGATGGTGCGTCGGGTGACGGCGCTGGCGGTGTCGGCCGGATTCTCCTGTGTGGAATTGCAGTCCAACATTTTCCGGCTCGGGCGCGATAGCGATCCTGCGCATCATGTGGATCTGGAACTGTGGGAGTACTACGGTGACAAGGTAGCCTGTCCGCGTCCGAACACGCTGACCCGCCCGGTTTTCGATCTTGCTGACGTCCAGCGCACTCAGGTGCGGCTGTTCGATCGGACGTGGCTCACTCTGGTGGATATGTTCGCGCCGCAGCCCAGTGACATCGGATTCGACATCGACCTGGTGTTCTCCTGGGTGGACGGCTCCGACCCCGAGTTCCGTGCCCGTCGCGCCGGTATGCTCACTCAGGTCGTGATGGGCGAAGGCGATGACGCGGATGCCAGAATTCGGCAGATCGACGAGCTGAAGTATGCTCTGCGGTCGGTGCACAAGAACGCGCCGTGGATCCGCCGGATCTTCCTTGCGACTGATTCCGCGGTGCCGGATTGGTTGTCCGCGCATCCGAAGGTGACCGTGGTGCGCGCGGTGGACCATTTCCGCGATACCGCGGGTTTGCCGGTCTTCAACTCACATGCGGTCGAAGCCCAATTGCAGCACATAGAAGGTCTCAGCGAGCACTTCCTGTATTCCAATGACGACATGTTCTTCGCCCGGCCGGTGCTTCCATCGATATTCTTCACTCCGGGCGGAGTGAGCCGGTTCATCGAGGCCGACACCAGGATCGGTCCAGGGCACAACAATGAGCGGCGCAGCGGTTTCGAGAATGCCGCGCGGGTGAACCGGGCATTGCTCGCCGAGCGGTTCGGTCACGTCATCACACGTCATCTGGAGCACACGCCAGTGCCGCTGCGCCGCAGTGTGTTGCATGAGATGGAAGAGGAATTCGCCGTCGATTTCGCGCGTACGAGCGCGAGCCGCTTCCGGGCGGCCACCGACATCTCGGTCACCAATTCGCTATATCACTACTACGCTCTGCTGACCGGTCGTGCGGTGCCGCAGGAGGCAGCGATGGTGTGCTATGTCGATACGACCAGCCATGCGGGGCTGGCACTGCTGGAAGGGTTGGCACGTTGCCGCGACGTCGATTTCTTCTGCCTCAACGACGGCAGTTTCCCCGAGGTCGCGGAGGCGGAGCGGGCACGGATCGTCGGGGAGTTCCTCGCCGAGTACTACCCGGAGCCTGCGCCGTGGGAGCGGCTCACCGAACCGCCTCGTCACCAGCTTCTGGCGTCGACGCCTGGCGCCGCATGACGTTCGGTACGCGCGTAGCGGGCGGGATCACGATGCCCTGGGCTGCCAGACGGTGCCGCGCCTGCTCCGGCGTCGCGGAGGCGCCGACTGTAGGGCCCCGGTCGATGGGAACCACCGAGTGCACCACAGTCTCCGGATAGATGTGCACGTAATTGAAGGCCTGCGCGCCATCACGGCCGCGCAGGCCACCGTGCGCGACGCCGAGATCCTGGCTGTAACAGGTTGCCGATGCCACCGAAACCGGGATTCCCGCGAACGTCGCGCTGGTGGAGAAGTGCAGATGGCCCGCGAGAATGGTACGTACATCACTGCCGTCGAGCACCTCGGCGAGTCTGCGTTGATCGCGCAACTCCACGGTGACGGCTAGATCGAGAACACACGGCACCGGCGGATGGTGCATGGCCAGAATGGTGCCGAACGGTGCGGGTTCGGCCAACACCGCGCGCAGCCACTTCAGTTGCTCGTCGGAGGTCTCGCCGTAATGGTGACCGGGCACCGAAGTGTCCAGAGCGATGATGCGCAGTCCATCGATCAGATGTACACGGTCCAGCGGGGATGCCGTGGCCGGCTCGCCGAGCAACCCGGCGCGCAGCGCGCCACGGTCGTCGTGGTTTCCGGTGACCCACACGATGGGTGCGCGCACATGCTCGGCGAATGGCTCGACGATGCTTTTCAGCTTGGCGTATGCGGCAAGCTCGCCCCGATCGGTGAGGTCGCCGGTGAATACTATGGCGGTCGGCTGTATCCGGCTGGCCGCGGCTTGCTCGAGCAATTGCTGTAATCGCAGATCGGCGTCGACATCGCCGTATAGCGGATCATCGTCCGCGATGAAATGGGTATCGCTGAAATGGAACAGCACATGATCCGGATGTGGGTGCTCCGCGACTCTGGTGATGGGCACCGGACCGAATATCCCTCCTGACGGTATGACCGCCATCGGCATGGTTCCGTTGCCAGCATAGCGCCGGTGGCGAACAGGTTCCCCACACCTGGTGACGACATGCTTGCGGGAAAATGAGTATTCGGTGTACGGCGCCGGGAAACGGACAGGAAACAGGATCACTCACCGGGTACCGGCCGGATTCAGCGACACCGGATTCAGTGACAGTAGTCAGGTCCAGATGGAGTGGGCGAGGGCGGTGCCGACGTAGTAGGCGCCGAGACCGGCGCCTACAGTGGCGATGAGGTTGGCGGCAGCACTCAGCCGGGCGCCTGCTCCTGCGAGCTGGAGGGTTTCGTAACTGAAGGTGCTGTAGCTGGTGAGAGCTCCGCATAGGCCGATGCCGATGAGTAGATGCAGGGTGCTTTCGGTGGACACCGCGCCGGTGAGGATGCCGAGGAGGAAGCTGCCGGTGAGATTGACGGTGAAGGTGCCCCAAGGAAGGGTGGAGCCGCGACGGCCTTGTATGAAGCGGTCGGTGAGATAGCGCACCGGTGCGCCGATCATGGCGCCGATAATGACGAAAAGCCAGGTCATCGCTGGTGGTCCTGCCTACCGAGATAACGGATGACTTCGACTTCGTCGAGGATGACCAAGCCTTCGGTGACGAGTTCGTCGAGTTGCGGTAGGAAGGCGCGAATGCGCTCGGTGGCATCGACGATGATGATGGCGACAGGCAGGTCCTCGCTGAGCGAGAGCAGACGGGTGGTGTGGATTCGGGAGGATGCGCCGAATCCCTCAATGCCGCGCAAGACGCTCGCTCCGGCGAGACCTGCGTGGTGGGCGCGGTGCACGATCTCGCTGTACAGAGGTTTGTGGTGCCAGGTGTCGCTTTCGCCGATGAACACCGTCAGGCGCAGGGCGGGTCCGGTGAGCCGGGTCATGATGTCCTCCGGATGAGCAGGCGGTGAGTGCAGGCGGCGGTTGTCCAGGTGGCAGCCAGCGCCAGGGCCGGGGTCGCGACGAGATATGCCGAGGCTGTCGCGGCGTGACCGCTGTCGACGAGATGGCCGATGTCGGCAGCGTAGCTGGAGAAGGTGGTGTAGCCGCCGAGAATGCCGGTGCCGAGGAACGGACGCAGCAGCCGGTGTCCGGTCCAGATGTCGGTGATCAGCACCATGACGACGCCCATCAGTGCGCAGCCGGTGATGTTGACCGCCAGTGTCGACCACGGGAATGCGCCGTTGTGGGTGGGCCAGGCGAGTGTGGCGGCGTACCGTGCGGTCGCGCCGATCGCGCCGCCGATGGAGACAACCGCGACGATGGTTGTTTGCTCGCGCCATGGCTTCGGGCGGGGTCGCACCGCGAACGGATCGGACTTGCCGGTAACTTTCCGTTCGGGCATCGACAAAGCACCCTCCTACTCATCCGCTCCCGCTCGGTGGGGCGGGCTTCGGTGGGGCAGGCTATGGCATTGAGTAGGGATCGTCGGCGGCCGGTGCCGCGGTTCGGGTATGGCGGGCCCCACCGCCGTGTGACCTGGCCAGGAGGACAGGTCCGCCAATGGATCAGCATACGGCATCCCACGTCGGCCGAGCGGGCACTGGAAGAGGGTTCCTTCTCCGCTGATCGGCTGCCATCCGCGCGCTACGTCGACATTCACCAACACCATTGATAGTTATTGGATATGACAACTCCTTCCCCTGCAGAGAGGTTCGAATCCGTCTATCGCGGCGAGGACGTCGAGATGGGACTGGGTAGCCGGCCGCCGTGGAGTATCGGCGAACCACAGCCGGAGATTGCCGCATTGATCGAGGCGGGCAAGTTCCACGGCGATGTCCTCGACGCGGGCTGTGGTGAGGCCGCGGTATCGCTCTACCTAGCCGAACGGGGTTTCACGACCGTAGGTCTGGATCAGTCGCCGACCGCGATCGAACTCGCTCGCGCGGAGGCCGCTAAGCGTGGCCTGAGCAACGCCAGTTTCGAGGTCGCCGATATCAGCGCGTTCACTGGTTACGACGGCCGTTTCGGCACCATCGTCGACAGCACCCTGTTCCACTCGATGCCGGTCGAACGGCGTCAGGGCTATCAGGAATCGATCGTGCGTGCCGCGGCGCCCGGCGCATCCTACTTTGTGTTGGTATTCGACAAGGCCACTGTGCCCGTAGGTCAGGCCAATCCGGTCACGGCCGATGAACTGCGCGAGGCGGTGGACGCGTACTGGCTGATCGACGAGATCCAGTCTGCTCGCATCCACATCTACGACCCCAATGATCTCCCTGTCCTCCAGGAGTTTCTCGGCACCGATATCCGGGACGAGAGCAATGGCCGCAAGTCCATACCAGCCTGGCTGCTGTCAGCGCACCTGGGCTGAGAACGGCGCGGGCGACAGCCGCGGCCCGGCTGTCGTATCCGACTCGTGCGCCGGTCACCAACCGAGTTCGTGGCAGCCGGTGTGATCTGCGGGCTCGACCTGGATGGTGGCGTGGGCCAGACCGTAGTCCTCGCGCAATCGACTGGCGGTCTCGGTCAGGACTGTGTGGGCGTCGTGCCCGTCGGCGATGACAAGGTGGGTGGTGGCGACGTTCATACCGGAGGTAAGGGTCCAGATGTGTAGGTCGTGGATCGAGACCACGCCTTCGACGCCGATGAGGTCGGTTTCGATCGCGGCAAGGTCCATACCCTCCGGGACGTGCTGCCCCAGGACTGCGAGAACTTGGCGACCGAGCACGACTGCGCGAACGATGACGAAGGCGCCGATCACGAGGGCGACCGCAGTATCCCACACCGGATCTCCGGTCATCATCACCAGCCAGCCGGCCATCACCACCCCGACGGATCCGGCGGTATCGGCGACCACTTCGAGGTAAGCGCCTTTGACGTTCAAGCTTTCAGAGGCACCCGAGCGTAGGAGGAGCAGTGCGGCGATATTGACCGCCAGTCCGAGTGCGCCGACGATCAGCATCGGCCCGGTCTCGATCTCTGGCTTGCTGCCGATGCGCCCGATCGCGCCGATCACGATATAGGCGGATGCGCTGAGCATCGTCAATACCGCGAACCCGGAGGCGAAGACTTCCGCGCGGTAGGAACCGTAGGTACGCCGTCCCGTTGTGTCCTTACGGGTCGCGATGCTGGTGGCTGCCAGCGCCGCAACCAGCGTCACGACATCGGCGGCCATGTGCCCGGCATCGGAGATGAGGGCGAGCGAGCCCGAGAGCAGCCCGAAGGCGAGTTCGACGATGAAGAATGCGGCGATGAGCACGAACGCCAGCGCTAGTCTGCTGCGATGTCGTCCTCCGGCGTGTCCGCTCCCATGATTGTGTCCGTGCCCCATCAGGCCGCTCCTCGTCCGTGCCCCATCAGGCCGCTCCTCGTCCGTGCCCCATCAGGCCGCTCCTCTTCGTGGTTCTACTACGAACACCACAATACATATGCAAATGCGCATATGTATGAGGGTTCGTCACGCATCGGGAGCGGGCGTCCACCGGTCGGCGCGTCCTTGGATAGCGCTCGGATAGCGCTGAAGGCGACCAGCGGCATGGCTGCCGTGATAGCCGCGAGCCCCGCGCATCCTGACCGGAAACGGTCCATTACGCTACTTTGCACCACATAGATGGCACACGTCGACGGCCTCGTGTTCGGATGTCGGCTGTGTAGGGGGCATGGATGAGGCATATCCTGATGTCGGCGACGATCGCGTTGGCGGTCTCGATCGTGTCGACACCATTGCTGATCAAGTTCTTCGCCAAGAGGAATTCAGGTCAGCAGATCCGCGTCGCGGGTCTGCGAAGTCATCAGGCCGAGCGTGGTATCCCGACTATGGGCGGTATCGCTGATCCTGATCAGCATGTGGGCCGAGTATCTCGGTGCGCACCTGATCGGTATCCGCTATGGCATCCCAGGCATATCCGCTTCCGGATTACTCGTCCTCGGGTTGGCCACCTCGTTGGGCGCGGTCGGATTCCTCGACGACTTCATCAAGCTGCGCAAGCGACATAGCCTCGGGTTGGCCTCGGCCGGGAAGTGCATCGGCCAATTCGGCGCCGCGATCGTGTTCGGCATTCTGGCCCTGTGGTTTCCCGACAGCACTCCAGCCGTCCGGTCGGTCCTGCTACAGATCGTCATGTTTCGCACCACTCGTCACCGATTGTTCACGATGGCGCCGTTCCACCATCTTTTCGAACTCGGCGGATGGAGCGAGGCCACCGTGATCATCCGATTCTGGTTGCTTGCCGGGATATCCGCGGTCTTCGGGCTCATGTTGTTCTACGGCGAGTACCTCACTGCTGGCGGATAGTGCTCACTCACCAGGGAGAGCTGGTAGCCGACCGGGATAGCCGGTGGCGGAAGGAAAGTCGGGTTTTCCGCGATACTGCGTTACTGTGGCCACCGAAGAACAGAAGATGACCCCGGCTCAGCAGTACCCGCACCGTCCTGATCGTGATCCACAATCGCCGGTGGGAACGGCGTGGGCCGGACCGACAGGAGGCGCTATGTCCGCGATGAATCGTCAGATCCTGCTGGCGGCACGTCCAACGGGTGTCATCGAACCTGATGATTGGGAACACCGCTCCGTACCCGTCGAGGAGCCTGGGCCGGGCAGCTTCATAGGCCGGACGCGCGTTATTTCGCTGGACCCTGCTATGCGCGGATGGCTGGACGACCGTCCTTCTTATCTGCCGCCCGTGCGGATCGGAGAGGTGATGCGGGCAGGTTCCGTTGTCGAGGTCATCGCTTCCGAGCACCCCGATTTCCGACCAGGTGATCATGTCGTCGGCGCTTTCGGTGTTCAGGAGTACGTGGTATCCGACGGCGCCGGCGCTACGAAGATCGACATTTCACTTGCCTCGCCGTCGACGTATCTCGGTGCTCTCGGTATCCCCGGTATGACGGCCTACTTCGGACTCTTGGATGTCGGTGCGTTGCAGGATGGAGAGACCGTCGTGGTCTCCGGCGCGGCAGGGGCGGTCGGCACTGTAGTCGGTCAGATCGCGAAGGTGAAGGGCTGCCGCGTGGTAGGGATCGCGGGGGGCCGGGACAAGTGTGCGCTGCTCACTGACGAACTCGGATTCGACGCGGCGATCGACTACCGGGTCGATGATGTCGAGCAGGCGTTGCGCACGCTCGTTCCGGACGGCATCGACGTCTACTTCGACAACGTCGGCGGGGACATCCTGGATGCGGCGCTCCGGCGTCTTGCCATGCGCGCTCGCGTGGTGATCTGCGGTGCGATCAGTCAGTACAACGACCCGACGCGGGTCAAAGGCCCATCGAACTACCTGTCGCTTCTGGTACGGCGCGCGCGGATGGAAGGCTTCGTGGTCTTCGACTACGTCGATCGCTACGCACAGGCAGCCAAGGAGATCGCCGACTGGATTCGCGCGGGCCAGGTCAAGATCAAAGAACATGTGGTCGAGGGCAGCGTGGACGACTTTCCGGACACTTTGCAGATGCTGTTCCGTGGAGAGAATGTCGGCAAGCTCGTCTTGCGGTTGGTGTGATGCCCCGGCTCGGACACCCCGCCGACTAGCAGTACGCTTTCCGCGCCGTGGCGGATGGACTCGCCCACTCTATTCTCATCGGCTTCCGCCGTGCGGCAGTGCCGTTCCGGGATGCGGATGTTCACCCGTTCGAGCCACCTAGCTGCGCTGCCGTACCGTGCGGCGAGTGGGGTATACGCCGGATCGTATCGAATTGCCTGCCGATCGGCTCTTGCCATGCTCCGCAGCGTGGGAACAGTTACAGCCGAACGTTTCTCGTACCAGATCCGGATTGCGTAGGCCGCCCAGCATCAGCAGGTGCGCCCGGCTGAATGTGTGCGTGCTACCGGATTGTCAGCGTACCGATCGGTTGAGAGCCAGTTCGGCGAAGTGGGCCCGAATTCGTTGTCCGCTAATGGAAGGCGACCGATGAGCGCGGCTCTTGTCCTGACCGCAGATGCCCGCCTGGTGACGTATTGCTCGGGAATTCGTCAGCGCGGCAGGTCTCTTCAGGGCGAACGGGCGATTGCTGTTCGGTCGTCATCTGGATCATGGAAGTGTGTTGCAGAAGACTGTCATTTCGGCCACCGCTGTAGTGGTTCTCGGGCTCGCTGGTTGTGGGATCGAGCGCCCTCCGATCCCGGAGGGGATTCCGCCAGGCCCGGGTACTCCGGTCCCCGTTATCGATGTGGATGCTCCTGGCCGTACCGCTGTTCAGTTGCGTGACTGGGCAGGTGAGCAGGCCGATCAGCTGGGTATTCCGTTGGTCGCGTTGGAGGCCTATGGTTACGCGGCGGCCGTGATGGCCAGGGCTCGACCCCATTGTGGTGTCGCGTGGACCACGCTCGCGGGCATTGCCAGCGTGGAGAGCAGACACGGCACCTACCGTGGTGCTGTGGTCGGCGCAGACGGTTCGGTTCACCCGCCGATCGTCGGTATCGCACTGGACGGTTCGCCAGGGGTGGCGTTGATCGCGGACACCGACAGTGGCGCACTCGATGGTGATCCGGTCCACGACCGGGCGGTCGGCCCGCTGCAGTTCATCCCGGAAACCTGGGCGCGTTGGGGGGTCGACGCCAACGGAGACGGGGTGATCGACCCGCAGAACATCGATGATGCGGCGCTCACCGCGGCGCGCTACCTGTGTGCCAGCGGCGGTGATCTCACCTCCGCGCAGGGCTGGCAGCGGGCAGTGCTCACCTATAACCAGTCGTACAGCTATCTGCTCACTGTGCGTGACCGGGCCGCAGGCTACAGCGTCGGGCGCAGAATGTGATCCATTGCTCTCCGGAGTGCCGGTTACTCGCCGTGCCGCGAGAGCGATAGGCTCGCAGCGCACGGCTATCCCTGTGAGACCTACCGTGCCAGCAGCCGAAGGAGTGTCGTTTTCGTGGCCATCATCGAACAGGTCGGAGCTCGCGAGATCCTGGATTCGCGCGGTAACCCCACCGTCGAGGTCGAGATCGCTCTCGACGACGGCACCTTGACCCGGGCGGCGGTGCCTTCCGGCGCGTCCACCGGCGAACACGAGGCCGTCGAACTGCGTGACGGTGGCGAGCGCTACGGGGGCAAGGGCGTGCGCAAGGCTGTCGAAGGCGTGCTGGACGAGATCGCTCCCGCCGTCATCGGCTTGGACGCCGTTGAACAACGCGGTGTCGACCAGGTGCTGTTGGACCTCGACGGTACCCCGGACAAGTCCCGGCTCGGCGCCAATGCTCTGCTCGGTGTCTCGTTGGCCGTGTCCAGGGCGGCGGCAGAGTCCTCCGGCCTGGAACTGTTCCGTTACCTCGGTGGCCCGAACGCGCACGTGCTTCCGGTTCCGATGATGAACATCCTCAATGGCGGTGCGCACGCCGATACCGGTGTCGATGTCCAGGAGTTCATGGTCGCCCCGATCGGTGCGTCGACTTTCAAGGAGTCGCTGCGCTGGGGTGCGGAGGTGTACCACGCGCTCAAAGCGGTGCTGAAGTCCAAAGGGCTGTCCACCGGCCTCGGGGACGAGGGCGGTTTCGCGCCCGATGTGGCGGGCACCAAGGAAGCGCTCGACTTGATCAGCTCGGCTATCGCCAAGACCGGTCTGAAGCTGGGTAGCGATGTCGCGCTCGCGCTCGATGTTGCGGCCACCGAGTTCTACACATCGGGCAGTGGCTACACATTCGAGGGCGCTGTACGGTCGGCCGAGGAGATGGCGCAATTCTATGCCGAATTGCTCACCGGCTACCCGCTGGTGTCCATCGAGGATCCGCTCTCGGAGGATGACTGGGATGGCTGGGTGACCCTGACCGATCAGATCGGCGATCGCATCCAGCTTGTGGGCGACGACCTGTTCGTCACCAATCCGGAACGTCTGGAAGAGGGTATTGCCAAGGGCGCGGCCAATGCGTTGCTGGTGAAGGTCAACCAGATCGGCACGCTCACCGAGACGTTGGACGCGGTGGAGCTAGCGCATCGCAACGGATACAAGACGATGATGTCGCACCGCTCCGGCGAGACCGAGGACACCACCATCGCCGATCTGGCTGTCGCTGTGGGTAGCGGGCAGATCAAGACCGGTGCCCCTGCGCGTAGTGAGCGTGTCGCCAAGTACAACCAGCTGCTGCGTATCGAGGACGCGCTAGGCGATTCGGCCCGCTACGCCGGAGAAGTCGCCTTCCCTCGTTACGTGTTCGACGAGTGAGATCCACCCCGCGCGGGCTGCGTACGGCACCGGCCCACGCGGGGATGGCGATGGGCCAGGAGGCGGTAGTTCGCGTGAACACGAAGGGCCTGGGAGCACTGCGGACCAGATACCGTAGAGGCATGATATGACGGAGCGACGTGTGCGTGGGACCAGCCCGGCCGGACGAGGCGACCGCCACACCTCGCGTGCCGCGCGGGCCCGTCCAGCCGACCCCGCGATCAAGCGTGGCCGTCGGCGGCAGGAATCCACGGAGAAGAAGCCTGGTGCGCGCAAATCCGTGTCGCGTCCCGCGACCGGTAAGAACGACCACACTATTCTCGGATCACTCACCGGTAAGGCGGTGATCTTCGCGATAGTGGTATGCGCACTCGCGCTCACCCTCTCGGTGCCGATGCGTACATATTTCACTCAGCGTGCCGAGGCCGCTCGTCTGGCGCAACAGCGGCAGGATCTGGAGCAGGATCTGGCCCGGTTGCGTGATCGTCGTGCACAGCAACAGGATCCGGCCTATATCCGCACTGAGGCGCGGGATCGGCTCCGTTTGGTTATGCCCGGCGAGACGCCCTATATCGTGCAGGTACCTGGTATCGAGGCGCCTGCGCCGTCTCCTGCGCCGACTAAAGCCAGGCAACCAGAACCCTGGTATACCGAGTTGTGGCGCAGCATCTCCGAGCCGCAGCCGACGTCGACTGCGGAGTCGCCACCGCAAGAATCGGAAGGACCCAGGTGACCGCACCGACCGACAAGGATCTCGCGATCATCGCCGAGCAGCTGGGCCGCGCACCACGCGGCGTGCTCGCCATCGCCTACCGTACTCCGGACGGGTTGCCCGCCGTGGTGAAGACCGCGCCACGGTTACCAGACGGTACTCCCTTTCCCACACTCTATTATTTGACCGATCCCCGGCTCACCGCGGAGGCGAGCAGACAAGAATCCGCGGGTGTGATGCGTGCGATGACCGAACGGCTCGACATCGACCAGGAACTGGCCGCCGCCTATCGCGCCGCGCACGAGAGTTATCTGGCCGAGCGCGATGCGATCGAATCGCTCGGCACTGATTTCACTGGCGGTGGAATGCCGGAACGGGTCAAATGTCTGCACGTTCTGATCGCGCACGCACTGGCCAAAGGACCGGGGGTGAATCCACTTGGCGACGAGGCAGTGGCGCTGGCCGCCGAGCGTGATCTGCGCGGTACCGCGATTCCCGCCGACTGGCCGACCCATCACCCATCGGCTCCGAGAGACTGGAACTAGCTATGACTGACCGGGTAGCTGCCGTGGACTGCGGCACGAACTCCATCCGCCTGTTGATCGCCGACGTGCGTGCGGACGGCGGACTGACTGACGTGCGTCGCGAGATGCGTATCGTCCGTCTCGGTCAAGGGGTGGACGCAACCGGTTCGCTTGCGCCGCAGGCGATCGAACGCACCCGCGCGGCCTTGGCCGACTATGTCGCGCTGATGCGGGAAACAGGGGTAGGCAGGGTACGGATGGTGGCTACTTCCGCTATCCGGGACGCCGCCAACCGGGACGAGTTCTTCGCCATGGCGCGCGCCGAACTCGCAGCCGTGGTTGTAGGGGCGGAAGCCGAGATGATCAGTGGTGACGAGGAGGCGCGTCTGTCTTTTGCCGGGGCGATCGGCGAACTGCCCGACACAGCAGGGCCCTTTTTAGTAGTGGATCTGGGCGGCGGGTCGACTGAGCTGGTATTCGGCGACAGCACGGGAGTGCGGTCCGCGTTCTCCGCCGATATCGGCTGTGTCCGGATCACCGAGCGTTGTCTTGTGGACAATCCGCCGACTGCCGAGCAGATCACCACCGCCCGCGCCTTCGCCACAGAGCGGCTGGCCGAGGCATTCACGCGTGTCCCCGTGGACGGAGTGCGTACCTGGGTCGGTGTGGCGGGCACGATGACCACGCTCGCAGCGGTAGCTCTCGACCTCCCCGAATACGATTCGGCGAAGGTTCACCTCACCCGACTCGGCTCGGACCAGGTGCACGAGGTCTGCGATCGGCTGATCGCTATGGACCATGGCCAGCGCGCGGCTCTAGGTCCGATACATCCCGGCCGGGTCGATGTGATCGGCGGCGGTGCGGTCATCACCGAGGTACTTGCGGAGGAACTGTCCCGCCGTGCGGGGATTTCCGATCTGGTGGTCAGCGAACACGATATTCTCGACGGTATCGCCCTGTCGATCGCCTGACCCGTTCTCGCGGGTACTCACGTGCGCGGACCGTCGCTCTGGTCCGGATCCGTTTCGGTATGCGCTGTGTCTGAGCGTTCTCTGCCGACCGCGAGATCGGCGAGCCTGGACAGCGATTCTTTGTTGCGCGGCGCCAGAAGTATTTCCTGGAGAACCCGGGGTAGCGCCATTCCGATCCCGTGCCGCGCGTGTTCGTACATGCGGATATGGGTTTCGCTCGTCCGTGTCTCCTGGAGCCCGATGCGGATCAATGTCGAGCCCAGTGGCCTGATCGTAGACTCCCATTCGAGCCGATACGGTGGTATTGCCAGGATTACTTCGGCAGTGTCCTTCATTGTGAACGGCCATACTCCGGCGCTGTAGTGCAGCCGGGAACCTGCCGCAGGCCAGGTGTCATCCACGTCGCGAACATGTGCGGTGCCGACCAGCCAGGCCGAGTACAGCCATCCATCGGCCAAGACGGCGAAGACCTGCTCCGGCGCTGCGCGCGCGGTGACTGCCACGTGAACCATCGGCACAAAGCTTTCTGAACGAGTCTGTCGTACTGGTCTATCAGACGATTATCGAATGCCCGGTTTTGTCAGACGCAAACCATCCGCGTCCCTGTCTTCGTATTCAGTCGGCTGATACCGGAGCCTCGGCGTCGGATACTGTGACCAGGTTCTATGATCCAGGGCATAAGTCCGTTTTTTCGGTATAACTGGACTGCCGTAGGGTGTGCGGGCTGATCGTCGCACAACCACGCTACGTATCAGCAATTTCATAGCTGATACGCATTGTTGGGTTGCCTGGGCGTAGAACAGACGCGCAACAGCACGAATGAAGGAGAGCACGTGACGAACCCCGGATCACAAGCCGATACGGCGGGTGGTGCTTCGTCTCGCTTGGGCGGCTTATTCCGCACCAAGACCATCGAACAGTCGATCCGCGACACCGACGAGCCCGGATCGAAACTGCGTAAGGACCTGACCGCCTGGGATCTCACAATCTTCGGCGTCGCAGTCGTGATCGGCGCGGGTATCTTCACGCTCACCGCCAGGACCGCGGGCGATATCTCAGGTCCCTCTATTTCGCTCGCCTTCGTTTTCGCCGCGCTCGCCTGTGGATTGACCGGGCTCTGCTACGCCGAGTTCGCCTCCACCGTGCCCGTAGCTGGCAGTGCGTATACGTACTCGTATGCGACCTTCGGAGAGCTGGTCGCCTGGATTATCGGCTGGGACCTGGTCCTGGAGTTCGCACTCTCGGTATCGGTGGTGGCCAAGGGATGGTCGCAATATCTCGGGGAACTGCTCGGCACCGCACCGATCACGCTGTTCGGCTCAGTGACTTTCGACTGGGGCGCGGTGGCGCTCATCATGGTGCTCGGCGTACTGCTCGCGACCGGCACCAAGGTGTCCTCGCGGGTGTCGGCGGTGGCGGTGGCCATCAAGCTCGGCGTGATCGCGTTGGTCATCGTCGTCGGCCTCACTTACTTCAAGACTTCGAACCTCTCGCCGTACATCCCGCCGTCCGAGCCGGGTACGCATGGCGAGGGCCTGCGGCAGTCGCTGTTCTCCTATCTGACCGGCGCGGGGAACAGCACCTACGGCTGGTATGGCTTGCTCGCGGCGGCCAGCCTGGTGTTCTTCGCGTTCATCGGTTTCGATGTTGTCGCCACGGCGGCAGAGGAGACCAAGAATCCGCAGCGCGCGATGTCGCGCGGCATCCTCGGCTCGCTGCTCATCGTCACTATTCTCTATGTCGCGGTGTCGTTCGTGCTCACCGGCATGGTGTCCTACAAAGAGCTGGCCGGTAAGGACGCCACATTGGCGACTGCTTTCGCGATCCACGGAGATACTTGGGCGAAGAACATTATCTCGATCGGTGCTCTCTTCGGGCTCACCACAGTGGTGATGGTGCTGTACCTCGGGCAGACCCGCGTGCTGTTCGCGATGGCCCGCGACGGCTTGGTGCCACGCCGGCTCGCCCGCACCAGCAAGCAGGGCACACCGGTCCGGATCACCGCACTCGTAGGTGTGGTGTGCGCGGCGCTGGCGGGCTTCGTCGATTTCGGCAAGCTGGAAGAGATGGTCAACATCGGGACATTGTTCGCGTTTTCACTGGTTGCGGTCGGCGTGCTCATCCTGCGTCGTACCCGCCCCGACCTGCCGCGCGGGTTCCGCGTTCCGTTTGTTCCGCTGCTTCCCCTGCTCGCGCTGCTAGCCTGCCTGTGGCTGATGCTGAATCTGTCGGTGGAGACCTGGTTGCGGTTCCTGGCGTGGATGGCGATCGGGATTCTAGTCTATTCCACTTATTCTCGGCGCAATTCCGTGCTCCGGAAAACCCAAGCTGCCTAGCCGGGCGCATTCCGTTCGGTGACCATGCGTGCGACCACGTCCTTGTGCTCAGTCTTGTCGAGCACGGTGAACTCGGCGTAGTCGGGCAACAGCCGAATCATGCCGCGCCGCAGCCGTGACCAAGCCTCGATCGACAGGATCTGTTGTGACCGGTAGCGACGCCTAGCGTAAGTTCTGTACGAGCCCGCTGCCCCGGCAACGACCGGGGCAGCGCTAATCCGATGAGCCGCCGGGATTTCGGTACATTTCTATGGTTCGGTAAGCTGTCCCGGCGCCCCCATAGCCCAATTGGCAGAGGCAGCGGACTTAAAATCCGCCAAGTGTCGGTTCGAGTCCGACTGGGGGCACTCCGGAAAGCACGTAGAGCGCCCTGGAAGACCGTCTCGGCGTTTCTGTCCTATCGGCGGGGCGCCTCAGCGGGAAAGGCCATGGTTTCGGGCGATCAAACGTTCCATGCTCGTGCGAGGCAGTAGCCTGCGGAGGGCGAACAAGATGGGGGCGTTGTCGCCGACGGCGTACAGAGGGCGGGGTCGGTGGGCTTCGATCGCTTTGACAATGAGAGCGGCGACTTTCTCCGGGGTGATGCCTTTGATCTGCTTCGCATCGAGTACCGCCATGAAGGTATTGAAATCAGTGGTGTGAATGGACCCTTCAGTGAGGTATCGCTTCCGCCGTCCCCAAAGGCCGGTGTTGGTCTGGCCCGGTTCGACTGCGGTGAGCCATACCCCGAAGGGCGATTCCTCGAAGCGTGCGGCGATCGCGAAATTGCGTAGCGCCGCCTTGGTTGCGGCATAGGAGGAGCGGTAGGGCATCGGGAAGCTTGCGAGCATGGAGCCCACCATCACCACTCGCCCGTACCCGCGTTCCCGCATATGAGGTAGAAATGCTCGAGTCAGGGTGATCGGGCCGAGCACATTCAGCTGGAACAGCCGCTCGATCGCGTCGCCTGGCAGTTCGGCCAGTGGCCCGGCCTGGCTTTCGCCCGCATTGTTGACCAGTATGTCGACCTGGTCGATCCCGGTGAGGAACATCTCGATCGATGCTTTGTCGGTCAGATCGAGTGCTCGGTACTCGACTCCGGCGACTTCGGCGTCAGTGGGGATCGTGTCGAGATCCGGACTGGTCCCGATCACTCGATACCCACGCTCGGCGAGCTTGACGGCCGTGGCCTTTCCTATTCCGGATGAAGCCCCGGTTACCACGGCGATGCGGGACATGAGTAGGCTCCTTTCAGTACCGATGAGTCTTTCAGTACCGATGAGTCCACGATATGCATGGAATCTCGAGGCTGTCGAACATCAAGCTCAGCTGCCGGGAAATCGGAGGCAGCGGATCCGAGCGTTGTATCCACACTAGCGTTTCGACAAAGTCGATCCGGGCATCCTCCTCGCAACAGGCTCGGGCTCAGCTGCCAGTTCGAGGAATGAGGAGCACCATGACAGCGGATGACCAGCCGTGGGAGATACCTCCACTCGATGGGGCTCCAGACGTCGCGCGTGACTCTGGTGCCCAGCAGGGGGCGGTGCTGGCGGATACCAGGAACTGGCCGGGGTACGGACTGCTGTTCGTCGCGGCAGTGCTCGCGATCGTCGCGGCAGTGCTTGTGGCGCGAGGGCTCGATTGTGCCGCTGTCGCAGCTGCCGTGATCACTGCGGTCTTCGTACTGATCGGTGTTGTATTCATTGTGCTCGGGCGACAGCGCAGGGTGCTCGGGCGACAGCGCAGGGTGCTCGGGCGACAGCGCAGGCGTTCGCGCAATCAGCTCTGGCGGAGCATGGCGCGCATCTGACCGATCTCCGTTTGCTGGATCTCGATGATCGAGCGGGCCAGCGCCTTTGCTTTGTGGTTCAACCCTGCGGAGAGTTCGGTCTCGGCCATGGCGATGGCGCCGTTGTGGTGTTCGGTCATCATGGTCAGCCACTGGCGGTCGAAATCCGGACCCGATGCGGCTCGCAGGGCCGCCATCTGCTCTGTGGACAACATGCCGGGCACCTGGCGGTTCGCGTGCTCTTCGCTCGTCGTCGGGGCGGGTTCGCCGAAGCTTTGCAGCATGGCGGTGAACTCCTGCATTTCCGGTGCCTGCGCTTGCTCGATCGTTGTGGCGAGCGCGAGTAGTCGCCGATTGTCGGTGTGGTTCGGCGCCAGCCTGGCCATGTCGATAGATTGCGCATGATGCGGGTACATCGTGCGCAAGAACGTCACGTCGGCATCGTTGTGCGCGATGCGCCTCGGTGTGCCCGCGGTGGTCGCCATACCTACCGAGCCATCGTGCGCGGTGTCATGACCGGTATCGACATAGCCACACCCGGCAAGGCTCAGAGTGGTGACTGCGGCCAGGACGAGGAGCAGGCGGGTTCGAGCGATGAACATAGGCGCTCCTTGTCAAGGGCGGGTGATGTCCACTACGAGCCGGGTCGGGTTGGACAAGGTGTGCACGGTGAAGGCCGGGTGATCAGCCTGCACGCCGACGAATGATTGGGTGGTGCCTTCGAACACCGTACTCCCGTAGACGCCGACGATGCCGGGTACCGCGGGGTTGTGCACCGGATCCGGGCCTGCGTACGGCGCCACGCCACTGTCGAAGGGGTAGGCCGAACCGAGGATACGCACTTCGAGGACCGATTGGCCGGGCACGTCGACGAGATCGCCTCTGCCGTCCCGTGTGGCGCGGTCGGTGTATTGCACGATCCAACCGGGTGCGCCGTCCCCACCGAGGTGATAGACCACACGATCAGCGCTCGGCCCGCGTTCCAGTCGGATATCGGTGACTGTGAGCGCGGCGGCATTAGAGGCTGTGCTCTGTTTGGGAGAGGAGTCCTGCCCACGATCAGGTGCCGCCAGGGCGGATGAACCGACGAGTGAGGTGCCAGGAGTCTCTGAGGGTGAATCTCTGTTGCCGCAGCCCGAGAGCAGTACCGTCGTGACCGCGACGATCAGCACCATCCAATTGCGCATGGGCTGATGCTACTCAGCAGACAGCGACGGAGGGTGTAACCGGAGATCGTTGCGCTTCGTTCGTCTTCGGATTGTCCTCTAGGTACCGATAATGCCGCAGGCCTGCGACCGGCATAACCGGATATCCGCTCATGCGCAGGTCATTACCGGTCGATAGTCCGAAATATGCCGTAGCGGTAGCTGGGCGAGTACCCGTGAATCCCTTGTGCCGGTGCGCTTCACGAGAAAAGTCGTGCTGCCGGAAACTGTGCCGCAGTTGACCAGGCGGGGCGGGCGTGACCGCAGGGCAACGATTTAGCACACTTGAGGTGTGGGAGATGTCGACGACATACTCGGCCGGCTGCGACGGTACCCGGATGTGGAGGCGCCGAACCTCTACGCGGTGGATGCCGCTGATCGGCTGATTCTCGAAGTCGCCACCGACGCCGTGGCGGCCGCTGACAGCGGGAAAGTAACCGTAATCGGTGACAACTATGGTGCGCTGACTCTGGGCGCTATCGCGGGGCATGAGCTACGCGACGTCCGGGTACATCAGGATCTGCTCACCGGCGAGCTAGCTCTCGCGAACAATGCTCGCGCGGCCGGTCTTTCGGAATGCTATACCGCGCATCCACTCGGCCGGGAGTTGCTCAGTGACGCTCGGGTGGTGTTGCTTCGCATGCCCCGCGCGTTAGCCGGTCTGGCCGAGATTGCCGATGCTGTCGCCCGCTATGCCGATCCGGGGGTCGAGGTGTTCGCAGGCGGTCGGGACAAGTATCTGACCAAGTCGATGAATGACATACTGGCGCAATCTTTCTCCGAAGTACGTGCTAGCCGGGGCAAACAGAAATCGCGTGCGCTGTTGGTATTCGGGGCCAAACCCGCCGGTGAATTGTCTTTCCCGAGGCGCGAGCGGATCGACGAACTAGAACTGGAGATCGTCGCGCACGGTGCGGCCTTCTCTGGCGCCCGTCTGGATATCGGAACCAGATTCCTGCTCCAGTATCTGAAACTGATGAAGCCGGATGCTCGTGACGCCATCGACCTCGGTTGCGGCACCGGCATCCTGGCTGTGGCATTGGCTACGGCACGGCCTGGGATCACTGTGGTCGCCACCGACCAATCCGCCGCCGCGGTAGCGTCGGCTCGGGCTACCGCCGAGGCGAACCAGGTCGCCGACCGGGTGGCCGTCGTACGTGATGACGCGATGTCCTCGGCCGCGGACAACAGCGCCGATCTGGTTTTGTGCAATCCGCCGTTCCACGTCGGCGCGGCGGTGCACACCGGATCGGCGATCAAGATGTTCGCCGAGACCGGGCGAGTGTTACGTCCCGGCGGAGAGTTGTGGACTGTGTACAATTCGCATCTCAACTACCGGGCCGTGGTCGATCGGATGGTGGGCCGGACCGAAGTGATCGGCCGCAATCGGAAATTCACGGTGATTCGGTCCGTATGTGGTCTGCGTGGCCCAAGGTAAGGGCACAGGGGCCCGCGGATCGGGAACCAACAGTGGCCCACTGTGCGTTGAATTTAGACATAACGGTCCTCATGGCATGCTGACCAGATGATTCGACGGCGGTAGCATCCACGGGAGTCGAGACGACAGGAGGCGTGTTTTGCGTACCACGAGCAATCCGGTTTTCAGGAACCTGCCCAAGCAGGAAGGCGGTGGATACGCCGGCTTCGGATCCGGTGTGGCCTCCGCGGGACAGTTCGGCAACCAGTACTCCCAGCATCCGCAGTACCAGCAGTCCTATCCGCAGGCGCCCGCGACCACCAGAGCGATGACCATCGACGATGTGGTGACCAAGACGGGCATCACCCTCGCGGTGCTCGCTGTGTCCGCGATCGTCTCCTATGGTCTCACCAACGCCAACACTTCACTCGCTCCGTTGTTCGTGATCGGCGGCGGACTGGTCGGTCTGGTGCTGGTGCTGGTCGCGACCTTCGGCAACAAGATGGACAACCCGGCGCTGGTGTTGTCCTACGCGGTCGCTGAGGGGCTTTTCCTCGGTGCGCTGTCGTTCATGTTCACCAATGTCGCTTTCGGCGGGGCCGGTGGCAGTGCGCTGATCGGTCAGGCGGTGCTCGGCACATTCGGTGTCTTCGCGGGTATGCTGGTGGTCTACAAGACCGGCGCGATTCGGGTGACACCGAGGTTCACCAGGATCATCGGCGGCGCCATGATCGGCGTCCTGGTACTCATGTTGGGCAATCTGATCGCCAGCTTCTTCATCTCCGGCGGTCTGGGCCTGCGTGACGGTGGTCCGCTGGCGATCATCTTCAGCCTGGTGGTCATCGCCATCGCCGCGTTCAGCTTCCTGCTCGACTTCGATGCCGCCGATCAGTTGATCCGTGCGCAGGCACCCGAGCGGGCGGCCTGGGGTGTCGCACTCGGTCTCACCGTCACCCTGGTGTGGCTGTACATCGAGATCCTGCGGCTGCTGAGCTACTTCCAGAACGACTAGCCGCACAGCCACAGGGCGGTCGCTGGAGTTCCGGCGACCGCCCTGTGGTGTCTCAGCTCAGGCGTTCGATGACCATCGCCATGCCTTGTCCACCACCGACGCACATGGTCTCCAGACCGAACTGCTTGTCGTGGGTCTGCAGGTTGTTGATCAGTGTGGTGGTGATCCGGGCGCCGGTCATACCGAACGGGTGCCCCAATGCGATCGCGCCGCCAGAGACGTTCAGCTTGTCCTCGTCGATCTTCAGCTCGCGAGCCGATCCGAGCACCTGCACCGCGAACGCTTCGTTGATCTCGACCAGATCGATGTCATCGATGGTCTTGCCCGCCAACGCCAGGGCGCGCTTGCATGCCTCGATCGGGCCGAGGCCCATGATCTCCGGCGACAGACCGGAGACGCCGGTGGATACGATGCGCGCCAGCGGGGACAGGCCCAGCTCCGCGGCTTTGGTGTCGCTCATGATGACCAACGCCGCCGCCCCGTCGTTGAGCGGGCAGCAGTTGCCTGCCGTGACCGTCCCGTCCGGACGGAAAACTGGTTTCAGCCCGGCGACTGCCTCGTAGGTGACCCCGGCGCGCGGACCGTCGTCTGTGCTGACCACGGTGCCATCCGGCAGCGTGACCGGAGTGATCTCCCGTTCGAAGAAACCGTTCTTGATAGCCTCCTCGGCGCGGTTCTGCGAACGAACGCCCCAACGGTCCTGCTCTTCGCGGGTGATGCCGGTCAATGACGCGACGTTCTCGGCTGTCTGCCCCATCGCGATGTAGGCATCGGGAAGCAGGCCGTCTTCGCGCGGGTCGTGCCAGACGACCCCACCGCTCTCAGCGATCTTCGCGGTGCGCTCTTGTGCTGCGGCGAACAGGGGGTTCTGCGTGTTCGGCCAGCTGTCGGCAGAACCGTTCGCATAGCGCGACACGCTTTCCACGCCAGCGGAGACGAATACATCGCCTTCGCTTGCCTTGATCGCGTGGAGCGCCATCCGGGTGGTCTGCAGGGACGATGCGCAGTAACGGTGCACAGTGAGACCGGGCAAGAAATCGTAGCCGAGCTGCACCGCGACAATGCGTGCGATATTGAAGCCCTGCTCGCCTCCTGGTGAACCGCAACCCAGGATCAAGTCATCGATCTGGGCCGGGTCCAGGGCAGGTACTTTGTCGAGCGCTGCGCGCACAACCTGTGTAGTCAGATCGTCAGACCGCATGTCGACCAGCGAACCCTTTCGGGCCCGGCCGATCGGGGAGCGTGCGGTCGAAACGATGACTGCCTCGGGCATTGAGGACTCCTTTGTCGGACAATCTCGGCTGACCCGCTTTGTTACTCGCGAGTCTGTATCGAATCTACGTCGCGTCCCGGAGTGCGCAAAGCATGGGTTGTTCCGCCCCGCACTGTGATCAGTAGCGAAAACAGTTGCGTGATTGTGCCTCAGCCCGGTACCACGAAGGAGCCTTGAGCTGGGATATTCGCTGCGTCGGTTGAGATGGTGACCTCGACCAAGCCGGGGCCAGTGTCCTGGAACAGCGCGTACTGGATGCTGCCGTAGATCCCGGTGACCACGGTGTTGTCATAGCTGCCGGTTGTGCCCGTGGTGACGTTGCGCCAGGCGACCACCGTGCGCACCGTACACAACGGAGCCAGCGGGTAGGCACCCGGTCCGATACCCGATACAGGGAGCGCGCGGACGTTGAGTATGGCGCGGCCGGGCCATGCCGGACTGGTGTCGGCCCAGGTGCGGATAGTGGTCCAGCACAGTCCGCCGTTGGCCATCGTTGGCACCTGTGGAAACTCGATGGTCGCCGCTGCCGCTGGTACCGCGGATCCGACTGTGAGGGCTGTCGCTGTTCCTGCCAGAATGGTCGCGGCGCGAGTGACGGCGGACTGCTGCATGGCAGCGATCCTAAACAGACGGGCGGCGATACACCGGTAACCTCCGACCGGCTACGCGCGGTGTGCGCGAACGCACAGTTAGCGCATCTGCAACGATGGGGGCATGCGCATCGCGGATCATGTCGTGGATCTCATCGGCAACACGCCGCTGGTTCGATTGAACTCGGTCGTCGGGGTGAACGAAGGATTGGTTGCGGCCAAGATCGAATATCTCAACCCGGGTGGCAGTGCAAAAGATCGGATCGCGGTGAAGATGATCGACGCCGCCGAGAGATCTGGGCAGCTACGTCCTGGCGGCACCATCATCGAGCCGACCTCCGGCAATACAGGTGTCGGACTGGCATTGGTCGCGCAGCGACGCGGCTATCAGTGTGTATTCGTCTGCCCGGACAAGGTCAGCGAGGACAAGCGCAATGTGTTGCGCGCCTATGGCGCCGAAGTCGTGGTGTGCCCGACCGCAGTGCCGCCGGAGCACCCGGACAGCTACTACAGCGTCTCCGATCGTCTGGTGCGTGAGATCGATGGCGCGTGGAAGCCCGACCAGTACTCCAATCCCGGTGGTCCGGACAGTCACTATGCGACCACTGGCCCAGAGATATGGCGCGACACCGAAGGTAAGATCACCCACTTCATCGCGGGTGTCGGAACCGGTGGCACCATCACCGGCACCGGTCGCTACCTCAAGGAGGTCTCCGGTGGGAAGGTGCGGATCATCGGCGCCGACCCGGAGGGATCGGTGTACTCCGGTGGCACGGGCAGGCCTTATCTGGTCGAGGGCGTGGGTGAGGACTTCTGGCCGTCCGCCTACGATCCCGCCGTGCCGGACGAGATCATCGCGGTGTCCGATGCGGACTCCTTCGATATGACCCGCAGGCTGGCTCGTGAGGAGGGTCTGTTGGTCGGCGGTTCGTGTGGCATGGCGGTGGTCGCGGCTATCGAAGTGGCGCGGCGCGATCCGGATGCGGTGATCGTGGTGCTGCTGCCCGACGGCGGACGTGGCTATCTGTCGAAGATCTTCAATGACCAGTGGATGAGTTCTTACGGATTCCTGCGGGAACGACTGGATGGCGCGGCCGAACCATTGGTCGGTGATGTGCTGCGCGGCAAATCCGGCGCGTTGCCGGACCTGGTGCACACCCATCCGTCGGAGACACTGCGCGACGCGATCGAAATCTTGCGCGAGTACGGCGTGTCCCAGATGCCAGTGGTCGGCGCGGAGCCACCGGTGATGGCAGGTGAGGTCGCAGGCAGTGTGTCCGAGCGCGACCTGCTGTCCGCAGTCTTCGAAGGGCGGGCTCACCTGACCGATTCTGTGGCCGAGCACATGAGCCCCTCGTTCCCGCTGATCGGTTCAGGCGAGCCCATCTCCGCTGCGACGAAGGCGCTTTCGGATACTGATGCGCTCATG
Organism: Nocardia sp. TBRC8007; assembly: GCF_056629435.1. Classification (NCBI taxonomy): domain Bacteria; kingdom Bacillati; phylum Actinomycetota; class Actinomycetes; order Mycobacteriales; family Nocardiaceae; genus Nocardia; species Nocardia sp. TBRC8007. The sequence continues at coordinate 286,577 of NZ_JBWSOR010000004.1, read as the reverse complement.
GTCGTCGAGGGTGGTAAACCCGTCGGCGTGATTACCAGGCACGACCTGCTCGGTTTTCTCAGCATTGGCAATATCGGAAAGTGATCGGCCGCGTGGTGGGTGGCGTCCGGTAACAACGTCTCCCGCTGCCATGGTTTCTAAATACCGACGGTAGTTGAATGGTGGCTGAACAGCACCTTGGGGCGACCAAATCACTCCACTCACCCCGACGACATACTCGACCGGTGCCGGTCGAGGGGGAAGTATTCCGATCGGCGGGGGCATGCGGCTATGGCGAGGACGGCGGCGACTTCGTCGACGTCTTCGGTGAGGGGTGCGATCGTCACGCGCACCGCTTGCGGGTGGCCACGGTCGGCGACGAAGAAGGGTCCACCGGGAGCTACGCGAATGCCGTTGGCGGCCAGGTGAATCAGTGCGCTACGTTCATCGGCTACCGGTAGCCAAACGTTGAGGCCCTGTCCTGCGGCGAGGGACACATCGTGGCTGCGTAGTGCGTCGACGAGGGCGCGCCGGCGAAGCTGGTACTGCGCGCACGCGTGCTCGATGGTGCGGGTGACGGTGTCGTCGCGGAGCATTTCGTACAGCAGGCGCTGCAGGATGCGTGGCGTCCAGCCGGGACCGAGAACTCGTGTGGCGACAATGCGATCGATGATGTCCTCCGGTCCGGAGAGGGCCGCGATCCGCAAGTCGGGGCCGTGCGATTTGGAGTAACTGCGCACATGTAGCACATGATCGGGCAGTCTGCGGCCGATGCTGATATCCGGCGCGGGGACAACCGGACCGGCATGATCGTCCTCGACGATCATGCACCGATGGTCAGCGCGCCGCAGGATCGCGGCGAGTTCCTCGGCGCGATCGGCGCTCATCGATGCCCCGGTGGGATTCTGCGCCCGCGGTTGCAGAACTGCGGCGGTAGCTCCAGCGGCCACCGCACGCGCGAACTCTTCCGGCAGCACCCCCTCTTCGTCCATCGTGACCGGAACCAGTCGCGCGCCGATCGATTCCAGATGGTCGAGGATATAAGGGAAGGTGGGGTCCTCGACGATTACTCGATCGCCGAAACGGACCACGGCGTGCAGACTGCGGACGACGCCGTCCATCGCGCCGTCAACGACGGTCAGTGCGCCGGACTTGGTGGGCCAGCCCGCTTGCAGCAGCCGACCGAGTTCGGGAACCACAGGGGCTTGATGGTAGTCGGTGGTCTCGGCGTTGAGCGCCAGTCGGGACAGAATCGAGCCGATTTCTGGCAGTAGCACGGGGTCGGGCGTTCCGAGGGAGAGATCCAGCCGCGCGACGGTGGCGCCACGGGTCATTCCGCCGGTCCGGGATGGTGCCGGTCTGGGTCTTTTCTCGGTGACGAAGGTCCCACTACGGCCGCGCGTGACCACCAGTCCTGCCTGCGCCAACGCTCGCCAGCCGTGGCTTACGGTCGCGGGGCTGACCCCTAGCTGAGCCGACAGCTCCCGCACTGTGGGCAGTCGGTCGCCCGCGCGCAGTTCGCCACTGGTGATGAGGCGGGCGATGGTGCCCGCGATCCCGGCTGGCGTGGGGTCGTCGATCTGAATCCGGTCGACCATTTTCACTTCTCGATCACGGAGCGCGATTACACTTTCGACACTGGCTGAAGTATTCAGGAAATGTTTACCTGTAAAGATAACATAACCAATTCCGGGAGGGAGATCGACAGGTGACGACAATCAGGGCCGCTATCACTCAGGTGGCATGGACCGGCGACAAGGAGTCGATGCTGGCTGAACACGAAGGGTTCGTCGAACAAGCTGCCGAGGCAGGCGTGCAGGTCATCTGCTTCCAGGAGCTGTTCTACGGACCGTACTTCGGCAATGTGCAGGACAAGAAGTACTACGAGTACGCAGAATCCGTGCCGGGACCGATTACCCAGCGGTTCACGGAACTGGCCAGACGTCATCGGATGGTGATCGTACTTCCGGTGTATGAGGAAGACCGGCCCGGTGTTTTCTACAACACCGCGGCAGTGATCGATAACGATGGCAGTTATCTCGGCAAGTACCGAAAGAATCATATTCCGCATCTGCCCGGCTTCTGGGAGAAATTCTATTTCCGGCCGGGGAATTCGGGCTATCCCGTATTCGATACCGCAGTGGGTAAGATCGGGATCTATATCTGCTACGACCGACATTTCCCTGAGGGGTGGCGAGCCTACGGACTCGGTGGGGCCGAGCTCGTGTTCAACCCCTCGGCCACCAAACCGAGTCTTTCCAAACGACTTTGGGAATTGGAACAGCCCGCAGCGGCCGCCGCGAACCAGTACTTCATCGCGGCCAACAACCGCATCGGCACAGAAAGCGACGAGTTCGGTGGCGATGCCGTCACCTTCTACGGCAGTTCGTATTTCGTCGATCCGCGCGGGAACTACGTCGGTGAGATCGCCTCCGCTGACAGTGATGAGCTGGTGGTCCGCGATATCGATCTGGACCTGGTACGCGAAGTCCGCGGCGAATGGCAGTTCTATCGTGATCGGCGACCGGATTCTTACCACGCCATCGTGGCGCCCTGATCCGGGAGGGCAGATGGCCACCACACTGATCACGGGTGGAACGGTTGTCTCGGCAACCGGGCGTGTCGCGGCCGATATCCTGGTCGACGGAGAACGCATCGTCGCGCTAGTGCGGCCGGACAGTACCGTGCTGGGCGCGAATCCGGCCGAGACCGTGGACACCGTCGTCGACGCGACCGGAAAGTACGTCATCCCCGGCGGCATCGACGCGCACACCCACTTATCCATGCCATTCGGCGGTACTACCGCGTCCGACGATTTCGAGACCGGAACCAGGGCAGCGGCCTGGGGCGGTACCACCACGATCATCGACTTCGCGGTGCAGAAGTTCGGCGAGCGCGTGCAGGACTGCTTGCAGACCTGGCACGATATGGCAGCGGGCCAATGCGCGATCGACTATTCGTTCCATCAGATCGTCGGTGATGTCGACAACGAATCCTTGGCGGCGCTACGGGAACTGCCCGACGAAGGCATCACCAGTTTCAAACTTTTCATGGCCTACCCGGGTGTCTTCTACAGCGATGACGCGCAGATTCTGCGTGCCATGCGGATCGGCGCCGACGCTGGGCTGCTGACCATGATGCACGCGGAGAACGGCCCTGCCATCGACGTGCTCGTCGCCCAACTGCTGGCCGAAGGCAAGACCGAGCCGTACTATCACGGCATCGCCCGCGCCTGGCAGCTGGAGGAGGAGGCCACCCATCGGGCGATAATGCTCGCCGACCTCACCGGGGCGCCGCTGTATATTGTGCACGTCTCCGCGAAGCAGGCAGTCGCCCAACTGGCCGCGGCCCGCGATCGGGGTCGTAATGTTTTCGGCGAAACCTGCCCGCAATACTTATATTTGTCATTGGAAGACAACCTCGGCGCGCCGGGTTTCGAGGGGGCCAAGTGGGTGTGCTCGACACCCCTGCGCTCCCGGCAGGAAGAACATCAAGACCAAGCCTGGCAGGCGCTGCGTACCAATGATCTGCAAATGGTGTCCACCGACCACTGTCCCTTTTGCATGAAGGGACAGAAAGACATGGGTCTTGGTGATTTCTCCAAGATTCCCAATGGCATCGGGTCCATCGAGCATCGTATGGACCTGTTGTATCAGGGGGTGGTGGACGGCAGGATCACGCTGGAGCGCTGGGTGGAGATCACCTCGACCACCCCGGCCCGCATGTTCGGTCTATACGGCCGCAAGGGCGTGCTGGCTCCCGGCGCCGACGCCGACATCGTGATCTATGACCCGAATGGCCACACCTCCATTGGTCTCGGCAAAACCCATCACATGAATATGGACTACTCGGCATGGGAGGGCTACGAGATCGACGGTCACGTAGACACTGTGCTCTCCCGGGGCAAGGTCGTCGTGGCCGATGGCGAATATCGCGGCCGCAAGGGCGACGGGCAGTTCCTGCGCCGTGACCGGTGTCAGTATCTGATCTGAGGAGAGGCCATGCAATTCGGAGTGGTACTTCAGTGCGACCCGCCCGCGGCGCGCACTGTGCAATTGGCGAAACTCGCAGAGGCGCACGGGTTCAGCCATCTGTGGACCTTCGATTCGCATCTGTTGTGGCAGGAACCGTACGTGCTCTACAGCCAGATTTTGCACGAGACGAAACGGATCATGGTCGGGCCGATGGTGACCAATCCGGCGACCAGGGACTGGACCGTCACCGCATCGCTGTACGCCACGCTCAACGAGGCGTATGGCAACCGCACTATCTGCGGGATCGGCCGCGGCGATTCGGCGGTGCGGGTCGGCGGTGGCAAACCCACTACGCTGCGCGCCTTGCGCGAGTCCATCCATGTGATCAGGGAACTAGCCAATTCCCGGCCGGTCGACTACGCGGGCAATACGGTGCAGTTCCCGTGGAGCGTCGGTTCGACACTGGATATCTGGGTGGCCGCCTATGGGCCGAAGGCACTCGCGCTGACTGGTGAAGTGGCCGACGGGTTCATCCTGCAACTGGCCGACCTCGATATCGCCGAGTGGATGATCCGCACCGTACGTAAGGCCGCGGTCGCAGTGGGCCGCGAACCGGGCTCGATCAAGATCTGTGTGGCTGCGCCGATGTATATCGGCGCCGATCGGGCGCATATGCGCGCGCAGTGTCGCTGGTTCGGCGGAATGGTCGGCAATCACGTCGCCGACATCGTTGCGCGCTATGGCGCCGATGGGCTGGTGCCGCGTGCACTGACCGAATACATCGCGGGCAGAACAGGTTATGACTACAACCAGCACGGTCGTGCGGGCAATACGCACGCCGACTTCGTTTCCGACGACATCGTCGAACGGTTCTGCATACTCGGCACGCCCGACGAGCACCTCGCCAAACTACGCAAACTCGCTGAGCTCGGCGTCGACCAGTTCGCGGGCTACCTGCAACACGACAATAAGGAGGAGACCTTGCGCGTCTACGGTGAGACCGTTATCCCGCTACTGCGGCAACACATCACGGCGACGAAGGTGAGCGCATGACCACCGTGCGCGCGGATCTGGACGCGCACGCCTACGAACTGGACCGCAGTCATGTGTTCCACTCCTGGTCGGCGCAGTCCGCATTGGACCCGCTGGTGCTGGCAGGTGGTCGCGGCTGCCGGGTGTGGGATCACGCGGGCCGGGAGTATCTCGATTTCGCGAGTCAGATGGTCAATGTGAATATCGGCCATCAGCATCCCGTGGTCACGACCGCGATCGCCGAACAAGCGGCCCGGCTGAGCACTATCGGACCGGCTGTCGCGAATTTACATCGCGGTCGAGCGGCCCAGCGGATCGTCGCACTGGCGCCGGACGGTTTCGAGAAAGTGTTCTTCACCAATGGCGGTGCGGACGCGAACGAGAACGCGATCCGGATGGCGCGGCTGCACACTGGCCGCGACAAGGTGCTCTCGACCTACCGTTCCTACCATGGCAATACCGGGGCGGCAGTGGCCGCGACAGGCGACTGGCGGCGCATGCCGAACGAGTACGCTCGCGGCCACGTACATTTCTTCGGTCCTTACCTGTATCGCAGTGAGTTCTGGGCGACCAGCGCCGAGCAGGAGTGCGAGCGGGCGCTGCGGCATCTGGAGCGGGTTGTGCAGTGCGAAGGTCCGGCGACGATCGCGGCGATTCTGTTGGAGAGCGTGCCTGGCACCGCCGGTATCTTGTTGCCGCCGTCCGGGTATCTCGCCGGCGTCCGTGCCATCGCCGACCGGTACGGGATCGTGCTGATTCTCGACGAGGTGATGTGCGGATTCGGCCGCACCGGACGGTGGTTCGCATTCGACGGCCACGGCGTGACACCCGATCTGATCACCTTCGCCAAGGGAGTCAACTCCGGGTATGTCCCAGTGGGCGGGGTGGTCATCGCCGATGACATCGCACGCACTTTCGACGAGACCGTCTTCCCCGGCGGTCTCACCTATAGCGGGCATCCATTGGCCGCGGCCTCGATCGTGGCGGCTCTGGACGTGATGGCCGCCGAAGGGATTGTGGCGAACGCCGAGCGGATCGGCCGCACTGTGCTCGGCCCGGCCCTGGCGCGACTGGCGCAGGATTGCTCGGTGATCGGCGAGGTGCGCGGCGAAGGCGTGTTCTGGGCGATCGAATTGGTCACTGATCGTCACACTCGCGAACCGGTATCGGCGGCGAGCATGGCATGGGTGAAGTCCGAACTGATCGCTAGGGGACTGCTTGCATTTCTGGCCGAAAACCGCATTCACGTAGCACCGCCGTGCGTGGTTACCGAAGCCGAGGTCGCCAAGGCCGCTGCTGTGTTGAGCGAGGTATTGACGGCTCTGCCCGCCGAGGAGTTTCGATGACGGGACCAACGACCACCGATATTGTCGACCATTGGGTCGGTGGCAAATCCTGGACGGGCGAATCCACTCGTACCGCCCCGGTATACGACCCGGCTCTGGGCACCCCGCAGCGCGGTGTACGGATGGCCACCGGTGCCGACGTCGGCGTAGCGGTCGCTATGGCTGCCACCGCATTGCCCGGCTGGCGCGACTCCTCGGTCGCCACCCGCCACCGCTTCTTATTGAATTTCCGCGAACTCCTTCATGCCCACAGTGGTGATCTGGCGCATATCTTGACCGCTGAGCACGGCAAGGTACTGGCCGACGCGGCAGGCGAGGTCGCCCGCGGGCTCGAGGTCGTCGAATTCGCGCTGTCCATGCCGCACCTGCTCAAAGGCGAGTTCAGCCAGAATGCTTCGACCGGGATCGATGTGTACTCGGTGCGTGAGCCGGTCGGTGTGGTCGGCATCATCAGCCCGTTCAACTTCCCGGCCATGGTGCCGTTGTGGTTCTTCCCGATTGCGATCGCGGCCGGGAACACCGTGGTGCTCAAGCCGAGCGAGAAGGATCCTTCGGCGGCGAACTGGCTGGCCGAACTCGCGGCTGAGGCAGGGTTACCCGCGGGCGTGCTGAACATCGTGCATGGAGATAAGGAGGCGGTGGACGCATTGCTCACCCACCCCGAGGTTGTCGCGATCTCATTCGTCGGCTCCACGCCGGTCGCCGATTACGTATATCGGACCGCCAGTGCGCACGGCAAACGCGTGCAAGCGCTCGGCGGGGCCAAGAACCACATGTTCGTCCTGCCGGACGCCGATCTTGACTTGGCCGCGGACGCGGCTGTCAATGCCGGCTTCGGCTCGGCAGGCGAACGATGCATGGCGGTCAGCGTGGTGCTCGCGGTAGACGCCATCGCCGACGACCTGGTCGCCCGGATCGCTGCGCGTATGACCGGCCTGCGTACCGGCGACGGCCGCCGCGGTTGCGATATGGGGCCACTGATCACCCGCGAACATCGTGATCGAGTAGCCGGGTATCTCGATACCGCAATCGCGGACCAGGCGCGTCTGGTAGTCGATGGCCGTGCCGCCGCCATCGACGGAGACCCGAATGGGTTCTGGCTCGGCCCGACACTGATCGACCAGGTGCCGGTTGCCTCGGCGGTCTATCGCGATGAGATCTTCGGGCCGGTGCTCTCGGTGGTGCGGGTCGAGGGCTTCGAACATGCCGTCGAGCTCATCAACGCCTCACCCTATGGCAACGGTACGGCGATCTTTACCAGCGATGGCGGCGCGGCGCGGCGCTTTCAGCGGCAGGTGCGCGTCGGCATGATCGGCGTGAACGTGCCGATCCCCGTACCAGTGGCATATCACAGTTTCGGCGGCTGGAAGGCATCGCTGTTCGGCGACGCGAAGGCGTATGGCCCGAATGGGTTCGCATTCTTCACCCAAGAGAAGACGATCACCTCCCGCTGGCTGGACCCGAGCCATGGCGGCGTGGATCTCGGTTTTCCGCGCAACAGCTAGCACCACTGAAGCACAACCCGCTACGGATCAGCGTGACCGCCCGTTCACCGCACTTCCGCCCGGCTCTGCTGTGCCGCGCGCCGGATACGATGCCAGGACATCGCCGGGTCGAGCCCGACATAAAGGTCGTGTGCGGTTTCTTCGCCCGCCGGCGTGTATCCCACATCGAGTTTGAAATCCGTAGGCGGAATCCCTTTGCGTTCGGCCCATGCCAACATCGTCCCGAAACTCTTCGCTATATCGGTCACCGGACCTTTGTGCCGATGGAACAACAAGCGCTGTGGCGCGATCTGCACTACGGAGAATTCGTCCGGACACGGTTCGCTACAGTCCACCACTGCCCCGACCAACTCGCGGTACCGCCCCTCGGTGACCTCCAGCGATACGTCGACCAGCCGTCCGGATGCGCTCACCGGCAGTTCCGCCAACGATGCGAAGACGCGACTCCACGCGCGGGAGACTTCAGCACCGAGGTCTTGCCAGTGCGCCACCACTTCGATGCCCATAACGGTTGCGCCCGGACAGTCCAGGATTTCCATGCTCACCTTCCCATCGGTCATTCGTCGGTACTACGGCGCGACCCGCCCACCTGCACCAGGTTCCGCGCGCGACGCGTGTTATCGACTTTCACGAGGAGGACGCACGGTGTGGGCGCCTCTCCTGACGAGAGCTCCGGTGGTGGCCGGGGCGGTCGACGTCGCACTCTGCTCAGGCATGTTGTCCTCGCCCGTACTCCCGGCCGCCCACGTGGTGAGCGAACTATAGGTAAACCGAGATAACGAAGTATAACAATTCACTGTCCACCGGCTTCCCTGGTTCCGCGCTATATGCGAAGAGCCGACTCAAAGTATGGGGTCGGCAGATTGACGAGAAGGCGATCCGGCCTAGTGGACCGCGGTCGGGTGGCCAGTCGCTTTTCGGTGCTTATTCAAGCTTGTTCTCGGACGACGGTGAAGGCGGTAATCGATCCGCAAATCACGACTTCGGGGAAGTCGCGCGGTATAACCGTGCGGGAAGTAGTCGGGGCCGACCTGTTCGTGGCTCTTGTTCGTGGCTCTTGTTCGTGGCTCTTGTTCGTGGCTATTGACGCGGTGTCAGCGTTGTCGTCGGAGAGCGAAATCATCGGGTAGCGAAGGGATGTTGGTATGCGCATTTCCGGCTCTGCTATCGATTTTCCGCAGGGATTGTCCGGTGTGTGGAGTTCTATCGTCGTGTTCGCGCCCAAACTGGCCGGGTTTCTGCTTATCCTGCTCATTGGCTGGTTGGCGGCCAAAGCGGTTGCCATGGCCGTGGTCAAGGTGCTGGAGAGGGCCGGGTTCGACCGGCGTGTGGCGCGGGGTGGGATTCGGGAGTTGCTGTCGCGTAGTCGTTACTCCGCATCCGACATCGTGGCGAAGCTGGCGTACGCGGTGATCTTGCTGATCGCGTTGCAGCTCGGCTTCAGCGTCTTCGGCCCGAATCCGGTCAGCGACATGACCAATGACCTCATCGCCCGGCTGCCCGAGCCGATTGCCGCGGTCGGCATTGTGGTGTTCGTAGGCGCGGTTGCCCATGCGGCACGCGTTGTAGCGGGCAGTATGCTGGGCAGCCTGGGGGAGAGGATGTCCATGGCCGAGCTGCGTGCCGATGCCCGCCGATGCAGTTGTGCGTCCGTTGTCCGCGAGCAGCTCTGGATCGATCAGCAGGCTGCCAGGGGACCTCGCTCATATCAGAGGAACGGACCTGGCGTGAGCGAGGAGGTGTCATCGACAGACGACAGCGTTCACCCGAAAACCGGTGAGTATTCCGAGCGCCCCGACCATGGAGGTCCAGCTTGAGCCGAAACAGTCGGTCGATGTTCTCGTCTTCCCGGCATGGCCGGAGGTCTTCTCTGCATGACCGGAGCGGGGAAGCCTGTCAGCGAAAGGCGTTGGCTTCGGTCAAGGCCCGGCCGAGTACCAGCTGGTGTACCTCAGCGGTGCCCTCGTAGGTGAGTACCGACTCCAAGTTGTTCGCGTGGCGAAGTACCGGATAGTCGAGCGTAATGCCATTGGCGCCGAGAATGGTGCGACATTCGCGTGCGATCGCGATGGCCTCGCGCGTACTGTTCAGCTTGCCCGCGCTCACCTGTTCGGATGTGACCGCGCCACGATCTTTCAGACGCCCGATATGCAGTGCGAGCAATTGCCCTTTGCCGAGTTCCAGGGCCATATCGGCCAGCTTGGCCTGGGTGAGCTGGTAAGCGGCCAGCGGCTTGTCGAACACCTCGCGGGTGCGGGCATACTCGATAGTCGTGGCCAGGCAGTCGCGGGCGGCGCCGAGCGCGCCGAAGATGATGCCGAAGCGTGCCTCGCTCAGACACCCCAACGGCGCGGCGAGCCCGCGTGATCCCGGCAGCACTGCGTCGGCGGGCAGGCGGACGTCGTCGAAGTCCAGTTCTGCGGTGACGGAGGCGCGCAGCGACAGCTTGCGGCGCATCTCCCGCGCCGTGAACCCAGGCGTGTCCGCGGGTATCAGGAATCCACGGATCACCTGCTTCCCCCCCTCTTCGGTCTGCGCCCAGACCACCGCGACATCGGCTACCGATCCATTGGTGATCCACATCTTCGAGCCGTTCAGCACCCAGTCGGTACCGTCGTGCTTCGCCCTGGTCCGCATGCCGCTGGGATTGGAACCGAAGTCGGGTTCGGTCAGCCCGAAGCAGCCGAGTGCGTGGCCGGCGGCGAGTTCTGGAAGCCATTGCTGCTTCTGCTCTTCGGAGCCGTACTTGTGGATCGCGGTCATCGCAAGCGAGCCCTGTACTGAGACCATGCTGCGCACGCCGGAGTCGACCGCCTCCAGTTCCTGGCAGGCCAGACCATAGGTGGTCGCCGACATGCCGGCACAACCATAGCCGTTCAGATGCATGCCGAGCAGACCGAGCTTGCCCAGTTCCGGTGCGAGTTCGCGTGCTGGGAAGACGCCTGCCTCGAACCAGTCCGCGATGTGCGGGCGTAGTCGACGGGCTGCGAAGGTGGCGACGGTATCCCGGATCTCGCGCTCGTCCTCGGACAGCAGCGTATCGGTGGCGAATAGTTCTTCGACAGTGACCATGGGATCAGCCTATGAGGACAGCACCTCTGCGGTGATCCGAACCTGCTCATATGCATACCGACCCGCCGTAGGAGCCTACCGGCAGCGGGTCCGGAGAGCCTCCCGATTAGGCTGAGCCTATGAGCGAGCTGGGATTCTCCACACGGGCCGTGCACGCCGGGTTCGATCCCGACCCCCAGACCGGCGCGGTGAATGTGCCCATCTACGCGAGTTCGACCTTCGCCCAGGACGGTGTGGGCGGTTTGCGCGGCGGGTTCGAATACGCCCGTACTGGAAATCCGACGCGCGCCGCGCTGGAGACGAACCTCGCGGCTTTGGAAGCGGGCCGCTACAGCCGGGCATTCGCTTCGGGGATGGCCGCGACGGACTGTGCGTTGCGAGCTACCCTGCGTCCGGGCGACCATATCGTGATTCCCGATGACGCCTATGGTGGCACTTTTCGTCTGATCGACAAGGTGTTCCGCCAATGGGGCATCGAGCACTCGCCTGCCCGCATATCCGATGTGGACGCGGTCCGTGCCGCCATCCGGCCGAATACCGAACTGGTGTGGATCGAAACTCCGACCAATCCGTTGCTGAACATCGGTGATATTCCTGCGCTGGCCGATGTAGCGCACGCCGCGGGCGCCAAACTCGTGGTCGACAACACCTTCGCGACCCCGTATCTGCAACAGCCGCTGCTACTCGGTGCCGACATCGTGGTGCACTCCACCACCAAGTACCTCGGCGGTCACTCCGACGTTGTCGGGGGTGCGTTGATCACCGACGATCCGGAACTCGACGCGGCGTTCGCGTTCTTGCAGAACGGCGCGGGTGCGGTCCCAGGCCCGTTCGACGTCTTTCTCACGCTGCGCGGCACCAAGACTCTCGCGTTACGAATGGACCGACACTGCGACAATGCCGAAACGCTCGCGGAGTTCTTGTCCAGGCACCCGGTGGTCGCGCAGGTGATCTACCCCGGCTTGCCGGAGCATCCGGGCCATGTCTTCGCCGAGAAGCAGATGCGGCGATTCGGCGGGATGATCTCGGTGCGTCTGCGTGGTGGTGTCGAAGCCGCGCGCAAGTTCTGCGCACGAACCACAGTGTTCACCTTGGCCGAATCTCTTGGTGGCGTCGAGTCGCTGATCGAGCATCCAGCGGCGATGACCCATGCCTCGACCGAGGGCTCTGAACTGGAGGTTCCTGCGGATCTGGTAAGGCTGTCGGTCGGTATAGAGGATGTCAGCGACCTGCTCGCGGATATCGAGCAGGCGTTGAGCTAGATTCACTGATATGCGTAAGCGGCCGTACCCCCTGTCCGGGTACGGCTGCTCATGTTCGCGCAGGTTGTTCGCAGAGGTTGTGAGTAGGGCCGCGCCACGGCCCATACCATCAGCTGTGGTAGGGCTCGGCGCTGATCAGGGTGACCTTCATAGTGTTGCCATTGGGCAGTGTGTACTCCCTGGTCTCGCCCACCTTGGCATCGATGAGCGCGCCGCCGAGCGGGGAGTTCGGCGAATAGGTCTCCAGCTTGGAGTCTCGCAGGCCCTCTTCTCTGGTGGCGATCAGGAATGTTTCGGTATCGGACTCGTCGCCGTCGTAGTAGACCTTCACGACCGACCCAGGAAGCGCGACGCCGGATTTGGTAGGAGCGACGCCGACCTTGGCGTTGTTCAACAACTCCTGCAGTTGGCGAATACGCGCTTCTTGCTGCCCCTGTTCCTCGCGGGCAGCATGGTATCCGCCGTTCTCCTTGAGATCGCCTTCTTCACGGCGTTCATTGATCTCGGCGGCGATGACCGGACGATTGGCGATGAGCGCGTCGAGTTCGCTCTTGAGCCTGTCGTGCGACTCCGGGGTCAGCCAGGTCACTTGCGTCTCAGTCATCTCGATCACTCCCTAGTAGTTGTTCCCGGCAGGCCGGGATTCCCTGAGCACTGGCGAGTACCCACTGGCGGCGAGCACGCACCGGTCGACGGCTGGAGCCACCCTGGGAAGTTCGTCGAACCCCTACAGGCCCCCTCGGTCGCGGGCAAACTCACAAACCCGGACCCTCAGCGCTGGCCGCCAATGCAGCAAACACGGCTCCGAGCCCCGGAACCGTGTATCAAGTCATTTTAGCATGATTCACAAACGCGCAGGTCGGAGTTGATTTCGTAGGCAAGTCGCCGAAGATGTGCCGCTGATTCGAAGCAGTCGCCCAGCTCGGCGACTCAGGAGGTCAGTCTGTTCGAAGGTAGTCCGGCACGTGTGCGCTACATCCGTAGACACTGCTCGCCGCAGGTCGCGCTGACGCCCGCACGATGGTGGTCAGCCGCACTGTCGCGCTGTCGGAAGGTCCGATGAGTACTTCGCGGCGACCGAGTTCGGTGCTGTCCCTGGCCATCGCACGTACGAAGCACACCACCGGCTGTGAAGGGTCGGCGCGGGTGACTTTGAAGCGGACGCTCATGGTCGAGTCGTTGACCACGGTGTAACCGAGCTGTTCGGCCTCGATGTCCCCTGGGCCGTATTTCTGATATCCGAGGTAGGCGACGCCGAATCCGGCCAATACGACGAGCGCGCCGAGGAGTGGCGCGATCCAGTGCCGTCGGGGCGCCGACTGTGTTCCGTACCGGTCGGTGCGAGGGCCGTTCGGTGTAGCCGCCATGACTTTCGCGTCACCGCCTGCGCGCGGCCCGGGCTCGCTCATGGTGATCGCTCCTGGGGGGTAGGTCGGAACAAATATGGATCGGATGGAACTATAGGTAACGAAGCCTAGACACCCGCGACCGAGAGCGATGGTGAACGAGAATTGAGTGGCCTTCGCCTCATGGCGGTACACGCCCACCCCGACGATGAATCCAGTAAAGGTGCCGCGACTACCGCCCGCTACGCAGATGAAGGACATGACGTTCTTGTTGTCACGCTGACCGGCGGAGAGCGCGGAAGCATCCTGAACCCAGCCATGGACACGCCTGGGGTCTTGGAGCGGATCGAGGAGATTCGCCGGCAGGAGATGGCCGCCGCCGCCCGCGCGCTCGGCGTGCGTCAGCATTGGCTCGGCTTCATCGACTCGGGTCTGCCCGAGGGTGACCCGCTGCCGCCGTTGCCCGAGGACTGCTTCGCGCTGGTTCCGCTGGAGGAGGCGACCGAGGCATTGGTCCGGGTGATGCGTGAATTCAAGCCGCATGTGGTGACCACCTACGACGAGACCGGCGGCTATCCGCATCCTGATCACATCCGCTGCCATGAGGTGTCGGTGGCCGCGTTCGAGGCAGCGGGTGACCCCGAGCATTTTCCCGCCGCGGGTGAGCCGTGGACGCCGCTGAAGCTGTACTACGACCACGGGTTCAGCATGCGGCGGATGGAGGTTTTCGCCGAGGATTACGAACGCACCGGCGAGCCGTTCCCGCTGCAGCAGTGGATGGACCGGCTGCGTAATTACGCCGCTGAACGCGGCGATATATTTTCGCGGATCACTACCCAGATCGAATGTGCCAAGTACTTTCCGCAACGTGACGACGCTCTGCGCGCGCATGCGACACAGATCGACCCGAACGGCGCGTTCTTCGCTATTCCGCTGGAGATGCAACAGCGTTTGTGGCCCACCGAAGAGTTCGAGCTGGCCAGGACTCGGGTGGAGACCATGCTTCCGGAGACCGATCTGTTCGCGGGAATCGAGGATGAGCTGTCGTGATGTTGGTCTTGCTCGCCCAGACACCGACCACTCCGACCGGACCGGAGTTCGGCAAGGCATCACCGCTCGGGCTTGTCATCGTACTCGTCCTGCTCGCAGGCACCTTCTTGCTGATCCGGTCGATGAACCGGCATATCAAGGGTCTGCCTGCGACCTTCGAACCCGAGCGCCCGGAACCGGACCAGGAGGCCGACGAGGGAACTGAGCACGGCATCACGCGCCATGGTGAAGGAGTAAGAGGCACGGACTCGGATGGCCGTGCCGAGTCGAGCTGAGCGGGTCCGTGTCGTCGCTGGGTAGCCGCCGACGCATCGTGGGAGAGTAGAGGCTATGAATCGGCTCGGTAGCGCCACGTCGCCGTATCTGCGCCAGCACGCGGCCAACCCGGTGCACTGGCGTGAGTGGGATGCCGAGGCGCTGGACGAAGCGCGTATGCGGGACGTGCCGATCCTGCTCTCGGTTGGATACGCTTCCTGTCACTGGTGTCATGTGATGGCGCACGAGTCGTTCGAGGACGTGACGACCGCGAGCCGGATGAACGAGGACTTCGTTTGTGTGAAGGTCGACCGAGAGGAGCGGCCCGACCTCGACGCGGTCTATATGAATGCCACGGTCGCGATGACAGGGCAGGGGGGGTGGCCGATGACTTGTTTCCTCACCCCGGACGGCGCACCGTTCTATTGCGGTACTTACTATCCGAAACTCCCGCGTGGCGGCATGCCGTCGTTCACTCAGCTACTCACCGCGATTACCGACACCTGGCGCACCCGCCGCGACGAGGTGCAGCAGGCGTCCGCGCAGGTGGCCGCGGCGCTGCGGGCGCAGGCAGCGGGGCTGCCCGCCGCCGAGGTGGCGATCACGGCAGAACTGCTCGGCCACGCCGTTGCCGACGTGCTCCGCGCCGAGGACAGTACGCACGGCGGATTCGGTGGTGCGCCGAAGTTCCCGCCGTCGGCGTTACTGGAGGGCCTGTTGCGGCACTGGGAGCGGACCGGGGATTCCGCCGTATTCGATGTGGTCGCGCGCACAACTGAGGCGATGGCCCGCGGCGGCATCTACGATCAGCTGCGCGGAGGATTCGCGCGGTATGCGGTCGATGCCGCGTGGGTGGTGCCGCACTTCGAGAAAATGCTCTACGACAATGCACAGTTGTTGCGTGTCTACGCGCATCTGGCGCGGCGTGACCTCTCGGCGGCACCGGAATCATTAGCACGCAGGGTCGCCTGTGAGACTGTACGGTTTCTGCTCGACGACCTGGGGACAGTTCATGGCGGCTTCGCCTCGGCGCTGGACGCCGATACACAGCTGGAGCCAGGCGTGCCTGGCGTGGAGGGTGCGACCTATGTGTGGACGCCCGCCGAACTGACCGGCGTGATCGGGCCGACCGAGGGGACGTGGGCCGCTGAATTCTTCGGGGTGACCACTGCGGGAAACTTCGAACAGGGCACATCGGTGTTGACCCGGTACACCGAGCCGTCCGGGGCGCGGGACAAAGCGCGTCTGGAGCGGGTGCGGGCGATGCTGATCGCGGCCCGTGATCGCCGCCCGCAACCGGGGCGTGACGATAAGGTGGTCACCGCGTGGAACGGGATGGCGATCACCGCGCTCGTCGAGGCGGCGGCCGCACTGGACGAGCCGGAGTGGGTGACCGCGGCGGTCCGCTGCGCACGTTTCCTGCTTGCCGAGCATGTGGTGGACGGCAGGCTGCGGCGTGCGTCACTCGGCGGCACCGCAGGCGCGGCGCCCGGCATTCTGGAGGACTACGCCTGGCTGGTTACCGGGTTACTCGCGCTTCACCAGGCCACCGGCGAGCTCGTTTGGCTCGATGACGCGCAACGAGTGCTGGACATGGCGATCGAGCATTTCGCCGACCCCGAGCGTCCGGGTAGCTGGTTCGACACTGCCGACGATGCCGAAACATTGATAGCCCGTCCACGCGACCCCATCGACGGTGCCGCTCCGGCCGGTGCGTCCGCGCTGTCCGAAGCGCTGCTCACCGCTGCGGCTGTGAGTGATCCGGAGCGTGCCGCGCGCTATCGCGAGCTCGCCGATCGCACACTCGAATGCGGCGCGGTGGTCTTGGCGCGCGCTCCCCGTTCGGCGGGGCATTGGCTCGCGGTGGCCGAAGCAGCCCTGCGTGGGCCGCTTCAGGTCGCTATTGCCACCGCCGATTCCATTACCCACCCCACCGAATTGCTCACTACCGCTCGTCTGGTGGCTCCGGGCGGTTCGATCGTTCTCGCCGCCGCACCGAATGCCGTCCCATTACTGGCTGACCGTCCCCTGGTTCGCGATGCCGCTGCCGCTTATGTCTGCCGTGGCTCGGTGTGCGACCTGCCGGTCTCGACTCCGGATCAGCTCCGCATGGCGCTCCAGCGGAACTAGGGGAGCCGCTGTTCGATCGGGTGTCCCTGTGCGGACGGATCAGCGCAGTCCCGGTCGTCGACGGAGGGGGCGTTCGGTTCGATGTCTGGCGTTGCTGTGTCTTCTGGCTCCGCCCCCGGCGTTGCTGTGTCTTCTGGCTCCGCCCCTGGCGTTGCTGTGTCTTCTGGCTCCGCTAGCCGGTGCTTATGTGGATGATCTGGTCGATTTCGCCTGGTGATGTCTGTATCCGGGCGTCAGGATATTTGATCGGGGGCTGGGGCGCTGCTGTCGGTCCAGCAGCCGGTCGGCTCCTTCATGCCACGCAATACCATAGTGTTGTAGAAGGTCCATTCGGACCTTTCGTGCGCCGTAGCGGCCTCGATCACGGCGGTACTCACCAAGATCCGTTGCGGCACGCTTTTAGCCGCGGTGGTGAGACGGGCAGCGGCGTTGACCGCGTTGCCGATCACCGTGAATTCGAGCCGGGTATCCGTGCCGATGTTGCCGGCGAAGACCGGCCCGCGCGCCACCCCGATGCCGATGTCGAGTTCGCCGGAGGCTGTCACCTCATCGCGGATACGGCGCGCGGCGCGCAGGGCCATGGTCGCGTTGTCGCGCAGGGCTATCGGCGCTCCGAAGACACACAGGGCCGCGTCGCCCTCGAATTTGTTGACCAGTCCGTTGTTCTCCTCGGTCGCTGCGACAACGATCGCGAGAAGCCGGTTCAGTTTGGCGACGAACTCGTGTGGCGGCAACCCGGTGGACAGCTCCACCGAGCCGGTCACATCGACGAACAGTGCTGTCACCTCGCGCACGTCACCACTGAGATCCGCCCCGACCGCGAGCGCGCGCTCGGCCACCTCTGTCCCGACATGCCTGCCGAACACCTCGCGCATTCGCTGTCGTTCACGCAGATTCGCGGCCATCTCGTTGACCGAGTGCTCGAGTCTGCCGATCTCGCTGGTACTGTCGATCGGCACCTGGACGCCCAGGTCTCCCTGAGTGATCCGGTCCAGCGCTCGGCGCAGTGTGTGCATCGGCGCCGCGACAGCACGTGCGAGAAAAGTGGTCGCCAATGCTCCGACTCCGATGCTGACCGCGGACAAGTAGATAGCGGTCCTGACTCGGTCAGTCGGTGTCGCGGTCGGGGCGGCGAGCACGACGATCAGCATGAGCAGTGGAAGCGCTGCCGCTACCGCCCAGGTCACCACGACTCGTGTGAGTACAGAGGAACTCCAGTGCATCGTCCAGCCGAGCACTTCGGCGACCACCGGAATCGTCGGCCGGATCAGCCGATCCACGATCAGGAAGGTGACCGCTGCCGACTCCAACGCGCCGAGGGTGAACAGCGCCGCGATCACGCCGCGGTCACTGCGGGGGGTTAGATGCTCGAAGATCGCCGTTGCCGCGATCACGCCGGGAATCCACAGTGCGAGCGCCCTCAGGCTGATCGCGGTCGGTAGTCGCAGCAAACGGCGAGCTTCCGCTGCGGTCGGCGTGCGTGTGGCGTCGAGCCAGCCGAAATATACCTTCCGGTCGCGCACCGCGAGTAGGACACCGATCAGGACCCCGGCCGCTGGATAGACGCCGGCGAGTGCCAGCGCCCGCAGCCAGTTCGCGCCGAGACTTTCGATGAACCCGTTCAACCACAGCTGGACTATGATCACTGTGACGCCACTGAGATTGGCCGTAGTGACCATCGCAGCCAGACCGGCCCGTGCGGTGAGCGCCCATACGGTGAGTTTCGCGATCATCGGGCCTGTGATCCGGGTAGCCGATGGGTCGGGGTGGGTCTGCGCACAAGCCACGTCGGGGCCGCGGCACAAATGAACTCGACCCGCGTGCGCTTTGCTATGTTGATACGCTGGACTGTCGTGAGCACCTGAACTGTAGGGATTGGTGAGCTGCTTTCGATCGGGTGCAGTTGCATCGCACGTTGCCCTTGTTTTCGACCCTATGGTGTTGCGTTCAACGCAACACCACGAGCCAGATCGCCGCATAGTGAGTCAGCGCCGCGAGCACTGTGGCCGCATGGAAAAACTCGTGATGACCGAAGACGGTCGGCCATGGGTTCGGCCACTTGGTCGCATAGAGGATGGCGCCGCCGCTATAGCACAGACCACCGATCAACAGCAGCAGTAGCGGTGTGATGCCGACCTGGCTGTTCAATTGCCCGGCGACCGGCACAATAGCCCAGCCGAGCAGCAGATACAGCGGGACGCCGACCCAGCGGGGTGCGGTCGGCCAGAGCATCTTCACCGCTACTCCGGCCAATGCTCCCGCCCAGACCACGGCCAGTAACGTCCGTCCTGTGCGCTCGGGCAGACCGAGCAGGGCGAACGGGGTATAGCTGCCTGCGATGAACAGGAAGATCATCGAGTGGTCCGCCCGTTTCATCCAGATGCGAGCGGTGGCAGTCGGCCAGTTCACTCGATGGTAGGTCGCGCTGACAGCGAACAACCCGCACACTGTGAGGCCGTAGACCAGAGTCGCCCACCCGGCGGTTACCGATACCGTGGCAGCGGTCGCGCTCAGTACGACAGCGGCCACTGCCGCGACACCGAAGGCCCAGGTGTGGATCCATCCGCGCATACGCGGTTTGTTCAGTGCCGGGGGGTGTGTTTCTTCCCTTGGCGCTGCCGCGACCAAGGGCATGTCGGCGGCACCGACCAACTCGGACACGAGCTACCTCCTAAGCTGAACCACCGGTAACCTACGTAACCGTAGCTTTGGGTTTTCGGCCACTTTACCGGCGTATCGCGGTCGATGCCGAGAACGGGCTTTCAAGGCGTAGGGTTGCTTACGTGGAACTTCCGAGTCAGGTGTGGGGACTGCCGTATCGCATCTACGAGGCCCGGTTGTCCAGGCAGCTGGCGGACAAGCAACATCCTAGGCATGTCGCGGTGATGTGTGACGGAAATCGTCGGTGGGCGCGGGAGAATGGTTTCACCGATGTCAGTCAGGGCCATCGGGTGGGGGCGTTGAAGGTCGCCGAACTGGTCGGCTGGTGTGAGGCCGAGGGCATCGAGATGGTGACTGTCTATCTGCTGTCCACTGAGAACTTGCGGCGCAGTGCGGACGAACTGGAGACGTTGTTCGAGGTGATCACTGATGTGGTCGAGGAACTTTCGGCCCCAGAGCAGAATTGGAGCGTGCATCTGGTCGGCTCCCTCGACGGTTTTCCCGAGCTGATCGCCAAACGGATACGCACTGCGATCGAGCGCACCGAGGACCGTTCGGGCGTACACGTCAACGTCGCGGTCGGCTATGGTGGTAGACAAGAGATCGCCGATGCGGTCCGCTCGTTGGTCCGTCAGGAGATCGCCGCCGGGGAGACCGGCGAAGACCTGGTCCAAGCGATCACTGTGAACGCGATCGGCCAGCATCTCTACACCTCCGGGCAGCCAGACCCCGACCTGGTCATTCGCACCTCTGGCGAGCAGCGGCTATCCGGGTTCCTGCTGTGGCAGAGCGCATACTCCGAAATGTGGTTCACCGAAGCGTACTGGCCGGAGTTCCGGCGGGTGGATTTTCTGCGCGCGCTGCGCAACTATGCCGCGCGGCACCGTCGCTTCGGTATCTGATTCGATCCTGCGATGGTGTGACCCCGATTGTTCTCGTCATTCGCTCTGGGGGTGAACTGTAAGGGATATCATAGTTTGCGCAGTCGTAATCGGTTGATGCTGTGATCGGTGTCCTTGCGTAATACCAAGGTCGCCCGCGGTCGGGTCGGCAGAATATTCTCCACCAGATTCGGTCGGTTGGTGCTGTTCCAGATCTCTTGGGCCGCAGCAGTCGCCTGCTCGTCGGTGAATCCGGAGTAGTGGTGGAAATGCGCGTCCGGATCGGCGAATGCGGTTGCCCGCAGCGCGAGAAACCTTTGTATATACCATTTCTCGATATCCTCGATGCGCGCGTCGACGTAGATCGAGAAGTCGAACAGATCCGAGACCATCAACCGCGGCCCGGTCTGCAGCACGTTCAGTCCTTCGACGATCAGAATGTCGGGCTGGTGTACACAGTGCAGCTGTCCCGGCACGATGTCGTAGGAGATGTGGGAATACACCGGTGCGCATACTTCCGCCGCGCCGGATTTCACCTCGGTGACGAATCGCAGCAGTTTGCGACGGTCGTAGCTCTCTGGAAAACCTTTGCGATGCATGATGCCGCGCCGGATGAGTTCCGCGCTGGGATAGAGAAACCCGTCGGTGGTTACCAGGTCGACCCGCGGGTGATGATCCCAGCGAGCCAGCAGTGCCTGGAGTACGCGGGCGGTGGTGGACTTACCCACCGCGACGCTGCCCGCGACGCCGATCACGAACGGTACCTGGCGGTCCGGATGGGTCTCGCCGAGGAAGGTCGCGGTCGCGGCGAACAAGCGTTGGCGCGCGGCCACCTGGAGGTGGATGAGCCGAGCGAGCGGGAGATAGACTTCTGCGACCTCCTCTAGATCGATCTGTTCCCCGAGGCCACGCAGTCCGACCAATTCTTCCTCGGTGAGCACCAGTGGAGTCGATTTACGCAGTGTCCTCCACTGTTTCCGGTCGAATTCCACGTATGGACTCGGCTCGCTCATTCGTGCCACTTACCCGACGCTCCGCATCGGCAAACACGCACAGTACTGGTGCGGATCCGGTGAGGTTCGGTCAAGCTTTCGCCGCATAGCCGAATTCTGCTCCGCGTCACCATGGCGGGATGAGTGGGGTACCACTACCTGGGAGTAACTGAGTCGCAGGCCGAGGCGGCACCCGCTACTGTCGGCTGGCATGGAAGCGCATCCGCTCGTAACCGAATACCTGCGGCTCGGCCTCGCCTTCGACCGGCTGGAGGAAGGTTTCGTCGATGCCTACACCGGTGATCCAGCGTTGCGCCGCGCAGTGCAGAACGCGCCTGCGCCGCAGCCACGCGAGTTGGCCCGTCGGGCCGTCGAGTTGCGTGCGGCAGTGCCAGGTGCCGGGTTGTCACCGGAGCGTGCGGCATTCCTCGATGTGCACTTGCGGGCGCTGGAATGTTCCGGACGTAAGTTCGCAGGGGAGGAGATCGGGTTTGTCGAAGAGGTCGAGTCGTACTTCGACGTCGATATCGCACTTGGTGACGTGGCCGATTACCGGCAGGCGCATCGGCGGATGGCCGAGGTGCTCCCCGGGGACGGCCCCTTGGCCGAACGGATGGCCGCACACCGCAAGGCCGACGAAATCCCGCCGGAGCGTCTGCCGGCCTGCGTCGAAGCCTTTTCCGGCGCACTGCGCGAACTGGTCCGCGCCCGTTACCCGCTGCCCGAGCACGAGCACGTGACCTATGAAGTGGTCGGGGACAAGCCCTGGTCCGGGTTCAACTACTACTTGGGCAACTATCGTTCCCGAGTCGCGATCAACGCCGACCTCACCCAGTACATGGCGTATCTGCCGCAGCTGATCGCGCACGAGTCCTATCCGGGGCATCACACCGAGCACTGTCGCAAGGAAGCCGGACTGGTCGCCGCAGGTCAGGCCGAGCAGACGTTGTTTCTGGTGAACACCCCACAGTGCCTGATGGCCGAGGGTCTGGCCGATCTGGCATTACGCTCCCTCGTCGGGCCGGGCTGGGGCAGGTGGGCACAGGAGATCTACGCCGATCTCGGTCTACGCTTCGATGGTGAACGGGCCGAACGTCTTTCGGACGCCTCGGCCATGTTGCTCGGTGTGCGGCAGGACGCCGCGCTGCTGCTGCACGACCGGCGGCGCACCTCCGACGAGGTGGTGGAGTTCCTGCGGGCCTGGGGGTTGATGACGCCGCAACGGGCGCGGCAGTCGCTGCGCTTCCTGTCCTCGCCGCTGTGGCGGGCCTACATCTCCACCTATGTGGAGGGATATCGGCTGCTCGGCGGGTGGCTCGACCGAGCGGTCGGCACCGAAGACCGGTCCGACCGCTTCCGCAGGCTACTCGATGAACCGCTTACGCCGGGCGCGGTACGCGCCGCTGTTTGAGGCGCGCCGGTGAAGGTGATGCGCACCGAAATCTCCGCGCTCTCCTGCGCTTTCATAGTCCATACGGTAAGTGGCTCGGGAAAGCGCCCTTGTGGCCGCTCCGTTGTGTCTCGGTGGAGTGAGCCCCCTGCCGGAGACCGAGACTACGGCCCATAGACTGAGGGCGTGACGCCGAAGACCTCCTCTGTCAATACTCAGTCCCTCGGTGAGCTCGATCCGGAGCTGGTCGCCGCGATGGCAGGTGAACTCGCCCGCGAACGCGATACGCTCGAAATGATCGCCTCGGAGAACTTCGTGCCGCGTGCGGTGCTGCAGGCGCAGGGCAGTGTGCTCACCAACAAGTACGCTGAGGGGTACCCGGGACGGCGCTACTACGGTGGCTGCGAGCACGTCGATGTTGTGGAGAATCTGGCGCGGGAGCGGGCAAGGGAGCTGTTCGACGCCGAATTCGTCAACGTACAGCCGCATTCCGGCGCCCAGGCGAACGCCGCGGTGCTGATGGCGCTGCTGAATCCGGGCGACAAGCTGCTCGGCCTCGACCTCGCGCACGGTGGTCACCTCACTCATGGCATGCGTCTGAATTTCTCCGGAAAGCTCTACGAAGTGCACTCCTACGGGGTGAGCAAGGAAGATCACCGCGTCGACATGGACGAGGTGCGCGATATCGCACTCGGCGCGCGGCCGAAGGTGATCGTGGCCGGCTGGTCAGCCTACCCGCGCCACCAGGACTTCGCGGCATTCCGTTCGATCGCCGATGAGGTCGGTGCCTACCTGTGGGTGGACATGGCGCATTTCGCCGGCCTGGTCGCCGCAGGACTGCACCCCTCCCCGGTGCCCTATGCCGACGTGGTCTCCTCGACCGTGCACAAGACTCTCGGCGGCCCGCGGTCCGGTCTGATCCTGGCCAAGCAGGAGTTCGCCAAGAAACTCAACAGCACGGTATTCCCGGGGCAGCAGGGCGGTCCGCTCATGCACGCCATCGCGGCCAAGGCCGTCGCTTTCAAGATCGCCGCGAGCGTAGAGTTCCATGATCGCCAGGAGCGCACGCTGTCCGGTGCGAAGATCCTCGCCGAGCGTCTCACCGCGGCTGATGTCGCGAACAAGGGCATAAGCGTGCTCACCGGCGGTACCGATGTGCATCTGGTACTCGTCGACCTGCGCAATTCCGAGCTCGACGGCCAGCAGGGGGAGGATCTGCTGCACGAGATCGGAATCACGGTCAATCGCAATGCCGTTCCGTTCGATCCGCGACCGCCTATGGTCACCTCCGGCTTGCGCATCGGTACCGCTGCTCTGGCCACTCGCGGCTTCGGCGACACCGAGTTCACCGAGGTCGCCGACATCATCGCCGGTGCGCTGAGTGGTGCCGCCGATCTGGATGCGCTGCGCGCCAGGGTGCGCAAGCTGGCCGCGGACGTTCCGTTGTACGAGGGCCTCGAGGATTGGCATCTGCTGGGCTGATCCGCTGAGACCGCCACAGCGTGTCGCCCGGTAGCGGAGCCGTGCCGCTGAAGCGGTCGCAGGAGCAGGTGCCCGGTGTTGTCGAAAATCGACATTGAGGGCATTCGTGACGGACTTGCCGTGCGTATCGTGCGTTCTTACCGCCCTGCGCGGCTTAGGCTGTGGCCATGACCGACGAACTCGACCTGAAACAGGACTCGATCACCGCGGTGCGGAAATTCTTCGCCGCATTGGAGATGGGCGCGTCCGAGGAGTCGACCGAACTGCTGCATCCGGACATTGTCTGGAAGAACACTTCATTGCCCGATGTTCGAGGTATCCGCCGGGTCGGTGGTGTACTGCGCGGCTTGCGCCATGACTGGCTCGGATTCGCCGTCGATATGCACCATATCGCCGCCGATGGTGAGATTGTGCTCACCGACCGCACCGACTACCTGCACTTCGGTCCTGTGCGCGTCGGATTTTGGGTGACCGGCACATTCGAGCTGCGCGACGGCCGAATCATCCTGTGGCACGATCACTTCAGCTGGGAAAACTTTTTGCGCGGCATCGTTGCGGGCCTTTGGCGCGCGGCATTGAACCGCCGTTGACCCAGCTCAGGAGTGCTGGGTCAGATACTGCCAATAGATCGGACGCAATACCTCGGCGATCGCGCCGTCTCCTGCGTGAATGTAGTCATCGATCAGGGGCAGGATGTACTTGATGTCCATCTCGCTCTCGGCGATATTGCCCGCGGCGGCCTCCGCGGCCGGGATCGAGGTGAGCAGACGCCATAAGAACTTCACATCACCGCGGCGCACGGCGCGCTTGATCGCTCGGTCGTGTAGCTCCTTCGACGACAACTTCGCCAAATCCTCCGCACCGGACATGTCAGCGACTCTATCCGCCGCATCGGATGTCCGCGAGTACGAACTCTGCGCGCATGTTTCCTGACCTCGCTGCCAGGCCTTGGGCCCGGCGCCGCCGCGGGCTGAGCACCATGTGCGGGCGATTGCGTGCGCTCTGGTTGCCGCAGGTCCGGTCGTGGTGTGCGCCTCCGTGCCGTATCCGGTGCCTGGCCTTGTCCGAAAGTGCTCGTTCTGCTGTGTTGTGCCGATGCTGTGTTGTGCCGACGAGGTACTCCGGTTTACGACAAATTCACGGACATGCTCCTGCGTCCTGAGCGCAGAAGCATGGTTCGCAGGTAGCGTCGGGTATGCGGGCCGCGGCGGTGTGGCTCGTACGGGAGGTCCTGACCGTGACTGAGCTATTCAGTGCGAGAGGGCCGGCGCCCGGCCCTCGTGGCTTCTGACGGCAACGTCGGATCTATCAGGACGGACCCGGTCCAGCGAGATTGTTCGTGCGAGTTCCGCATGAACACAGAGGAGCCCACCGTGACTGCTGCACGCTCCGTTTCCGCTCCCTCGGCGAATTCCAGCTCCGCGCACAGCGGAGCCGCCGCGAAGGGGGCCAGCCCCTCGCACGTGCCCGGTAAGGTATTCGTCATCGATACGTCTGTTCTACTGTCGGATCCCTGGTCTTTCACCAGGTTCGGCGAACACGACGTGGTGCTGCCCCTGGTGGTCATCGGTGAACTCGAGGCCAAACGGCATCATCATGAACTGGGCTGGTTCGCGCGGGAGGCCTTGCGCAATCTGGATGATCTGCGCCTGCAGTACGGCAGGTTGGACCAGCGGGTGCCGATCGGCTCCGCGGGTGGAACGCTACAGGTGGAACTGAACCATACTGATCCCATAGTCCTTCCGGTGGGGTTTCGTACCGACACCAACGACGCCCGGATTCTGGCTTGTGCGCTCAATCTCGCGGCCGAGGGCCGCGAAGTGGTGCTGGTATCCAAAGACATCCCGCTGCGAGTCAAAGCCAGTGCGGTGGGGATACCCGCCGACGAGTATCACGCGCAGGACGTGGTCACATCCGGTTGGTCCGGAATGGTGGAACTGGATGTCAGCTCGGGCCAGATCGATCAGCTCTACGCCGAATCGGTGATCGATCTCGATGAGGCGCGAGAACTTCCCTGCCACACCGGCATCCGCATACTCGGCGCGGGCTCGAGTGCTCTCGGCCGGATCACCCCGGACAAACAGGTGCGGCTGGTCAGGGAGCGCGAGGCATTCGGGTTGCACGGCCGTTCCGCCGAACAGAGGGTCGCGCTGGACCTCTTGCTGGACGAGAGCGTTGGGATCGTCTCGCTCGGTGGGCGGGCGGGCACGGGCAAATCCGCGCTCGCGTTGACCGCGGGCCTGGAGGCCGTATTGGAACGGCGCACGCAGCGCAAGGTGGTGGTTTTCCGCCCGCTGTACGCGGTCGGCGGCCAGGATCTGGGTTATCTCCCCGGCACCGAGAGCGAGAAGATGGGGCCATGGGCGCAGGCGGTCTTCGACACACTCGACGGTCTGGCCAGTCGCGAAGTCATGGAGGAAGTGCTCAGCCGCGGCATGCTGGAAGTACTGCCGCTGACTCATATTCGCGGACGATCGCTGCACGATTCGTTCGTGATCGTCGACGAAGCCCAGTCACTGGAGCGGAACGTACTGCTCACAGTGCTCAGCAGACTCGGAACCGGGTCGCGGGTGGTACTCACACACGATGTGGCCCAGCGCGACAACCTTCGGGTCGGCAGACACGACGGTGTCGCGGCGGTGATCGAGAAGCTCAAAGGCCACCCACTTTTCGCGCATATCACGCTGACCCGTAGCGAGCGTTCGCCGATCGCGGCTCTGGTCACCGAGATGCTGGAGGAGTACGGCCCGCACGCCTGATTCAGGCGTGTTGTCCGGTGTCGTGTGTCGTGGCTTGTCCGCCAGGTATTATCCGCCGCGATAGCTGTTCGGTATGACCCGATGATCGCGTATCGATCATCGGGTCATACCGGCGATCGGCCGAGGCTACACACGGCGTCACGGAGCCCGTGGGGTGCTGGTAGCTCATTGCGAGAGGATGGACATGCTCCACTTCGATCGACGAACGGCTGGGATCACTGTGGCGATCGCCGCAACCGGACTGACCGTGCTCGGCTGCGGTGGCGACGAAGGCAGCATTACTGCGACAGCGGGCATGACAGCGACTCCCGCGGCTCCCCGAGCCGTGGAAACGACTCACCACACCGGACCTCGCAAGACGACCACCACGGTCGAGGCCGCGGAGGAGACCAGGATCGTGACGGTGGCCGGTGAGATCGCTGTGTCCGGCGATATCTACCATGAATACTTGCGCCGCGGCGGTCCGGCCGGTCCGCTCGGCCTTCCGCTGGCGGCTGAGGAAAGCGGTCCTGACGCCAGTGAATATCAAGATTTCGCCGGCGGCACCATCTACATGGCCAGGAAAAGCGAACCTCGCATCGTGTGGGGTGAGATCCGCAGGGCGTGGCAGGAGAACGGCGGCGCACAGGGGAAGCTCGGCTATCCGGTCAGCGACGAGAAGACCATTCCCGGCGGGAAACAGAGCGATTTCTTCGGTGGCACCATCACGTGGGTGGATGGTGTGATCACCGTCATACCGAAGTCGTAGTCCGTTTCCCCTGTCCTCGACCGCCGCACGATCTCGGTTTCCTGTCCATCTCACCCCCGTTTCCAGGGCCGAACCGCTAGGGTGACTCGGTGCATACTCTCTTGACCGACCGCGAACTGCTCGAATCGCTCGCGATGGACGTAGATCTGCTGCTGTGCAAGCACATCGATACCGCCAAAGAGTGGCAACCACACGATCTCGTGCCGTGGGCAGAGGGGCGAAACTTCCCATTCCTCGGCGGCACAGCGTGGACGCCCGAGCAGTCCACGCTCAGCGAAACCGCCCTTCTGGCGTTGACCGTCTCCGTATTGATCGCCGATAATCTGCCCTCTTATCACCGTGAGGTCGGCAAGCATCTGCGCACTGGTGCGTGGTGGCGCTGGGTCGGTCGCTGGACAGCCGAGAAGAACCGCCATGCGATCGTGATCCGCAACTACCTCATGGTCACCAGGGCAGCCGACCCGGAAGAGCTGGAGCGGCTGCGCATGGCGCAGATGACCAGAGGTTTCCGCCGCCCGGCGATGCACCTGCTCGATATGCTCGCCACCTGCGCTTTCGAGGAGGCTGCCAGCGTGATCCAGCATCGCAATATCGCGGTGCTCGGGGAGAATCCACAGGTCGATGCCATCGCCGAGCGTATAGCGCGGGACGACGAACTCCAGGCGGAGTTCTTCGCGAACCTGGTTGCCGCGGCCTTCGACCTCGTACCGAACCAGACCATGCGTGCTGTCGCCGATCAGATCGCCTGCTTCCAAGTTCCCACGGTGGAGCTGGCGGATGGCCGCTGCAGCGACGCGGTACTCGCCGCGGCGGGAATCTACGATCGCGCCGAGGAAGGCGAGCTGGTTTTCGCTCCCTTATTGCGGCGGTGGAATGTCTTCACTCGCACTGATTTCGGATCGGATGGTGAATCGGCGCGCGCTGAACTGGCGTATCTGCGCGACTGATCACTCCGGCAGGCCGAATGCCACGACAATGCGGATATGGGTGCATCGTGGCATTCGAGCCGGTTGGTTCGGTCAGTCGTGTTTCTGTGCCTTGGTCATGGCGAGTCGAAGGCACCGTTCGCGTCGGCGAAGATGAGCGGCGTCATTGCCGATCATCTGTCCGCCGACCTGGGTAACCGCTTCTGGAAGAACGGAGTTCACCGTGCCCGCTCCCACCGGCACGCCGAAATCACAGTTCAAATGCTCAGAAACCTACTCTGATGCCCTGAAGGTTGCGTAGTGGGCTTGATCAGCGCGGGTTGCCGAACCACAGCCGTAGTGCGTCTTCGATCGGGGTTCCAGGGACCCAACAGATATGGCCGTCGGGACGTACGAGTACAGCCTCAACTTTCAGCGGCAGCGTTGAGGTGTGGAGGGTGTCGACGCGGTCTTTCCAAGGTGCGGCGGCGGTGGCCATAGATTCGATTGTGGTAACGAAGACGCCTCGACCATTGTGGAACATGCCGCTGACCCACTGATTGTTGTCGAGTTGGAAGTCTGGTAATCGAGCACCGACAGTGTCGTCCTCACTACCGAGGTTGTAGCGGATCGATGAGGGTTATTCACGGGGCGTGTTCGGGATCTTTTCGTGATGGGAGTCAGCGTCTCCGGATGCGGGCGGCGGCCCGCTCGTGTAGAGAATTGTGTTACCACACAACAACTTTCATACGAGCAAGGCCGCCGCACATGTACAATACCACTGGTTTCCACCGTGATCAGATCACCGAGCTGTGCATCCTCGTCCATACCACCTGGACCGAGACCGGCGATCACCGAAAGCGCATCTGCCCACCGGTTCTGGGCTTGTTCCGTGCGGTCGTGGTGACCTTGACCTACCTGCGCCGCAACCGAGTCCAAGCCGAACTCGCCGAGACCCACGACGTGTCGCAGTCCACGATCAGCCGTGCGATCACCGCGATCACACCGCTACTCGACACCGCGCTGCGCGACTGGGTGCCCACGGCCGACGAACTGGACCCGCACACCCAGTACCTGTTCGACGGGACGCTGTTGCCGTGCTGGTCGTGGCGCTCGCACCCGCAACTGTACTCGGGCAAGCACAAGACCACCGGGATGAACGTCCAGGTCGGCGCGGACCCGCACGGTCGACTGGCGTGGATCTCCGATGCCATCGACGGTTCCCGCCACGATATGCACTGCATCGAAGAATCTGGAGTGCTGCTCGGCATCGATGTCGCAGCATCGCTGGGAGACAAAGGGTTTCAAGGCAGCGGACTTATCACTCCCATCAAGAAGCCCGTCGGCCGGGTTCTGCTGGAGTGGGAGAAACAATTCAATTCCGCGGTCAACGGCGTCCGGGCGCTCATCGAGCAGGTGATCGCGCACTTCAAAACCTGGAGGATCATGCACACCGACTACCGTCGACCCATCGAGACGTTCACCGAAACAATTTCCACGGTGATCGCACTCCACTTCTACAAGATCGCCAGTGAATAAGCCTCCTTGCATCAATCTCACCCAACCGCGAAGCCCTCGTCACCTTCCACGGGCATGAGATAGCCGAAGAGACCATCGCGTCGTTGGTGATACTTTGGATGGTCCGGTCGGTAGTATCTGATGACGACGTAACTCATTCGCAAATCGCGCGAATCGCAACTCGGTACCGACCCAGCGGTTATCGTAGCCCAGCCAGCTGGCGACGAAGCAACTGATCCCCGCACGTCATGCGATGTCCACTCCGGGCATCTTTCGTTGCTGGTTGAGAAACTCGCAGCTGGGATGCCTCGGTGAACCAGCCTACATTTCGGTGGCATTGCCGAGGCGTTCTCGAGTCTGCCGGTTCGGTCAGTCGTGTTCCTGTGCCTTGGTCATGGCGAGCACGTCGAGACGGCGGTCGAGTTCCGTCTCGGTCAGCTGCTCACCGAGCAGGCCGCGGTCGATGACGGTCTGGCGAATGGTCTTCTCCTCCTCGAGTGCCTCTTTGGCGACCGCGGCCGCTTCTTCGTAGCCGATCGCCGAGTTCAGCGGTGTGACAATCGAGGGCGAGGATTCGGCGAGCGTGCGCAGGTGCTCGACATTGGCGACCAGCCCACGTACGCATCGGTCGGCGAACAGTCGTGCGACATTCGCCAGCAGACGTATCGACTCCAACAGGTTGCGTGCCATCACCGGGATGTACACGTTCAGCTCGAAGGCGCCGTTCGCGCCTGCGAAGGTGACCGCGGCGTCATTGCCGATCACCTGTGCACAGACCTGCGTAACCGCCTCAGGGAGAACGGGGTTCACCTTGCCCGGCATGATCGAGCTACCCGGCTGCAGATCGGGCAGCTGGATTTCGGCCAGTCCGGTCAGCGGGCCCGAGCCCATCCAGCGAATATCGTTGGCTATCTTGGTCAGGCTCACCGCGATCGTGCGCAGGGCACCGGATGCCTCGACCAGACCGTCCCGGGCCGCCTGCGCCTCGAAGTGGTTCTCGGCCTCGCGCAAAGCGTCGATCCCGGTGGCGCGCACCAGCTCCGCGACGACCTTCGCACCGAAGCCTCCCGGTGCGTTCAGCCCGGTGCCGACCGCTGTTCCGCCGATCGGCAGCTCGCCGAGCCGGGGCAGCACGGCCATGATGCGATCGATGCCCGCCGCGATCTGCCGGGTGTAGCCGCTGAATTCCTGGCCGAGCGTGATCGGCACGGCATCCATCAAGTGCGTACGGCCGGACTTCACTACGGTCTGCCATTCGGTCGACTTGTCCAGCAGCGCCAGGCGCAGATGTTCCAGCGCGGGAACCAAATCGGTGATGACCGCTTCGGTAGCGGCGAGATGCGTTGCGGTGGGGAAGGTGTCGTTGGATGACTGTGACATATTCACGTCGTCGTTCGGGTGCACGATGACACCGTTGCGCTCGGCCGAGGAGGCGATCACCTCATTGGCGTTCATATTCGAGCTGGTTCCGGAGCCGGTCTGGAAGACGTCGACCGGGAACTGATCGTCGTGGTCGCCGGCCGCGATCTCGTTCGCCGCGACGATGATGGCGTCGGCTTTCCCCGGATCGAGCAGACCCAGGTCGCGGTTCACCGTGGCGCACGCGGCCTTCAACAGACCGAGTGCGCGAATCTGTGCGCGCTCCAGACCGCGCCCGCTGATCGGGAAGTTCGCTACGGCCCGCTGGGTCTGCGCCCGCCACAGGGCGTCCACCGGAACCCGAACCTCGCCCATAGTGTCGTGTTCGATGCGGTACTGCGTGTCCTCGGTCATGCTTTCGACCCTATGCCGCGGTCGCAGTGCCTGAGGCAGCCACGCCTGAGGTTGTTCGCCCCCGGTTGTCCGAATCGCCTCTGGATATCCTAGTGGACTATCACTCCAGCCCCCGTGGTTCCCATTGTCCGCGGCGCCACGAACAACGGGGGCTCTGGGGTCAGGGGAGCGGCGGGACCGCGTGTTCATCGCCGATGAAATCGACTGATGAGTATTCGTGCAGCTTGGTCAGGCGGTGGTAGGCGTCGATCATGCGGACGGTGCCGGATTTCGAGCGCATGACGATGGATTGGGTCGATGCGCCGCCGCTGTAGTAGCGGACGCCGCGCAGTAGGTCGCCGTCGGTGACGCCGGTGGCGCAGAAG
Organism: Nocardia sp. TBRC8007; assembly: GCF_056629435.1. Classification (NCBI taxonomy): domain Bacteria; kingdom Bacillati; phylum Actinomycetota; class Actinomycetes; order Mycobacteriales; family Nocardiaceae; genus Nocardia; species Nocardia sp. TBRC8007. Next base: position 254,152 of record NZ_JBWSOR010000004.1, on the reverse strand, counting down.
AAGACGTTCTCCCCGGAGACCAGGTCTTCGGTGTTCAGCACGCGGTCCAGGTCGTGGCCCGCGTCGATGGCTTTCTGTCTTTCCTCATCATCCTTCGGTGCGAGCATGCCTTGCAGTGCGCCGCCCATGCAGCGCATCGCGGCGGCGGCGATGATGCCCTCGGGGGTGCCGCCGATGCCGACCAGGATGTCGGTGCCGGAATCCGGGCGGGCCGCGGCGATCGCGCCGGCGACGTCGCCGTCGGAGATCAGGCGGATGCGGGCACCCGCGTCGCGTACTTGCTGGATCAGTTCCGTATGCCTCGGGCGGTCCAGAATGCAGACGGTGAGGTCGGACTTCGAGGAGTTCTTGGCCTTGGCGACCCGGCTGATGTTCTCACTGATCGGAGCCGAGATATCGATTACGTCGGCGGCGTCGGGGCCGACTGCGATCTTGTGCATATAGAACACCGCCGACGGGTCGAACATCGCGCCCCGCTCAGCGACCGCGAGCACGGCGATCGCGCCGGGCGAGCCTTTGGACATCAGCGTGGTGCCGTCGATCGGGTCCACCGCGAAATCCACCTCGGGACCGGTACCGTCGCCTACGGACTCGCCATTGTACAGCATCGGCGCCTCGTCCTTCTCCCCCTCGCCGATGACGACGATGCCGCGCATGGATACCGAGCTGACCAGCTGACGCATGGCATCGACAGCGGCGCCATCTCCTCCCTCTTTGTCGCCGCGCCCCACCCACCGGCCCGCGGCCATCGCTCCGGCTTCCGTCACGCGGACCAGCTCGAGTGCGAGGTTGCGGTCGGGCGCCTCGCGGCGGCTCGGGGTCGGGGAAGTTGCCGTCATTACGGGTGCCTCCTGTGCATCGATGCGTATCCGGTCGATTGTCTCATTCGGTATGACGTGGCTGTTACCCCTGTTCGGGATCGGGGTGCTCGGCGGAGCATTGCCGCGCGAGTGGATACTGAGAGCGTGTCCTACCAAAAGCCACGCATCATGAACGACTACCGGGATCTGTTCTGGTCGCTGATTCCGTTAGTGGTGATCGCGGTGGTGTTCGCGGGGTTGGCCAGCCAGTGCAGTTTCGCCGCGAGCGGCCCGACTCAGGGGAAGATCCCGCACTTCGATGCGCGGGCCGCTCTCACTGCCGACGCTCGGACCTTGCCGTTCCCGATCCGCAATCCAGCCGTACCAGATAGCTGGACACCGAATTCCGGCAGTCGCGAGACGATCAGCGGCCCAGGCGGTGGAGCGGTCAGCACCGTGGGCTACATTACGCAGCAGGGCACGTATATGCGATTTACCCAGAGCGACGCGACGGAAGAGGCGCTGGCCAGGTTCGTGCTCGGATCCCGGTACGCCAGCGGTGTCGAACAGGTCGGCAGACAGCAGTGGACCGCCTATGCGGAGCCGGGTGAGGAGACTGCCTGGATCGCAGACCTCGGTCAGTCCCGAGTGTTGATCACCGGTGCGGGTGACCAGGCCGCCTTCACCATGCTGGCCAGGGCGATCGCCGCCGCCGTCCCGCTGCAGCCCTGAAACACCCGGTCTACTCGTTCGCGGCAGCGTTCGCTCGGTGGCTCACCGCGTCGTCAACGGTTCAGCGGAATTGAATCCGCGGTCGGTGGGAGCCGGTGGTGCGGATATCCGGGGTAGCGCGCCGGAGCGTCATTCTCGCTGCGCCGAGTCGGTGCGGTGCAGTGCGTCCGCTACCCGCTGACGTGCGCCTGCCAGATGCTGTTCACAGCGGTTGGCCAGAGCTTCACCGCGTTCCCATAGGGTGAGGGACTCGTCAAGGTCGAGGCCGCCTTGCTCGAGTATTTTCACGATGTCGGCCAGTTCGTCGCGGGCGCGTTCATAGCCGAATCCGGTGATATCCGAGTCACCGTCCGGCTCGGCTTCTGCCGCGTTCTTTTGTGTGGACTCGCCGGATTCGGCCAAGGTCAGTTCCTCTCGGTATCGGTGTGTGTCGTGCCGAGTGCCTCGGTGTCGAGGGTGGCAGTTGTGACAGCGCCATCGGCGACCCGGATCCGCAGTCGGCTGCCAACTGGCGCGTCCGCGATCGAGCGCACCACCTGGCGTTCCTGACCGATGACGCGCTGGACAACAGCGTAACCACGGGCCAGTGTCGCGGCCGGACCCACTGCGGTGAGCTTCTCACGCAGATGTCTGGTCGCTGTGGATTCGTTGTGGAGCAGCTGTTCGACGCTCCGCCGCATTGCCGTGCGCAGGCGCTCGATCTCGTCCTGGCGCTGGTCGATAGCGCGCAGTGGGTCGGCGAGCACGGGCCGGGAACGCAGTTGGGTGAGGGTGTTGGTCTCGCGGTCGACCCAGCCGCGCAATGCGGCCGCGGCACGGGCGCGCAACTCCTCGACTGCCGACAGCTCGGCAGCTGCGTCCGGAACCACCCGCTTGGCGGCATCGGTCGGGGTGGCCGCGCGTAGATCGGCGACCAAGTCGCTGAGCGGGTTGTCGGGTTCATGGCCGATCGCGCTCACGACCGGGGTGGTCGCGGCTACGATAGCGCGACACAGGGCTTCATCGGAGAACGGCAACAGGTCTTCCACGCTACCGCCACCGCGTGCGAGCACGATCACCTCCACGGTGGGTTCATGATCGAGCTCGACCAGCGCGGCGAGTAGCTGAGGCACCGCGTTCGGCCCCTGTACCGCAGTATTTCTGATCTCGAAACGCACTGCAGGCCAACGATTTTGCGCGACACTCAACACATCGTGCTCCGCTGCGCTTGCGCGACCGGTGATCAGCCCGATCGTCGTAGGCAGGAATGGGAGTGGTCGTTTGAGACGGGGATCGAATAGGCCCTCGGCTTCCAGCAGTGCCTTCAGTCGTTCGATACGGGCCAATAGTTCGCCGATACCGACGGAGCGAATCTCCATGGCGCGCAATGAGATCGTGCCCCGACCGGTGAAGAAGGAGAGTTTGCCGTAGATCACCACCCTGCTGCCCTCGCGTAGCGGGACCGGAGAGGTGCGGATGAGGTCTGGAGCGCAGGTCACCGACAGGGACATATCGGCGGACGGGTCGCGTAACACCAGGAACGCCGTCCGTGTACCGGGACGCAGGTTGATCTGCGTGATCTGCCCTTCTACCCAGATGTTGCCGAGTCGGTCGATCCATTGGGCGACTTTGATGGCTACCGAACGGACCGGCCATGGGCGCTCGGCGGAATTCGCGGGCTTGTCTGCTGGTTGGCCGGAGGTTTTCCGGCCAACCAGCGGTGCAGGAGGGGGTCCTGGTTCGGTCACTGGGCTTGCACGGTGGCGATCCGATTCGTCAGCATGGTCACGAACGGTGCCCTGGCGCGGGTGCGCTGCTCATATTCCAGCAGCGCCTCGAGGTCCTCTAGCGTCAGCATGCGCAGCCGGGCGCGCAGCTGTGCCAAGGTCATCGTGGCGTAGTTGTAGCGGGTGGCGACCTGCGGTTCGACGACTTCGGGCTCGGGCTCGGGGCGGATGTGGCCGTTGGTCTCGGCGCCGCGAACCGAGCTCTCTGTGGTGAAGGGTTCGGATATCGATTCGGGAATCAAGGACGATTGGTCCTCGGTAGCGGTGGGGACACTGTCGGCAGTGTAGCGATCGAATCGGCTGGTTCGGCGGGGTTCGGAGTCCGGTTCGTCGGCGAGGTCTTCGTCGAATGTGGCCCATTCCGGCTGTTCGACCGGACGGTCGGACAAATGTCCGAAAACTGTATCGCCCTTCAATGCCAGGCTGGTCACGAACTGCTGGATGTGCATAGTCGTCTGTAGCATTTGACTGATAGCCGTGATCGGGAAATGTATTGCCGCCGTGGGTAGCCGACGACTCTCCTCGATCGCGTACACGGCGGCGCCTGCGGCGACGCGGGCCAGAAAAGGTGGTCGAAGCATGGTCCTAGACTGCCCGAAAAGGGGTGCCATACAAAAGAGGTGTGCACAGGATTCGGATATTCGTCCGCCTCGGCGCGTGACGGATCGGCCCGGATTTCGCGGAGCTGCGATCATATGTGGAGGATAGACGTATGTCTTCGGCGAGTACGGTGCGCAACTCCGTGAATCGCAGTGTTCGCGGTGCTGCGGGGTTAGGGCGCTGTGGTGAGTAACGGCTGTGGTGAGTAACGGCTGTGGTGAGTAACGGCTGTGGTGAGTAACGATGGAATGAGCCACCGGCCCGTGGGCACTCGATCAGCAGCGTGACCGAGACGTACTCATGCCGCCGCTGTTCCACTTCCTGCGACTGGATGTCTCGGCTCTGCCCGGACCGGGCTTGTGTCGAGCGGAGGTAACAGTCGGCTCCCGGACGTGGCAGGGACGCTGGTCACACGTATCCTGTGGACATGTCAGCGGCCATCCCCTTGAACGTCGGAATCGCCCGATCGGCAGGTGCCGCACCGGCTGCCGATCGCAGAAAACGTGTGTTGCTCGCCGAGCCACGCGGGTACTGTGCCGGCGTGGACCGCGCAGTCGAAACCGTGGAGAAGGCGTTGGAGAAGCACGGCGCGCCGATCTACGTACGTAAAGAGATCGTGCACAACCGGCATGTAGTGGAGACGTTGCGCGAGCGTGGTGTGATCTTTGTCGACGAGACCGACGAGGTCCCCGAGGGGGCGGTCGTCGTATTCTCCGCGCATGGTGTCTCGCCCGCGGTGCACGAATCCGCCGTGTCGCGCAAGCTGCACACTATCGACGCGACCTGCCCGCTGGTGACCAAGGTGCACCAGGAGGCCAAGCGCTTCGCCCGCGACGACTACGACATTCTGCTCATCGGGCATGAGGGCCACGAGGAGGTCGAGGGTACCGCCGGTGAGGCACCAGAACATGTTCAACTGGTCGACGGACCCGACGCGGTCGACACGATCAGTGTGCGGGACGAGTCGAAGGTGATCTGGCTCTCGCAGACCACGCTGAGTGTGGACGAGACAATGGAGACGGTGAAACGGCTGCGGGAACGATTCCCTGGTCTGCAGGACCCACCGAGCGACGACATCTGTTACGCCACGCAGAACCGCCAAGTGGCGGTGAAGGCGATGGCGCCGGAATGCGACCTGGTGATCGTGGTCGGTTCCCGTAATTCCTCGAACTCGGTGCGTTTGGTCGAGGTCGCGCTCGGCGCGGGTGCCAAGGCCGCCTACCTGGTGGACTTCGCTCGCGAGGTCGACCCGGCTTGGTTCGACGGTGTTCGCACCATCGGCATCACCTCGGGTGCGTCGGTCCCAGAGATTCTGGTCCGTGCTGTCCTGGACATGCTGGCCGAGCATGGCTACAGCGATGTCCAGCCGGTCACTACGGCCAACGAGACCCTTGTCTTCGCGTTGCCCAGGGAACTACGCGGCGTTCGCCGCTGAGTCGGGTCCGTTTGCTCGGCGAGCGGGCTCGGATGAGCGTGGTCTACAAGTTCTCCGGTCGCCGCTGTTCGGCACGGGCCGTACCCCGGTCGCGGTAGCGCACCGTGGGCTGAGGGTGTGGCGGAATATCGTGGTGCCCCGACCCGCGTGGTGGTTTGCCTTGGAGGCGGGGTATGGCGATGGTCGGGGCACCGGCGCTGTGCGCGCTGACGTGCTCTTCTCTAGGCCGGGGCGAAGCGCCCCGTGGTGGGGTATCGGCGACCTGAGGCGTGGCCCGGCGGGATGACCGTGGCATAGGCTTGTCCACCTGGTTCGATCTTGGCCCGGCTTTCGGGCGGCGGGTCTTGCGTCGTGTCGCCTTTGCGAGAGTGTCGGAGGGGCGGTCAGGTTTGGCCCGCGTCGTTGTCTTCCTGGACCGTGACGCGCGTCGGCTTGCCCCGCGCCGTGGTGAGGGCGAACTGTTCTTCCCCTCCGTACGACGATGCATCAGGATTCGGACACCACCGATCAGCAAGACGATGACTGTAGCCAGCATCATGGTCGGGAATCGGCTCACCAGCGGGATCGCCAGATTCAGCAGGATGTCTTTTATCGAGGTCGAACTGCCCCCGGAGAGTTTCTGATAGGCCAACGGCACAGCGATGAACAGCAGCAGCGGCGGCAACACCATGGCGTCGAACAAGCCACGGTAGCGTACGGCAGCGACAGCAGCCACGCACCCGGTTGTGTACAGCGTAGCGAAGGTGCCGGTCAGCTCATTGCCGCCGTTTCGGGCATCGATCAGAAATCCCAGAAACGTACACGCGACCGCGATGAGGATCGCCCCGCCGACCGGGATTCCCGGCACAGAAGGCATGAGGGAACGTTGCGGCGCGGGTACCCGGGATCGCGCACGTTGGGAAGCAGCCACGGTATGCAGACTAGTTGCCTGCGCGCTCGGCACTGTGGCGGCACGACTATCGACCTGGTCACCGACCTACAGCGTGGTCCAAGAAAGTCACCGAGGAACTGCCGAGTTGCATGCCGAGATGGTCCAGGTGATTGTGTTGCCACTCACACAGAGCTGCCGCCTTCAGGCCTGGCGGTTCCCGGGGGTGCGGTCGGCGCTACCGTACTCCGGACAGCGATCGTTGCCGCGACCTGAAGCCGATGACGTGGGGTAACGTGATCAGGGGTGCGGAATCGATCATGGAGGTGGAGTCGGGGTTGAAGTCGGAGGGCGGATTGTCCTACGGTTTCGCGACATGCGGATGCTGCATACCTCGGACTGGCACATCGGACGTACGTTTCACGGGGTCGATCTGCTTGCTGACCAGGTTCGTTCGCTGACCGCGATCGCGGAACTGGTGGCTGAGGAATCGGTCGAGGTGGTTCTGCTGCCTGGTGATGTGTACGACCGCTCGGTTCCGAGCGCCGATGCGATCGCGGTATGCAATCGGGGGCTCGAAGCCATTCGCGCGGCCGGAGCGCAGATCGTGGCCACCTCGGGAAACCACGATTCGCCGGCCAGGTTGGGTGCGGGCGCCAGTTTCGCCGCAGCGGGTGGATTGCATCTGCGCACCACCACTGCCGAGGCAGATCAGCCGGTCTTGCTGGAAGATGAGCATGGGCTCGTAGCTTGCTATGGCATTCCCTATCTGGAACCAGAGCTCACTCGCGCTGAATTGGGCGTACCGCAAGCTCGCTCTCATGCTGAGGTCTTGGACGCGGTGATGGCCCGGATCCGTACCGATATCGCGCGGCGGCCAGGTGCGCGCACGGTTGTGCTGGCACATGCCTTCGTCGTCGGTGGGGAGGCGACCGGGTCGGAACGGACGATCTCCGTAGGCGGAGTGGAGACGGTGCCGCTGTCCGCCTTCCACGACATCGACTACGTGGCGCTCGGTCACCTGCATTCACCGCAGACGCTGCTGGAGTCGGTGCGCTACTCTGGCTCGCCGCTGCCGTATTCGTTCGCAGAGAGTTCACATCGTAAGGCAGTCTGGATCGTGGATCTGGACGCATCTGGTGCACCTGCGGTCCGGCGTCGGGATCTGCCGACGGTCCGGAGCCTGAGTAAACTCACCGGCACCTTGGACGAGCTGCTGAACGACGCGCGGCACAGTGCAGCCGAACAGCACTACGTTTCGGCCGTACTCACCGATCCGGCCCGTCCGGTCGACGCTATGCGCAAGCTGCGGGAACGTTTTCCCTATGCTGTGCATGTGGAATGGGCGCGCCCCGAGGGGAACTCGGAACTGCGCTACCGTGAGCGAGTGCACGGCCGCCGTGACATCGAAGTAGCCCGTAGCTTTCTCGCCGACGTCCGAGGCATGCCGAACTCGAACGATATGGCATGGCTGGAACGCGCGCTGGCCGCCGCGGTCGCAGAACCTGAGCACGTGGCCACCAGGACCGAGGAAGTGCCCGCATGAGCACGAGCATGAGCGGTCAGGCCCGGAGGCGGCAGCGTAGCGTGGCCACGGAGGGGTCCGCTCATGCGGGGAGAAGGGACAGAGCATGAGCGGTCAGGCCCGGAGGCGGCAGCGTAGCGTGGCCACGGAGGGGTCCGCTCATGCGGGGAGGAGGGACAGAGCATGAGCGGTCAGGCCCGGAGGCGGCAGCGTAGCGTGGCCACGCCGAAGCGGGACATCGGCGTGGCATGAGGCTGCACAAGCTGGAGATGACCGCGTTCGGCCCGTACGCAGGCACCGCGACTGTCGATTTCGACGTACTCGGTGCCGACGGCTTGTTCTTGTTGCATGGCCAGACCGGAGCGGGCAAGACCACGGTGCTGGACGCGATTGCGTTCGCGCTCTACGGTAAGGTGCCCGGCGCGCGCGGGGAGAGCAAGCGGTTGCACTCCGATCACGCACCGGAACAGACACCGCCGCAGGTGGTGTTGGAGGCGACCCTGGGCGGTCGACGGCTTCGCCTCACCCGCAGCCCGGAATTCGAGCGGCGCAAACGGTCTGGTGTCGGTATGCGCACTGTGCCCGCCAAGGCGACACTGACCTGGTTGGACGGCTACGGCGAAAACCTTTCCCGGATACCTGATATCGGCACCGAGATCCTGCGGCTGCTCGGTATGAGCGCCGATCAGTTCTTCCAGGTAGTGTTGCTGCCGCAGGGTGATTTCGCGCGATTCTTGCGGGCGGACAACGAAGATCGCGAGAAACTACTCGAAAAACTCTTCGATACAAGGCGTTTCGGTGCTGTTGAGCAGTGGCTCGCCGACAAACGCCGTACCGCCGCGGCTGAACTGGATGCAGGAACCGAAAACATCAAGCGACTGATCATCCAGGTGGGTCTGCTCGCCGGGGCGGGGGATTCGGTCGGTTTGGCGGAGTCGATCGACTGGTCGCAGGCTTTGCTGTCCACCGCCCGCGCTGAGCTGGGCACGGCTGTGGCGGAGGTCGAACGCTGCGAGCGTATCGTGATACAGACACGGGAACATGCAGAACAACAGCGGCGGTGGCATGAACTGCATCGTCGCCTGGTCGCGGCGCGGCAGCAGTTGGACGAGCACGCTTCGGGCGCGCAACGGCGCAGCGCCTTGCAGGAAGAACTCGAGCTGGCTCGGCGCGCCGAGCCGGTAGCGGCAGCCATCGACGAGGCAAGGTCGGCGGTCAGGGAACAGCGGCGATTGGCTGGGGAAAAACAACAAGCGGCCCAGCGCTTGACGGCCCGGCTCTTGGAACCGGCGAGTGCTGATCTCGGCGGGGCAGAGTTGCTCGGGAGCGACAACCTCGGAGCCGATGTCGCGGCCCAGGTGCGTGCTGATGCCGATATCGATGCGACGATTCGGCGATGGAGCGGACAGATCGGCAGACTGGACGGAGTACGTGCCGATGCGGTCGGTCGTGCCCGGCTCGACAGCGAACTCAGCACATTGCGTGCCGAGGACACGGCACTGGTCCGATGTATCCATACGCTTGCTCAGCGAAGTCAACAGCTGCCAGCCGCGCTCGCTATGGCCGAGGCCGGATTGCGTGAGGCGACCGAAGCGGCTGCGGCATTGCCCGGCCTGCGCGCGGAAACCGAGCGGCTGCAGACCGCCGTGACAGCGGCCGCCGAGTTGGCTGCCCGCCGTGGTGCACTCGATCACGCCAGGTTGGAGTTCGACACAGCCCGCTCTGCGCACCTCGATGCCAAGGAGCGGGTGTTCGACCTGCGCGAGCGACGGCTGACCGGAATGGCTGCCGAGCTGGCCGGTGAGCTGGTCGACGGAAGCCCGTGCGCAGTGTGCGGCTCCGCCGAGCATCCCGCGCCTGCTCGGTCTACGGCGGCCGCGGTGTCCACTGCGGAAGAAGAGGCCGCCACGGCGGCCGAGCATGCGGCCGAGCTCATCCGGGATCGCGCACTGGCCCGCATCACAGAACTGGAGCGCGAGATCGAAGCGCTCGTCGCCCGTGGTGGCGACGCCGATCGAGTAGAGCTCGCCGCAATGATGCATATCGCGGCCGATCGCTATGCGGACCTCGCCGAACTGGCCGAGCACGCCGATAGCCTGACCGCTGAGCGCAGCAGCCTGCGCGCAGAGGAGGCGCGAGTGCACGAGCAGCTGCGCGAATACGAAGCTCGCCGCAGTGCGATCGCCGCAACTATCGCCTCCGCTGAAACACACCGCGCCGAGCTCACCGAGCGGCTGCGCGCGGTGGCCGGTGCCGATGGAACCATCGACAGCCGTCGTGCCCGGCTCACCGCCCTGGTTGCTGAGGCGACCGCCCTACGTGATGCCCGGTCAGCAGCGGTAGCGGCGGATGAGCAGGTTTCGGCGCTCGCAGACCGCGTGGTAAAGCTCGCTGGTACGGCAGGTTTCGCGACCGTTGATCCTGTCCCGCGTGCCGCGCCCGGCGTTGCTCCAGATGACATCGCCGTATTGAGCGCATACGCGAAAGTGGTCGCTGCCGCATCCCGCACCGGTGTGCGGCAGGATGAGATCGAAGCGGAACTCGTAGCTGCCGACCGGGCCCGTGCGCATGCGGAAGCCGTGCTGGTGGAGCCGGAGATCCAGGCGGCGATGACACGAGAGCCCGGTGACCTGACGGAGCTGGACGCACAGATGGCGGCCGCGCAGGACGCGCTGAACACCGCGGTTGCCGTCCATGCCGAAGTGAGCAGGCGGGCGAGCAGGCTCGCGGAACTGGGCAGTCAGCTCTGGGCCGCGGTCGGCCGGATCGCTCCTGCGCAACAGGTCTTCGAGGAATTGAACGGGCTCGCTGATGTGGTCGCCGGGCGCGGCGCGAACAACCGCCGGATGTCTTTGCACTCCTATGTTCTGGCCGCACGCTTGGAAGAGGTGGCGCAGGCAGGCTCTGTACGATTGCGCAGGATGTCCGGTGGTCGTTACGAATTCGTCCATTCGGATAAAGCTGGACCGCGTGGTCGTCGCGGCGGGCTCGGACTCGATATCCGTGATGATTACACTGGCGCCATTCGTCCGGCCAAGACGCTCTCCGGCGGTGAGACATTCATGGCCGCCTTGTCTTTGGCGCTCGGCCTGGCCGATACGGTCGCAGCCGAATCCGGTGGGATGGTGCTGGACACACTCTTCATCGATGAGGGTTTCGGTGGTCTGGACGCCGATACCCTTGACGCTGTAATGGGTGTGCTCGACGAACTGCGTGCAGGGGGTCGGGTGGTCGGCGTGGTCAGTCATGTGGACGAGATGCGGCAACGCATTCCCAGCCGACTGCATGTTGTCCGTGGACGCGCCGGTTCTCGGCTTCAGGCGACTATCGCCTGAGGTGAGCAGTCACGCGGTCGGGATCACCACGACCGCTGCCGCGATCGGCTATTGCCGGATTCGCCGATCATGGCCATTCAGTGCTCGGCAGGCCGAGATGTCCACTTTCGTGGTCGAGTAGCTTGCGTTTTACCGTTGCCCCCCAGCGGAATCCGCCGAGCGCACCGCCGATACGCAGGATCCGATGGCAAGGCACGAATAGGGCGACGGCATTGCGGGCGCACGCGTTGGCCGCGGCGCGGGTGGCTTCGGGGCGACCCGCGCGGGCCGCGAATTCGGTGTAGGTGAGTGTGTTGCCTGCCGGGACGGTACGCAGCACATCCCAGGCACGCATCAGGAACTGTCCGGAGAGTTGGCGCACCGGAATCGGCTCGATCGCGGTGAGATCACCCGCATGGTAGGCGGTGACCGCCTCGGTTACCGCACCCAGCGTATCCCGTTGTCGCAGTTGCGTCGGGCGTAGGGTGGCATGGATCAGGCTGCGTAAGTTCTCCGCGTCGCGGGTCCAGCCCGCAGCCAGTACCACACCGTCTGCGTCGATGAGGACGGTGAACGGACCCAGAGTGGTATCGATTATCGCGAAATCAGCTGTTGTGCTTTTTTTTCCAATCGTATTGGTGCGAAGAACACTGTTATTGTTCATGTTTCGACAGAGCCTTTCGTGGTGCGCTTTCGTGGTGCACCTTCATGAGGTGAACGCGGGGATCGGCGACGCGGGGTCGTCGAGAACGTGATCCGGTCGGACAACGCCGCTTGCCACAGCTGCATAGACAGGTACGACCGCCAGGGCGCCCAGCGCGTGGTGTCCGACAAGTCGACGCCGAGCAGGGTCGCGCCGCGGCGCACGACCAGATCGGTGTCGAGAAGTATGTCTGGGGCGGCAAGCAGGCGCATGGTCACATAGTCGGCCGTCCACGGCCCGACGCCGTCCAGCGCAAGTAGTTCGTGGCGCAGCTCGGCGGCGGTGCGTCCTTGGTGCAGCCGCACCGTGCCACAGGCTAGAGCTTCTGCGGCCGCGACGATGGCCTGAATTCGCCGTGCCGGACCAGTCAAGACTTCGGCGCCGTGCGCGGCGATCGTCTCAGGGGAGGGGAACAGCAGCGGGAGCGGCCCCTCCACTCGCACACCGAGCGCCTCGACTAACCGGGCGGTGTGCGTCACTGCGGCGGGCACCGAGATCTGCTGTCCGATCATGGTGCGCAGCAGCAGTTCGGCTCCGTCCAGGCAGCCGGGCACTCGGATGCCTGGACGGAATGCCGGTCGCCTGAGGTCGGAGCGATCGATGTCGGGTGTCGCCTCGGGTGTGTTCGTCTCCGCGTCCGGCGGTGGTGGCAGAGCAGGCCAGGGTCGATCGGATGTGGTGCCCAACGCCGCATCGATTCCGACGGGGTCGGCATCCAAATCCAGCAGATGCCGCAGCCGGGACACTGTCGGCGCCAGATCGCGCATATCACGCAGGGCCAGTTCTGCCCGCACATGGTGGCGCTGGAAACTCAACCGTGCGGTGGCGTGCCCATGTGGTGTGCGAAGGTTTCTGGTGTAGACGCGGTCCTCCCACAGCTCCATGCCCTGGACGAGGTGCGCGGACAGAAACCACTCCAGCCAGGTATGATCCAGAGGCTCCCGATAGGCCAGTCGTACCGTGAGCCTGCCCGCGCCGGCAGGGGCGAGTATTCCGGATTTCGCGCGCTGTGCCTCGGTTCGCATGATGGTTGGGGCGACCGCGAAGACCTCACGCATCGTGTCGTTGAACTGGCGGATGGAGGTGAAGCCCGCCGCGAATGCGATATCGGACATGGACATCGTGGTGGTCTGGATCAGCAATCGCGCGGTGTGTGCCCGATTCGCCCTGGCCAGTGCCAGAGGGCCAGCGCCGAGCTCGGTGCTCAGTACCCGACTCAGCTGCCGCTGGGAATAGCCGAGAGCATCGGCCAACCCGGTCACTCCGCCACGTTCGATGGCACCGTCACTGATCAACCGCATCGCGCGCGCTGCGAGATCCGCACTGGTGTTCCACCGTGGCGAGCCAGGCGTAGCGTCCGGCAGGCAGCGGCGGCAGGCACGGTATCCGGCCTGCTGGGCCGCAGCGGCGGTCGGCAGGAACGACACATTGGCCGGTTTCGGCGTGACCGCCGGACACGAGGGACGGCAATAGATTCCGGTGGTTCGCACCGCGGTGAAGAATTGTCCGTCGAATCGTGCGTCGCGGGTCGATACCGCCCGGTAGCACTGTTCGAAATCCAATCCCATGATCGTCACGCCCACCACATTGGCAGTTGCCGAGGACCTGCGCTAGCGGAAATCGGCCATTGATGTCAGTCACTGTCACCATTGCGCATCGATCGGGATTCCCGCTCGGGGACGGGCGTTCAACAGCAGCGATTGGCGGGATTGCGGTCTGCTTCAGCATGCCGTTGTCGCCAGTACTCCCGCTCGGTGGGAATTTCGCAGTTCGGGTGCGAGCGCCGCAGATGCGCGACATAGCGCTGGTAGTCCCGCCCGCCCAGGACTGAGTCGAACCACCAGATGCCTGTGCGAACACCTGTGCGACAGGCGGCGACCACAGTGCGCAGCCGGGCGCCGAGCGATCGGGCGGATCGATCGGCGCCGGTGGCCGCAGCCTCGTTCATCGCGCGTGGATACGCTCGGCGTCGGGGTCGGCGGCGTTTCCGGTCGCGAACAGTTCGTCCCACTGTCGCTGGACTTCTTTCTCCGTCTTGGTGGCGAAGAACCCGCTGGGCGCGAAGGTCTTCGACGGCTGCTGCGGTGTCTCGGTGGTCATGGTGTCGCCACTGCGCCAGGCACGGAAAGCGACTACCGACCCGACCACCGCCACGAGCAGCACCAGCACCGCGAACACGATCGACAACGTACCCTGAATGAAGGTATTGCGCACGATCGCGCTCATATCGCCCTGGGTCTTCGCAGTCAGGCACAGTTCTCCAGCGTCCTGAGCAGCTCGGCAGAGCGCGTGCTGCTTCCAGAACCCTAGTTTCGGGTCAGTGGAGAATATCTTCTGCCAGGACGCGGTCATGGTCACCACCAGATCCCAGGCCAGTGGAATGCCCGGAATCCAAGCCCACTTCACCAGGCCTTTCTTCACCACTATCACTAGCACGACGGTCAGCGCTATCGCCGCGAGCAATTGGTTGGCGATGCCGAACAAGGGGAACAGTGAGTTGATGCCGCCCAGTGGATCGGTGACGCCCATCAGCAGGATCGACCCCCAGGCTGCGACTACTAGAGCCGAGCACAGCCACGCGCCGACCCGCCAGGACGGATCACGGAACCGCCTCGCCGCTCCGCCGAAGTTGCCCAGCACATCCGACAGCATGAACCGTGCCACGCGGGTGCCCGCGTCGATCGTCGTGAGGATGAACAGCGCCTCGAACATGATCGCAAAGTGGTACCAGAACGATTTCATGCTCGCGCCGCCGAGGAACTGGTGGAACACCTCAGCGATGCCGACCGCCAAGGTCGGTGCGCCACCGGTGCGGGAGACGATGGTCGTCTCGCCGACATCGCTCGCCGCCTGGCTCAGCTGCGCCGGTGTCGTGGGCGGACCGCTGAGCCCGAGACCGTTGGTATAGGCCGCGGCCTGCTCCGCAGTGCCGCCGGTGAGCCCGGCGGGCGCGTTCATCGCGAAGTACAGGTGCTGGTCGATGATCGAGGCGGTAACGATGGCCATGACCGCGACGAACGACTCCATCAGCATGCCGCCGTAGCCGATCATCCGCGCATGTGACTCCTTTTCCAGCAGCTTCGGGGTGGTTCCGGAGGAGACAAGCGCGTGGAAGCCGCTCAGCGCACCGCAGGCGATGGTGATGAACAGGAACGGGAACAGCGAGCCTGCGAAAGCCGGACCGGTGCCGGAGGCAGCGAATGTCGAGACCGCGGGCGCCCGCAGTACTGGAAGCGTGATCAGGATGCCGACTGCCAGCAGGCCGATGGTGCCGACCTTCATGAAGGTGGACAGGTAATCCCGCGGCGCAAGTAGCAGCCACACGGGCAGCACCGAGGCGAAGAAGCCGTAGGCGATGAGCAGCCAGCAGAGAGTCACCGGGGTGAGGGTGAACCAGTCCGCGCCCCAATCGGTTGCCGACACCCAGCCACCGCTCACGATGGCGAGAATCAGTAGGCCGAACCCGATCGCGGACACCTCTCCGACTCGGCCCGGACGCAGAAACCGCAGATAAACCCCCATGAACAGTGCGATCGGAATGGTCATGCCGATCGAGAAGACACCCCATGGGCTGTGCGCGAGTGCGTTCACCACCACCAGCGCGAGCACTGCCAGCAGGATCATCATGATCACGACAATGCCGAGCATCGCCGCCCAGCCGCCGAGCGCACCCAGCTCGTCGCGGGCCATCTGCCCGAGACTGCGACCGCGCCGCTTCATCGAGATCCACAGCACCAGGTAGTCTTGCACCGCACCCGCCAGCACTACGCCGATCACGATCCAGAGGGTGCCGGGCAGGTAGCCCATCTGCGCGGCCAGCACCGGACCGACCAGCGGACCAGCGCCCGCGATGGCGGCGAAATGATGCCCGTAGAGCACCCGCCGATCCATCGGCATGTAGTCTTTGCCATTCTCCAGGATCTCGGCGGGGGTGGCCAGATCGTCGCGCGGCTTGGTGATCGTGCGTTCGATGAACCTGGCATAGAACCGGTAGGCGATGATGTACGTGCACACTGCGGCGATCACAATCCACACCGCGTTGACCGATTCACCACGCGAGATAGCGAGTATCGCCCAGGCGAGGGCGCCGAGTACGGCGATCCCGGCGAAGATCGCTTTCTTGGCCGGAGTGATCGGGGACCGGTCGACCACACCGACGGGTGGTAGCTCGGGATCGGTTCGTAGATATTCGATTGTCGCCATCTGCCTACTTTTCTGTGGAACACGCAGGATCTTGCGGAAACGTATGCCAACCTATCTGATCGACAATCGCCGTCGTGCCGATTCCAGGAGTTGGGCCCGCGGCGTGAAATATTGTTCATGCGCTGGTCGGCACCGTCGGCCGGGCGGTACTGCCAGCGGTTCGAGAAGCTCCACATCCGTCCTGAAGGAGGGCTGTGTCGCGTGCCGATTCCTTCGCCCGGGTCCGTCGCCGGACGCTGCTCGGTTCGGTACCTGCCGCCGCGCTGCTGGCGGCAGGTGGCTGCGGAACCGATGACAATGCGCTGACCTTCTTCTTCCAGGCCCGGCCCCAGGAGGCGCTGGTGCGGCTGCGGATCATCGAGGAGTTCCGTCGCCGCCACCCAGATATCAGCATCCGCACCATAATGTCCGGTCCGGACCCGCTGCAGCAGATGCTCACCTACTGCGCGGGCGGTAAGTGCCCGGATGTGCTGATGGCCTGGGAGCTGCTGTATGCCGGATTGGCCGACCGTGGTGTGCTGTTGGATCTGAATACTCTGCTGGACCGTGATCCCGGCTACGCCGCCACGCTACGCGCCGACAGCTACCCAGTGCTGTACGACACCTTCAGCTACGCAGGCGGTCAGTATGCCCTGCCCGAGCAGTGGTCTGGGGTGTTTTTGTACTACAACCGGGAATGCTTCGCCGAGACCGGGATCACCCCGCCTGCTCGCTGGTCCGATGCCTGGTCCTACGACGAGTTCCTTATCGCCGCCCGTGCACTGACCAGACACGAGCGATCCGGACGGACCCGGTGGGGTTTCGTGGATGCCTGGGTACCGTACTTCTCGGCGGCCTGTTTCGGCAGGAACAATGGGGCCGAGTGGTTCACCCCGCCAGTGAATCCGACCAGGAGTAACCTCGGAGATCCGCGATTCGTCGCCGGATTCCAGTTCTACGCGGATCTGGCGGTGCGGTATTGCGTAGCGCCGAGAGCGGCCGAAACACTGTCGGTCTCGGCGCCGGAACTGTTCCGGAGCGGTCGCGCGGCGATGGCGCTGGGCGGCCACTGGCTCTACGCCGAATTCGCCGGTCACGACGATCTCGCTCTCGATGTCACGGTGTTGCCGGTCGGTCCGCATGGTGGTCCTGGTGCTATCACCGCCGTCGGCAGTACGGGCCTGGCCATCGCAGCGGACAGTCCGCGCATCGAACAGGCTTGGGAATTCGTCAAATTCGCGACCGGACCGGTAGGACAGGCCATCGTCGCCGCATCCGGCCTGTTCGTCCCGGCGCTCGGGTCTGCTATGCGCTCGCCGGGTTTTGCCGCCGCGCATCGTCGGATCGGCAATCTCGAGGTATTCACCGACGGTCCGGCTCATTCCAGGCCGCTGCCGGTAACCCCTGTTTGGGGCAAGATCTCCGCCCTGTTGGAGCGCGGCGGTAATCGGGTTCTGCGCGGTGCCGCCGACGCTGCCTCGTTATACGACTACTGCGGCGCCGATATCGATGCTCTTTTGGGCATGTCATGAACGAAGCGCAGCGAGCGCGACCCAGAAGCGCAGCCAGTCGGCGCGGCCTCTCTCGGCTGGCGTGCCGACGAGAACGCGCGGGGTGGGTATTCGTCGCACCCAACCTGGTGGCCGTCGCGATTTTCTTACTGTTCCCATTGGGGTTTTCGCTGTATCTGAGTTTCCATTCCTGGGACTTGTTCGGCCCCATGCGGTTTGTCGGCCTGGAAAATTATCTGCGGTTGTTCGGTTCTGACCCGTTGTTTCTCATCGCGATGCGTAATACCGCCGTTTTCACGGTGCTGACCGTGGTGCCAACGGCAGCAATCGGACTCGTCGTTGCCGTGGTGCTGAATCGATCATTGGTCGGTATCGGCGTGTTTCGTACGATGGCCTTTCTGCCGTTGGTAGCTTCGGCCGTCGCCATGGCGGTGGTATGGCGGTTTCTCTTCACCGAGGAAGGGCTGCTGAATAGCGTGCTCGGCAGGCTAGGTCTCGGCGCCGTACCCTGGTTGACCGATCCGAACTGGGCGTTGGTGTCGCTCAGTATCGTCACGGTCTGGAAGAGTGTGCCGTTCGCGACGGTGATCCTGCTCGCCGCTTTACAAGGGGTGCCGGAGCCGCTCTACGAGGCGGCGAAACTCGATGGAGCCGGAGCGCTTCGGCGTTTCTACGCGATCACTGTGCCGTTGATTCGTGGTCCGCTGTCGTTCGTCCTCGCTATCACCGTTATCAATTCGGTGCAGGCCTTCGATCAGGCCTACGCGCTGACCGGTGGCAATGGCGGCCCCGAGACCGGTACCTACCTGTTGGGGATCATGCTGTTCCAGAATGCCTTCGGTTTCTACGAAATCGGTTACGCGTCCGCACTCGCCTGGGTGATCTTCGCGATGTTGTTGTTGTGCACGCTGCTTCAGCTGCGTATGGCCCGGCGGGTGGAGACAGAGACGTGACTGCCGGGCTGGTCCGCCGTATCGGTATGGACAGCATGCGCGGCCTGGTGGACCGGGCGATCGTACGGCGGATGGTGTGCGGGGCTGTGGGCTACGCCGTACTCGGCGGCATCGGGTGGTGTGCGCTCTTGCCGATTCTGTGGGCAGTGGCCGGGTCGTTGAAACCGAACGGCAACGTTGCAGACGCCGCATTGTTTCCGCGACACCCGCAGTGGTCGAATTATGGGAAGGTCTTCGAGTTGCTGCCGCTGGGGCGGATGTTGTTCAACACAACGGTCTATGCGGCATGTGTCACCGCGGGGCAGGTCTTCTTCTGTTCCTTGGCGGGCTACGCCTTCGCTCGGCTACATTTTCGCGGCCGTGACCTGCTTTTTCTCGCCTATCTCGCGACATTGATGGTGCCGCTGACCGTGACAGTGATCCCACAGTTCCTGTTGATGCGGGCGTTCGGCTGGGTGGATACGCCGTGGGCGATGATTGTGCCCGGTCTGTTCGGAAGTGCGTTCGGTACCTACCTGATGCGCCAGTTCTTCCGCACTCTGCCCGTGGAATTGGAGGAGGCAGCCATCCTCGACGGCTGCTCCACCTGGCAGGTCTACTGGCGGGTGCTGTTGCCACAGACCCGTCCCGCCGTCATGGTGCTCGCCGTGCTCACCTGGATAACCGTGTGGAACGACTTTCTCTGGCCGCTGGTCATGATCCAGCGTGACGACATCGCCACCACGACATTGGGTCTGGTCCGGCTACAAGGCCAATACCACACCCAGTGGCCGATCCTCCTTGCCGCCGCGGTCATCATTCTGCTTCCGCTATTGGTGATCTACGCGATCGCCCAGCGCGCGTTTGTCCGCGGCATCGTGATGTCGGGGTTCGGCGGGCGTTAGGCGCCCAGTAGATGAGGACTTCGGCTCCCGCGAGTCGAAGTCCGCGACAACGGCCGCTCCACCAGCCACCAGCTCTCCGTCTATGCCGCGCCATGGTGAGATGTAGCACTACACAGCGTAGTGGAGTGTGGTCGCGCGCTGTGCGCCGGTTACCGTTGCGCCTTCTGACGAATTCTGGAGGTGCGATGCGGCGGGTGCAATACGAGCACAACGGTGGACCCGAGGTGCTCGAGCTCGTCTCGGTCGAGGTGCCGACGCCAGGACCGGGTGAGCTGCTGGTTCGTGTCGAGGCGATCGGTGTGGCTGTTCCGGTGGTGCGGACGGTGCGCGAGCAGCGTGAACCGATCGCAGTGGGTGGTGAGGTGGCCGGTGAAGTGGTCGCGGTAGGTGAGGGTGTCGACGGGTACACGCCCGGATACCGGGTCACCGGTCTGGTATCCGGGCACGGCTATGCCGACTACGCGCTGCTTCCCGCGGCCGATGCGTCGCCGATTCCCGACAGCGCCTCGGCCCTCGACGCGGTCGCGCTGGTGCGCAGCGGATTGGTGGCGCTCGGCGCACTCGATACCGCTGCTGCGCAGGACGGCGAGGTCGCGCTCATCACCGCCGCCGCGGGTGGCACCGGACATCTCGCGGTTCAGCTGGCGCGGGTCCGTGGCGCGACGCGGGTGGTCGGCGCGGTATCCGATCCCGCGAAGGCGGAATTCGCGCAGAAACTCGGCGCTGACGAAGTGGTCGAGTATCACGAGCAGCCCTGGGGCGTTTCCGCCGACTACGCGCTCGACGCCGTCGGTGGCGACGTGCGCACCTCCGCGCTCGCGGCTTTGGTTCCTGGCGGACGGTTGGTCGCCTACAGCAGCGGTGTCGACACCGACCAGGCATCCGATCTGCCCGCCGACGCCACATCAGTGCTCGGTTTCCAGCTGGCCCGCACCGCGCGGGAACAGCCCGACCGGTACGAGCACTGGCGACAAGAGCTGTGGCAGTATTTCGTCTCCGGTCAGTTGCGCCCCGCTGTGCACGCCGAATTCGCTCTGGAAGACGCCGCTGCCGCGCACGCCGTCATCGAAGCACGCGCCAACCTCGGCAAAGTTGTCCTGATCCCCTGATCGAGCGGGTCGCCCCAGCGCGGTGTGCGCGGCGGCGGGACTGCATGCGCACACCACTTTCCAGGGCAGACGTGCCGGGCGCGGGGTAGAAGAGTCCGCACCCGGCGTAGACTCTATTCCTCGTGAGTCTCACCCTCGGAATCGTCGGCCTGCCCAACGTCGGAAAATCGACGCTGTTCAACGCGTTGACCAAGAACGACGTGCTCGCCGCGAACTACCCGTTCGCGACCATCGAGCCCAATGTCGGCGTGGTCCCGCTGCCCGATCCGCGGCTGAACACTCTGGCCGAGATCTTCGGCTCCGAGCGGATCGTGCCGGCCACCGTGTCGTTCGTCGACATCGCGGGCATCGTGAAGGGCGCCTCCGAGGGTGCGGGCCTGGGCAACAAATTCCTCGCCAACATCCGCGAAGCCGACGCCATCTGCCAGGTGGTGCGGGTCTTCGCCGATGACGATGTCGTGCACGTCGACGGCCGGATCGATCCAGGCGCCGACATCGAAGTGATCGAGACCGAACTCATCCTCGCCGACCTGCAGACCCTGGAGAAAGCGGCCGTGCGGCTGGATAAGGAAGCCAAGGTCAAAAAGGACCGCAAGCCGGTCGCCGACGCCGCCAAAGCCGCACAGGAGATCCTCAACAGCGGCACCACCCTGTTCGCCGCGGGCGACAAGGTGGATACCGAGCTGCTGAAAGAACTCTCGCTGCTCACCACCAAACCCTTCCTCTACGTCTTCAATGCCGACGAGTCGGTGCTCACCGACGCGGCGAAGATCGAGCAGCTGAAAGCCTCGGTCGCCCCGGCCGACGCGGTCTTCTTGGACGCCAAAGTAGAAGCCGAACTCCTCGAACTGGATGAGGAATCCGCCATCGAACTCTTGGAATCCATCGGCCAGTCCGAACCCGGCCTGCACGCTCTGGCCCGCGCGGGCTTCCACACCCTCGGCCTACAGACCTACCTCACCGCGGGCCCGAAAGAAGCACGCGCCTGGACCATTCACCAGGGTGATACCGCGCCGAAGGCGGCGGGGGTCATCCACACCGACTTCGAACGCGGCTTCATCAAGGCGGAGGTCGTGGCCTTCGGCGATCTGGTCGAGGCCGGGTCGATGGCAGCGGCCAAGGCGGCGGGGAAGGTCCGGATGGAGGGCAAGGACTATGTGATGGCCGATGGCGATGTCGTGGAGTTCCGTAGCGGATTGGCGTCTGGGAAGAAGTGACCGGGGCAGGGTGCTGGAACTCAACTCCACGAAGTCACACGACACAACAGATCGGGACGGGCGCCACATCCAGGTAAAGACGGCGGCAGGTCGCAAAGGGGGTGCGCGTGCTCGGTACTCCTTGCTATGTTCCCGCCGCACGGTGGAGGTGGTGAACAGGCTGACATCGCCGATGTGCGGCATGGGATGAGCTGAAAAGGAGCGGTTCTTCCGGCAGCAGGATGTGAAGCGCCAACTCACGCATCCACCACGCGACCGAAAGAACCGCCGTGTCTCACCGTAGTACCCTACCGACTACCGAGGCCCTCATACCGAACCAGCACCTGCGGCGGGTATACGCACGCAGATCAGAACGCCTTGAAGGTTCGTGTCAAGGTCTTCGGCGCGGGCGCGTTGGGAGCATCAGGCTTGATCGAAATCTTGACCAGGAAGTTCGCCCCGTAAGTAGCATTGTAGGTTCCGGCACCCTTGAAGTTGAGCACCTTCCTGGCGTCGTTCAGCGAGAATCCATCTCGCAGCGGTGGAGGCACCCTGTGATCAACAGTCTGTTTGTGATCTTGGAAGTACCTGATCGTGTCATAGATCTTGAATGTGAAGTAGGGTAAGGGACCCATCGCATTACGACCCCGCATGTTGGTGATGGTGCCGCCGATGTCGGTGTTCAGGTCGACGTTTCCGGTGGCCACCGACTGCTGCAAGGTGACGTTGACCGTGGCTGTGGAGTGGGGAGGAACCTTGACAGTCTGTCCGGGAGCGGTGTAGGTCGACGACGTGGATGTCGAGGTGCTGTGCGTCTGGCTGAAGCTCCAGGTCGTATTCAGTTCGGCACCCACGTTCAGTGCCTTACTGAGATTCAGCGAGGCCGATACCTTGGTCCAGACATCGAACCCGCGCGTGACCGACGTCGTCGTCGTGTTGGCCACGGTCCTGGAGAAACTCTGGCTGGTCATGGTCTGTTCTTGGTCGCTGGTGTTCCGCAAGGTCGACGTGCCCGCGAACCACTGCTTACCCAGAGTGACCTTGGGACTTCCCGTAAGCGCCACAAAGTTATTAGTGAACGTCACTTTGCTGGTATCCGCAGTCTGGTAGTCCAAGATCTGCGCCCGGAACACGTCCTGGAGGTCGGGGAGCTTAGGGGGAGCCGCATGCGCGGGAATTCCCGCCAGGAAGGCGCTGGACAGCGCGGATACCATACCGACAGCAACACTGATGCCACGCTTCATTGGTCTGATCCTTCTATCTTTGTCCAATTATCGAGTACTTCAGGCGCGCGGTAGCCGTTCGCGACGCGCGCGAAATCCGCCGCGACCGTATCGATCTTTTTCCGGCGTCTTTGCTGGAGGACGTGAGGAGGGAGGTTTGTGCGACAATGCTCCGAGTCTGCGATCGGAGTTCCGTCCACACTTTTTCCGGCGGGATCAGTAAACATGACTCAGCGAGATACTGTCGGCGAAGGTCGTTTTTATTTCTTTTCTTCACAGCGGTTTTCGGTCGTGACATGATCATGAGTGGGTAGGAATTCGGGGGCTCCACACAGTCGATTTCATGATTTTCGGCGACAGCGGCCATGACGCCGGATCCACCGCAACACAAGACGGTCACGTCCGCCTCGGCAAGAAGTCGACCCACTTCCGTAGCAGGGAAGGTCGCGTCCCTTCGCTGAAACTTGTTCGATCCAACTAGTTGTGGTGTTTCGGGAGATCGGCCGGCGGCGGTGGTGTCCCGGTCGCGCTCTCTTTCCTCGCCGATCGAGGCGCTTCTTCAGGTCTGCGGTGCGTCAGGCGCGGGCCAGAGTTGGCGGTAGGCGATGATCGGGCCTGCGCACCAGATCGTGACCAGCGGAAATATCATTAGAGTCGAGCTGAACACGATGCTCGGTGGTGGATAGTAGAACGGTCCGAACCGAATCCGGGCGAGAATGAAAGCGAGCGTGTGCCCGAGCAATACGAGGCCGCACGCTACGACCACGATCGCATGTCCGAACACGTCGCGGCGCAACATCAGAATCGCCCCGAGGAATAGTAGTAGTGCGACGAGCCCGAAGAGCATCATCACGATGTGCAACACGGACTTCGCGGTGATGACGACGGACCCCACGTGCAGATAGGAGGCATTCTGGAACTTCTCCTCCATCGATTTCATCCAGGTGCCGAAGGCCTCGAAGCCCCAGGCAAGCGCACCGGCCACTGCCAGCACGATTCCAAGGTATTGCCGTCGTCCGGATACTTCCCGCCATACACCGACGATCCGCTCGGTCATTGGTCCATACCGACTCATGATCTCCTCCAGGTTCCTCGCCACCTCGATTATGTGTGGGACCTGAATCTTCCTCGTGGACAACTCATCGGATACAAGTCGTGGCTCGGTTCTGTTGGCGTGCCCGCCGGTCGGGAACGAGTCAGAAGCGGAGCCGTTCGACTGGCCGTCCGGTGACCTCGGAGAGGATCTCGAAGTCTTCAGCGGCGTGGGGAGGACTATGAGTTTCCCCTGTTCGGCGGCTGCTGCGATCAGCAGATCGGGAATTGAGGGCGCGCGGTGACGGCCATGGTCCGCGAGAGCGCGCAGCACCTCGATCGCCCGATTCTCGGTGGCAGGCGTCTGTAACCCAATCCGGCTGTAGCACTGATGTGTTCGAGCGTGGTCTGGGAAACGGCCACGAAAAGACGGCTTTTCATAGTACGTTGTCGGGCACGGTGCGCATCTGCGGGCCGCATCCGGGCGCCGCGGATGCGGGTCTCGGCTGCGCTAAGTGTGAAACACGACAGTTTCAGAGTGAGAAGCCTTGCGCTTCGATATCTCCCACTCAGGAGAAGCGCGCTTGAAGTATCTATCAGTATTCGCCACCACCACCCTGATAGCCGCGGGTCTCGCCGGGCCCGGTATGGGGTTCGCCGCCGCTGCCCCGGCTGCCGATCCGGGACAGACTCGCTATTCGCTGGTCAACGGCTGCTATCGGATCGAAACCCCGGACGGCCCACTGGTTCCGGCAGCGGGGCCGTACCGGATGCGCGCGACGGCGCTCGGTGAGTATCTGCTCTATGGACGAAATCGCGAGGTACTGGACGCCTCGGCAGGGTCGGTCCGCCCCGCGAAGAACCCGTCGGCTACTGCGGTCTGGCGGGTGGACGGCTCCGGCGCAGGCGGATTCACTCTTACCAATGGCGCGACCAAAACCAGCATGTCCGCCACTTTCGTCCAGGACACCGGTTGCGCGGACTTCCCGGAGGCGAAGGTCGGCGCCACCGGCACGCCCGGCCGAAGCGTCGGCCCTGACGGTTCGATCGTGGGCACCATCGATGCGCATGTGCACGTCTCCGCTTATGAATTCATGGGCGGCAATTTCCATTGTGGCCGCCCATGGCATCCATACGGCGCGGCCTACGCATTGCCGGACTGCGCGCCGTACCGGAACGGTACCAATGGCTTGGTCGCCAATTTCCTCGACCACGGCGAGCCATCGCACTCGTCCGACACTCGCGGTTGGCCCAGCTTCCGCGACTGGCCGAAGCCGTCCATGCTTACCACCGAGAACATCTACTGGACCGCCATCGAACGAGCATGGAAGGCCGGTCTCCGCGTGATGACCGCCGATCTGGTCGACAACGAGTCGTTGTGCTCCATGATGACCGATCGCCGAAACCCGTGCGATGATATGGCCTCCGTGCGCATCCAGGTCGCAGGCCTGCACGCGCTACAGGACTACATCGATGCCCAGGCCGGTGGACCAGGAAAAGGCTTCTTCCGCATTGTCACCGAACCAGCCGAGGCACGCCGGGTCGCCGCGTCGGGCAAGCTCGCTGTGGTGCTCGGCATGGAACTGTCCGGCCCTATGGGGTGCGGCGTCTTCCTCGGCCGACCGAAGTGCACCACGGCCGACGTCGACCGCTGGCTGAGCGAACTCAGGAACCTCGGTGTGAGCAGTTTCTTCCCCGTCCACAAATTCGACAACGCCTTCGGCGGCACCAAGATGGATGCCAACCTCACCGGAGTGCTGGTGAACGCGGGTAACTTCATGCAGACCGGCACTTTCTGGAATGCGCAGCCCTGCTCCGGCCCGGAACACGACATGACCCAGCGCTCGGTACCGGTAGCAGGCGATGTCAACCAGTTCCTCAGCAAGCTCATCGGCCCTTTGATCGGTGGTGCTCCGCTACCCCTGTACCCGGAGGGACCTCACTGCAACGCGCGTGGCCTGACCGATCTCGGCAAATACCTGATCAACAAGATGATCGACCAAGGTTTCCTCATCGAAATCGATCATATGAGCGAGGCCACCGCCAACGAAGCCATGTCCATAATCGAACAGCGTCGCTACCCCGGCGTTTTGTCCACGCACGGCTGGGACTCCGAACGCACCACCAAAAGAGTTTACGCAGCAGGGGGTTTCGTCACCCCCCACGCGGGTTCTCCCGCGGGTTTCATCCATAGTTGGCGGAAAGCTCGCGCCATGCACGGTGGTACCGGTGGTTTCGGTATCGGCTTCGGTTCGGATATGAACGGTATCTCCGGCCAGGGCGGACCAGTGGGACCCGGTGTCGTCCATTACCCCTTCACCTCCCGCGACGGCGCGGTGACTTTCGATCGAGAAAGCTGGGGTGAGCGCACTTTCGATATCAACGTCGACGGTATCGCGACATACGGCACCTACGCCGACTGGCTCGAGGCGGTCCGCGTCCTCGGCGGCCCGGAAATCATGAATGACATATTCCACGGCGCGGAGGTCTATCTGCGGTTATGGGAGAAGGTCAGGCGATGAAACCCTGATACCGATCGCCCGCGAGCCATCCGCTCGCGGGCTGTGCGGATCGCGCGGCGGCTATGACGACTCGGGTGTTCTCCAGCATGACGATCGTCAAATTCGTGTATGCGCTAACCAGCCGCACGTCGACTCGAGCATCGACGCACGTCGACTCGAGCATCGAATAGACGTAGCGTCGAAACCGTGGATGTTCCCGCACACCTGCCCACGACCGTGGGCGAGTTGCGCACGGCAGGCTATCTGCCGCGCGGGGTGAAGTCCGAGATCCGGGAGAATCTGCTGGTTTGTCTGGGTTCGGGCAGCATCCCGTGGCCGGGCATCGTCGGTTTCGACCGGACCGTCGTGCCGCAATTGGAGCGCGCGCTGCTGGCAGGTCATGATGTCGTGCTACTGGGGGAGCGCGGCCAGGGCAAGACTCGGCTGCTGCGTACAGTGGCCGGTCTGCTCGATGAGTGGACTCCGGTGATCGCGGGTGTCGAACTGGGCGAGCATCCGCTCGACCCGATAAGCCCGGCCGGTCGTAGGTTGGCCGCCGAATTCGGCGCCGATCTGCCTGTGGCGTGGCGGCACCGATCGCAGCGTTATGCGGAGAAGCTCGCGACGCCGGATACCTCCGTCGGGGATCTGATCGGTGACGTCGATCCGGTCAAAGTGGCCGAGGGGCGCAGTCTCGGCGATCCCGAGACCATCCACTTCGGGCTCGTGCCGCGCGCTCACCGTGGCATCGTCGCTATCAACGAGTTGCCGGACCTCGCCGAGCGTATCCAGGTAGCGCTGCTGAATGTGATGGAGGAACGTGATATCCAAGTCCGCGGCTACACCGTGCGTTTGCCGTTGGACGTGCTGCTCGTCGCCACCGCGAACCCAGAGGATTACACCAATCGCGGTCGGATCATCACCCCGCTGAAGGACCGTTTCGGCGCGGAGATCCGCACTCACTATCCGCCCAGCGTCGATGCGGAAGTGGCTTTGGTCCGCCAAGAAGCCGAGCTGGTGGCCGAGGTGGGTGACCCGCTGATCGAGGTGCTCGCGCGGTTCGTGCGGCAACTTCGCGAATCGTCCGCGATCGACCAGCGCTCCGGTGTTTCCGCCCGATTCTCGGTCGCCGCCGCCGAAACGGTGGCTGCTGCCGCGTTGCACCGCTCTGCGGTCACCGGGGAGCGTCCTGCTGTGGCCCGTCCCATCGACCTCGAATCCGTGTCCGGGGTATTGCGCGGCAAGCTGGAGTTCGAGTCCGGTGAGGAGGGGCGCGAGCAGGAACATCTCACCTACCTGCTGCGCCGCTCGTTCGCCGGGACCGCGCGGGCGTGGTTCAGTGGGCTGGACTTGCGGCCATTGGCCGAGGCGGTCGGTGCCGGTCATCTGGTCACCACTGGTGAACGTGTGTCGGGCGAGGAAATCCTTGCCGCGCTACCCGAACTTCCAGTTCTGTACGAGGTCGCCGCTCGGCTCGGCGTCGGTGCGGCCGATCCGCCGCCCCGGATCGCTTCGGCTGTCGAGTTCGCCCTGGAGGCTCTTTATCTGGACCGTCGGCTCGCCAAGGACGCCGACGACGGCACAGTGGTGTACGGGCGATGATTGCGAAAGCCCCTGGCAGGACATGGTGAACTCCCCCGACCGCTACTTCTATGGGCCCTACCACGACGAGCCGGATCCGCTGGCGCCTCCACTCGATTCGCGGGAGGCGCTGGACCGGATCGGACGCGAGGTGATGGCAGGTAGTTCGCCACGCACCGCATTGCGAGAACTGCTGCGGCGCGGCACTCGCACGATGACCGGGCTGGAAGAGCTGACCCGCCGAGTGTGGCAGCGTCGGACGGAGATCTTGCGGCGGCACCGGCTGGACGGCACGCTGCGGCAGGCGCGTGAACTGTTGGAGGCAGCTATGCGGGCCGAGCGTAGCGCCCTGTTTCCCGACCCGTCCGATGCCGCGAGATTCGCCGAAGCGCAGTTGGACATGCTGCCCGCGAACGTAGCCGCCATGATCGAGGAGCTCGCCAATTACTCCTGGCGATCGGAGACCGGGCGGGAGAATTATCGGGAAATCCGTGATCTGCTCGGGCGGGAACTATTGGAGTCCCGCTTCCAGGGCCTGAAGCACGCTGTGCAGCGCACCACGCCCACGGATGTCGAGCGAACCCAACGGATGATGTCCGATTTAGCTGATTTGCTCGCAGTCCATGCGAGGGGTGAGGACACCGAGCAGCGGTTCGCCGATTTCCTGGCCGAGCACGGTGAGTTCTTTCCGGAGCGTCCTGGCGATATCGAGGAACTGATCGACGTGCTCGCCGCCCGCGCATCCGCCGCGCAGCGCATGCTGAACTCGATGTCCGAGCAGCAGCGGGCGGAATTGGTCGCGCTGAGCGGACAGGCGTTCGGCGACTCCGGTCTCGCCGAGCGGATCGCCGCGCTTGACGCGCATTTGCGTGCGCTACGTCCGGACCAGGACTGGGACTCCGGGCAGCGGTTCTTCGGCTCGGACCCGTTGGGACTCGGGGCGGGTGCGCAGGCCCTACAGGACCTCGCCGAACTGGATGCGCTCGCCGAGCAACTCGGCCAGACTTATGTCGGCGCCGAGCTGGAGGACATCGATCTGGACGCACTGGCTCGCCAGCTCGGCCCGGACGCGCGCACAGCCGCTTCCCTACTGACCGAATTGGAACGGGAGCTGCGTGAACAAGGCTTGTTCGAACGGAGGCACGACGGCACGCTCCGGCTGACCCCTAAGGCTTTACGACGGCTGGGAGATATAGCGCTGCGGGATGCTGTCGGGCAGCTGGGCTCCCGGCGCGGTGAGTGGGACACGGCCTTGGCCGGTGCGGCAGGCGAGCCGACTGGGGCCACCCGGACGTGGCAGTTCGGCGACACCGCGCCCTGGGATGTGGCGCGGACCGTGCGCAACGCGGTCTTGCGGTCGGTGTCGACAGGCAGTCGCCGGGTTCGGTTGGACATCTCGGATGTCGAGGTTATGGAAACCGAGCATCGGGCCAGGGCGGCTGTGGCGTTGTGCGTCGACACTTCTTGGTCGATGGTGCAGGGTGACAGGTGGGTGTCGATGAAGCGCACTGCCTTGGCCCTGCACCATCTGATCGGAACTCGGTTTCGGTCCGATGCGTTGCGCGTGATCGCCTTCGGCAGGCAGGCCACCACGGTCGATATCGGTGAACTGACCGCTTTGGATGGCGTGTGGGCGCAGGGCACCAACCTGCACCACGCGCTGCTGCTGGCCGCCGGGCATCTGCGCAGGCATCCGGATGCCGTGCCTGTGGTGCTTGTCGTCACCGACGGGGAACCTACCGCCCACCTGGAGCCGAATGGTGCGGTCTCCTTCACCTGGCCACCCGCGCAGCACACGCTGGCTGTGACGATGGCTCAAGTCGACGTCTTGGCAGCGCTCGGCGCTTCGGTGACGGTGTTCATGATCGGCGCGGATCCGAGACCGGCCGGGTTCGTCGATCTGATGGCCCGCCGGAGTGGTGGTTGCGTTGTGATGCCGGACCCGGACGGTCTCGGCGCTGCCGTGGTGAGCGATTATCTGCGCGGTAGGCGTGGCTGATGTGCGTGCCGAGTGCTGACGCTATCAGGTGTTCGGCGAACCGCCCAGTGCTGACTGCCGTAGAGCCGGGACATGTTAGGCGCTGTCACTGTCCGCGTAGCGGATGGCCGCGTCCAGCAGGGCAGACTCGGTGTGGCGCCCGGCCAGGATGCCAACGCCGAAGTTCCGTCCGCTCGTCGGAACGACGAGTTGCGGGCAACTCGCCAGGCTGGCGGGAGCGGTCAGGCGGAAGGTCGCCAGCCGGTAGGCGGCCAGTTCCTCTTCGTCGGCGTGCCGGGAGGGTGGTAGGTGCGGGAGGACGGGAAGCGCGACTACGGCTCCGTCCGCGACGATGTTGTCCAGGCGTTCACGGTAGTTCTCTCGGGCCTGTTCTTCGGCTCGCTTCTGGTCCGCTGGCATACCGCTGACTTCCGCGGCATGCCGCAGCCGCTCGGCGATGAGGGGGTGGAATGCGTCCAGATGTTCGCGTGCCCACACACCGTGTGTCTGCCAGATCTCCCGGTCGACCAGGTTCGCGAACATCGAGACCGACCTATCGGAGACGAAGTCCGAAAAGGCCAGGGTGGTGTCGACGGCGCAGCCGAGCACGTCGGCCAAGACTTCTACTGTCGCTCGGATGGCTCGGGTGGCCTCATCGCCCGCCGAATGCACACAATCCTGAGGCAAGTAGATGCGCGAGATCACCTGCTCGGGCTTGTCTGCCTTCTCGCCGGCCGCGATGGTGAAGGTCTGGGCCAGCAGTCCTGGTTCGGCGCACAGCAACCCCACTGTGTCGAACGATGGGGCCAGGGGGAGTACTCCGGTGGTGTCCAGTACTCCGTGGGTGGGGCGCAAGCCGAATAAGCCGCAGGCCGCAGCTGGGACGCGTATCGACCCCGCTGTATCGGTGCCCAGCCCGATGTCGGCCACAGCGCCTGCTACGGCGGACGCGGGTCCTGAGGACGACCCGCCGGTGAGCCGATCCGGGTAGCGTGGATTCAGCGGCGCCTCGCCCTCACCGGTGTTCCCCTCTAGCGAGTAAGCGAGTTCATCGAGTTTGCTCATGCCTGCGATCGCCGCGCCCGCATTGAGCAGTCGTTCGAGTACCGGGGCGGTCGTCTCGCTCGGTAGGTGGGTCGAGCGCCATGTGGCGAGGCCATACGAAGGGGTATGCCCGGTGAGTGCGATCATGTCTTTCACCGCGACCGAGCGTCCGCTGAGCGGTCCCGGATGTCGTGCCGGTCGCGGCGTCGAGGTGGGCACCCAGCAATGAAGATCTACTTCAGCTTTCGTCACGATTGTCCACTCCTTCTTGATGAAGGTGGGCCACGGTGTACGGAAGTCAGAGCCTAAGGCCGCAGAGCAGAGAAGGGCATCGCCCACCATGGCTGATTCCATATCGAGAATCTCCTGAACGAATCTCGCGCGGTTTCTTCCGGAGACGGGTATGTCGACGTCAGGAAAGTTTTTGAGGGAGGATGGAGCGTATGGCAGGTTCGGCGGACCTGACTCCCACGTCCGGCGGCGCCGTACTCGTGGTGTCGGTAAACGTGCGCCCAGGCTTTGCCGAGGAATACTGGCGCTGGCAGAGCAGGGTTATCGCCGCGACAGCCGACTTCGCAGGCTGCGAGGCAACGGAAGTTCATCCGCCTGAATCGGGCGAGGACAACCAGTGGGTCATCGCCTTCCGATTCGCGCAGCCCGAACAACTCACCGCCTGGCTTCGCTCGGACGTGCGGAAATCCTTGCTAGAGGGGGAAGATGCGCTGATTGTCGATCAGCGCATCCAGGATGTCCTGCTCGGGGGTGCGCCCGCCCACCGGAAGCCTGTCACCGCGATTATCTCGCACGAAGTGCGACCGGGCCATCAGCGAGACTGTGGACACTGGTGGGACAAAGTGCTCGCGGCGGCGCGGACATTCCCTGGCTTCATGGGTTCCGAGATTTTCGAGCCCATGGCTGGTGTCCAGGAGCGCTGGGTCGCGATCATCCGTTTCGACACCCGCGGGCATCTCGATAATTGGCTGGAATCCGATATCTATACCGAGCAGTTGGCGGCGGGACGTCGATATCTCACCACCTATCGGGTGCGCAAAGTCTCGTCCAGTTTCAGCGGTTGGTTCCGCTTCGACAAGGAGACGACCTCGGATATTCCTCCCAACTGGAAGCAGGCTTTCACAGTACTGCTGGCCCTTTATCCCATAGTGATCGTACTGTCCTATATAGGAACCGCGCTCAACGATATCGGGATTCCCCTGTTCATCCAGCTGTTCGTCCAGTCCGCTCTGAGTGTCGTTTCCCTGACCTGGATCGCTATGCCCGTGGTGAATAGATATTTGGCTTTCTGGCTTACACCCAGCCGAGTACGCACGATCTCCCAGCAACTCGTCGGAGCCGGAATTGTTGTCCTGGGCTGGGTGGCGTCCCTAGTGATATTCGGGTTCATCAGCCACGCCTTTCCATGACGGCTCGAACCCGGTCGCTGTCGACGCGTCATCGACGGACCATGGCTCCGACAGCAGACGTGGTGGAGGCGTTCGGGCACGCCGGACGCGTGCCGCGCACGCTGTGCTCCGATGCTTCTGCGACCGCATCGGTATCTCGGCGAGCGAGTGCGCAGTCCGCAGCCCGGTCTTCTCCGGTTCAGCGGACCACACTGTTCAACGGATAGTGACGAACCCGTGGGCAGCCAGCCAGTCCCGTGCCACCTCGGCAGGTTCGCGTCCCTCGACGTCGACCTGACGGTTCAGTTCGGTAATGGTCTCATTGGTGAGTCGTTGCGAGATCGGCTCCATGATCGTGGCGATCTGTGGATAGGCGTCGGCGAATTTCTTGCGCATCACCAACGCCGCGTTGTACTTCGGGAAGAAGTCGCGGTCATCTCGCAGCACGACGAGATGTAGTGCGGAAATGCGCCCGTCGGTGGAGTACACAGAGCCGAAGCGGCACTGCGTGCCGTCTGCGGTGGCCTGGTAGACCACGGCATCCTGGACGATCTGCTTGGGTATCTTACCGTCGTCTATCCCGTATGCGCGGGTCAAGCCAGGAAAGCCGTCCCGCCGGACATTGAATTCGGTGTCGACGCACACAGCCGCCGCGCCCGGGTCGGTAGCGGCCAATCCGGCGTAGTCCGACAGCGTGCGCACCCCGGTCGCCTGCGCGGTCTGCGCGCTCGTCGCCAGCGCGTAGGTATTGTTCATCGGAGCCATCGCCGTCCACAGCATGCCGTGCTCGGCGAGATCGGCGTCGCGGACCGCGTCGAACTGGCGGATTTCGCCCGGCACCGGCGTCTCGTGGCCGAGGTAGTTGATCCAGCCGGTACCGGTGTAGTCGTAGGCGAGGTCGACCTGCCCATGTAACTGCGCTTCGCGCAAGCTGTTGGAACCTTGAATATTCGTTAGATCGCGGACGTCCGCGCCCGCTGCCGACAGGGCGAACTCGATGAGATATCCGAGGACGAGCTGCTCGGTGAAGGATTTCGACCCTACCGTGATGCGCACACCATCGAGCTCGGGCACTGGGCGGATACTGCCTGGTCCCACCCGCAGCGGCACCGCACTGCCGGATTCCAGCCCGCATGCGGCCACCAGCAACAGCCCGAGTAGCAGCGCGACCGGGCGCCACACCCGCGTCATGCCAGTCCCTTCGGGCCGAGGAACCGTTCGGCGAGCGCGCCGAGCCAGTCTGCCAGCAGAGCCAGTGCGACAGCGAGTACCGCGCCGACGGTCAGGGTGACGTTGTCGCGTAACTTGTATCCGGTATCGATCAGAATGCCGAGGCCGCCCGCACTGACCAGAAACGATAGCGTCGCAGTGCCCACGGCGAGCACCAGCGAGGTACGTAGTCCTGCCAGGATGTAGGGCACGGCGAGGGGGAACTCGATGCGGCGCAACACCGTCGCCGCAGACATCCCCTGACCGCGCCCGGCATCGATGAGTGTCCGTTCCACTTGCCGGTACCCCAGGATGGTGTTGCGCAATACCGGTAGCAGCGCGGAGAACGCGATCGGCGCCACGCCGATCCAGAAACCGGTCGTGCGCGTAGCGAGATAACACAGCACGATCAGGCCGATGGCCGGCGCGGCCGCACCGACGTTCGCGATACCGACGAACAATGGCGCGCAACGGCTGAATCCGGGGCGGGTGAGCAAGGTACCGAGCGGGACGGCCACCGTGACCACGATCAGTGCCACTGTCACGGTGATCAGCACGTGTTGGCGAGTGACGGTAGTGAGAGTGTCCGCATTGAGACTGGCCCGCTGAGTGTTGGTGAGATCATGGGCGAACGCCCATCCGAGCACACCGGCGGTAAGAGCGAGAACAACAATGGGCTGGGCGACCAACCGAATGCGTTCGGCCCTACGTTGCGTGGCGGACGATACGGTGGTTGTCACGGTGTGCCGCCCGATACAGCGTATTCGGCGGTGTGTTCCGCGCGGAGGGCCGATAGCTGCCCGATCAGGATATCGATGGTGATCAGTCCGACATACTCGCCGTGCGCACCGGTGACGACGGCGGTCGCGCTTTGATGGGTCAGTAGTGCTTCGAGAGCGTCCTGCAGGGTCGACTGCAGCGACAAGGTGTTTTGCGGTGGTGATCCGATCCCGCGCAGCGAGTCCGCGTGTGCCAGCTGCTCCGCCGAGACCCAGCGGTGCGGACGGCGATGCTGATCGAGTACCAGTGCCCATGGCCGGTCCCGGCTGGTGAGTGTGTTGCGCAGTTGCTCGACCGAGTCCTGTTCGGTGGCGGTGGGGCAGCGGTCCAGTTCGACATCCCGGACCCGGGACAGCATGAGCTGTTTGCGCGCGGCATCCTCTCCGATGAAACCGGCGACCGTCTCGTCGGCTGGGTCGGCCAGGACCGCAGCAGGGGTATCGTATTGTAGGATCCGAGAATGGTTGCCCAGCACGGCAATTCGATCGCCGAGTTTGACTGCTTCGGTGAAATCGTGGGTCACGAAGACGATCGTCTTGCCCAGTTCATTCTGTAAGCGCAGCAGTTCGTCCTGGAGCAGCCCCCTGGTGATCGGGTCGACTGCGCCGAACGGCTCATCCATCAGCAATATGGGTGGGTCGGCTGCCAATGCCCGTGCCACCCCGACGCGTTGTTGCTGGCCGCCGGACAGTTCGCGTGGATAGCGGTTGCGGAAGGTATCCGGATCGAGCCCGACCAACTCAAGCATTTCATCGACCCGAACCGCTGTGCGCCGCCGGTCCCAGTTCATCAGGCGGGGGACGGTCGCGATGTTCTTCGCGACAGTCAGATGCGGAAACAGACCTGCCTGCTGGATCGAGTATCCGATGCCGCGGCGCAGTCGATCGGGATGCATGGTGGCGGCATCTCGTCCGTCGATGGTTATGGTGCCCGAGGTGGGCTCGATCAGACGGTTGATCATCCGCATCGTAGTGGTCTTGCCACAGCCGGACGGACCGACCAGCACGACGATCTCACCTGCTGGAATGGTCATCGAGACTCGATCCACTGCGGGATCATGATGCCCTGGATAGTGTTTGGTGACCGAATCGAGCAGGATCTCCACACCGGAAACGATCGGTTCGGCAGTTCTGGTGCGGATTCGGAGATCAGTCACGGATTCCTTTCGGTGTGGTGAACCGCCCGATCAGGGCATAACCCCCATCGAGCGCGAGTGCGGCCACGATGATGAGGATCGTGCCCACCAAGGCCTGCGGCACCGCGTTCGGGCTGCCGAGGCGGGCGAGCCCGGAGAAGATCAGGTTACCCAGTCCTGGCCCCTTGGCGTACGCGGCGATGGCGAGGATACCCATGCTCAGTTGTGTGCTCACTCGCATTCCGGCCAGGATCGCGGGCCAGGCGAGCGGCAGTTCGATACGTGCCAGCACACGGAGCCGATTCATCCCGACTCCGCGCGCTGCCGCGGTGACGACGGGGTCTACTGAGGCCAGGCCGATAATAGTGTTGCGCATGATCGGCAGCAGCGCGTACACCACCAGCGCGGTGATGGTCGGTGCGACACCGAGACCGAGGAATGGGATCAACAGGCCGAGTAGGGCGAACGACGGGATGGTCAGCACCGCACCCGCCAGCGCGGTGGCGACCGAAGAGCCGAGCGGGCTGCGGTGCACCAGGATCCCGATCAGTACTGCGATCGTCGTGGCCAGCAGCACTGATTGCAGCACAGCCGAGACGTGCAGTGTGAAGTCGACAAGCAATTGGTGTCGACGGTGCATGATGAATGTCCACAGCGTATCCAGGGTCGTACCTTCCCCATCAGCCGGCTATATCGAGGACAGTTTCATCCGCGAGCGCGGCTCCTGCGGAGTGCCCTTCTCTGTACGGCTTGAAACCAACGTTATCGTGCGAGTGGTTGGCCCTGCCGCTGGTGACCGCGCACCGGTGACATGCCGTGTCGACAGTTTTCCAGGGCTGGTCGTGGGGGGTGGTGCCGGGGGTCGGGAAGTGAGGATCGCCGTCCGGGTCGCCGCAGTGAGCCGGACAGCCTCCGATCTCTCCCGACCTGCCTGTTCGTGCGCCGGTTTCGTGGTGATTGTGTGGATTGTCGCTATAGTGGGCCGATCGGTCGGATCTGCACTGTTAAACAGTGGTCCGAACCGTCCTACTATGGAGGTGACGGTGCCCGGCAGCGCCGTCGCGGATCCCCGCCCTGCTTTCCCCTCATCGGCAGGACGGGGATTCGGATAGGGGTATGCGGGCACGGGTAACCCGAAACCGGACGAGTACCGTATCGGTTGTCCATCGAGAGATGAGGGTTGCGGGACTATTGATGCAGCTGATCGATGATTCGAACAGTGCCCCGGCCTGGATCGACTATGCCGAATTCGGCGAGCGTTTCGTGGCGTATGCCGTGACCGCGACCCGAATCGAAGCCGCCATCTCCAACATGGCGGGCCATGGCATCACCATCGGCCCGGTTTCGCTCGTTCCGGCCAAGCTGGCCAGCTTCACGGCCGAGGGTAGGATCGGCACGCCCCATGTCCTGCGCAATGGCCCACAGGTGACTTTCGAGGTCACAATCCCGGTGTCGCTGGCGTTGACACTGCGGCTGCGCCGGAGAAAGCTCCGGCTGGAGGCCAGGGTCGAGATCGATATGACGTTACACGCCCGCACCGCCGACCCATTGCTCATCGTCATCGATATTCCGCCGATTACGTGGCGTGATGTCAGCTTCGTGCTGCGCGCACAGGCAGTGGAATCTTCTTGGGAATGGCTGCTCGGCCCAGCCGCGGGGGTAGTGCAGAATGAGGTTGCCGCCCGGGTGAACGCCATGTTGGCCGAGCCACAGACTCGCCGCGGCCTGGTATTCGACGTCGAGGCCATGGTCGGCAGCACTCATTCGGAGTATCGGGACAACACCGAGTTCGACTGGATCGGTTATGACGAGTTCGGCCGCCGGTTCTTCACCCGCATTGTGACACGACATCGGGTGTACGAGGCGGTGGAACAACTGGCGGGTAGACCTATCGAGATCGGGCCGCTGCGAACCGGGCCGCGGGATCGTGCCATTGTGACGGTCCGCGGCGAGCTCCGGCTACCGCGGCTGGCGGATCGCGCCGCAGGGCCGGTCGCGTTCGACCTGACGCTGCCGATAAGCCTGGACATCACCGTGGATGTGCTGAAGGCTAATCGATATCAGGCCGAACTCGAGGTACCGTTGGCGCTCACCGCTCGGGCCGCCGAGCCGCTGTTGGTGGTGATCGACGTCTTGCCTCCGGATCCCGCCGACATTTACCTGGAGTTCACCGCGCATGGAGTGCGGGCTTCTGTTTTCGGTGTGCTGGCGCGGATCAAGAAACAGGTCGTGCGGCAAGTTGCTGCGGTGGTTCGCGAAGAATTGGCCGATCCGTCGGTTCGGATCATCGATGTTGCCGCACGTATCAACGACGTGGCCTGATCATCCGCCGCTTCCAGTGAAAGTCGGTATGTGACGAAAGTGCAGTGTGTGATCCATGGGTCTAGCGGTTCCAATGTGAATGTGGTGAAATGGGTTTACGTTCGAGGCTCCCGGCGCGCATCGAATATGGGGAAGGTGCGCCGGGCACGCTGCCATCCGATGTGAGGTTGCGCGAAGGAGTCCACGATGCGTTCCAGTTCGGTATCTCGGCGTGATCTTTTCGCCTACGCGGCCGCGGCAACTATGGTCGGCGTGACCGCTAACGCGGCTCCGGCCATGGCCCGGCCCGTGTACGGCACCCTGATCGACTACGCGGGCGGGGTTCCCTCCGCCACGGCGATCAAGGACGCGGGCTACCTCGGTGTGATCCGCTACGTTTCCGATCGCAGGCCCGGTGCCGAGTGGATGACGGGCAAGCCATTGCTGGCGGGGGAAGTCGAGCGGTTGCGGGCAGCGGGACTGCAGATCGTCTCGTGCTACCAGTTCGGCAAAGGCGCGACCGCCGATTGGCGCGGCGGGCTGGAGGCAGGTAAGCGGCACGCTGAGCGCGGACTCGAACTGCACCATGCGGCAGGCGGCCCGGACAATGTGCCGATCTACGCCGCTATCGACGACAATCCTTCCGTAGCCGAATTCACCGCCATGATCGCGCCGTACCTTCTGGGCTGGCACGCCGTGCTCGGCAAGGAGGGCACCGGAGTCTACGCGAACGCACCGACCATAGCGTGGGCTACTGCCGCAGGACTCGGTTCCTGGTATTGGCAACACGATTGGGGCACGCCTCGGGGTTTTGTTCACCCGGCTGTGCACTTGCACCAGTTCGAGATCGATAAGCGATCCGTCGACGGTGTGGGCATCGATCTGAATACCATCCTGGCGCCGGAGTATGGGCAATGGTGATCAGTATTCCTCGGGGTATGCGATTCCTCGGGGTGTGTGGTGTGTCCGGATCGAGCGGGCCGCTCGCGGTTGCCGGTGGCTAGGTCTGCCAGTGACTGAGCGGCGCCACACGCAGGTCGGGTTCGTCCGGGACGACGCGTAGCGTCGGACGGCTCTCGGGTGCCGTGTGGTCGCCGAGCCAGGAGAACAGCGACCACCTGGACAGACCGGAGAAGGCCGAACCGAGGCTGCTGAACGAGAACGAGGAGACCGCAGACCCGAACGATCCTACCGACCCGACCGACAGCACCGAGCCGACACTGCCGATCGACAGAACCGAATAGGCCGAGCCGATCGACAGAATCGAACTTTCGGAACGGATCGACAGAATCGATCGGTGCGAGCTTCTGCTCCGGATCGAATGTCCTGGATGATCGATGGGCGCCATGGTTAGCGGTTTACCACAGTTCCCGCACCCACAGGTGGCATCGCGGCGAATTCGTTCCCGGTCCGCCCGTTCCAGTACTTTTCGGCCGAAAGCTCAGGCGACGGTGAAGAATCCGAGGGTCGGCGCGAAGGAACAGGTCCTCGGTGCGGTAGCGGGGTCGGCCTGAGTGGTCAGCGAGCCGGAGATGACAGCGACGATCCGACCGGAGCCGGTATCTGCGATCGCGGACAACGTGGCGGGACCGTCCGGGTTGATCTTCGCCTCATCGGTCAATGGCAGGACACCGGACTGGCGGGTGTCCACGTTCAGCCACTGCACCGTCATCGGCGGATTCTGTACCGGCGTCGGCGGCTTGGTGCCGAGCGCGGTGAATACGAATCCGGCCTGACCGGCCGCAGGGCCCGGTGGCGGCAGAGTTGCCGGACCCGATACGGCCAGT
The DNA here is from genome assembly GCF_056629435.1 of Nocardia sp. TBRC8007. Classification (NCBI taxonomy): domain Bacteria; kingdom Bacillati; phylum Actinomycetota; class Actinomycetes; order Mycobacteriales; family Nocardiaceae; genus Nocardia; species Nocardia sp. TBRC8007. The sequence continues at coordinate 214,603 of NZ_JBWSOR010000004.1, read as the reverse complement.
GCGGTGCCCACTGAATCCGAGGTCGGGCCGATACACCCCTTACCGATGGTCGGATAGAGGAATTGCGCGATCGGCGGGCCATCCTGTGGTAACTCCGGTCCGCCGCCACCACTGCCGTCCAGGAAGGTGATGATCCGCTCCAGCGTCGCCTTGATTTCCGGTGGCAGGTTCAGGATTGCCAGCAGCTGGCGGGCTTGGTCCAGAATCATCATCTTCGGGTCGGCGATATGCGTCGGGGTGGAGATCGCCTGGGCGATAACGGGCGTCAGCGCGGTCAGGGCGTCCACCGGGACGCCCTCGGGGATCATCGGAACGCTATAGGTAGTCGCCGCGGGCGCGGGGGCTGCGATTGCTGTCGTCGGCGCGGCGAGCGTGGCACTCGCCGCGATGGCGAATGCGGACAACACGATCCGCGTTCCTCTGGTGCGAAGCACTGGTCTGGCCGTCCTTACCTCGAGTACATCATGGTTCGATTGCGAAGTGACATCGATTCGGGGTCACTCTAGGGACATTGCGGCTACGTGTACAGCTATGGAGCCGAAAGGTTCGTGGACGATCCGTGTTTAGCAGACGGCAATGTGCTCGTGATGTTACTGGTGTGATAATTGATCCAAACGTTATCGACGATTCGAGGGCGGAGCCGAGTCGATCGGAGCTGTGGTTAATCTATCCGTGCCATCCATCCGTGCTGTCGTCGAATAACACCCCGTGGCCTGGGATATCGAACCGACGCACTCTAGCCGAAAGCCAGTGACGTGAACCGTTACCTCCGATGGGCCGTGCCGGTTCTCGGTCTGTCCGTGCTGGCACGGTTGCTCTGGATGCTGTTGTCCCCGAATGGGATGAATCTCGTCGACCTGCACGTCTACGTCGATGGATCAGCCGCTTTGTTGACCGACCAGCTCTACGACTTCACTTATGCGGAGAAGACACCGGACTTTCCGCTCCCGTTCACCTATCCGCCGTTCGCGGCAGTGGTGTTCTTCCCACTGCACTTCCTGCCGTTCACTGCCGTAGCGATTGCCTGGTTGCTTGCTGTCGTCGCGGCGCTCTACGCAGTGGTGTACATCAGTTTCGAGCTCGTACTCGGTACGCAGACGTTACGTGCGCCCCAGTGGCGGGCGATGACGGCGGGTTGGACCGCGCTTGGGCTGTGGCTGGAGCCGGTGCGGACTACGCTGGATTACGGCCAGGTCAACGTATTCCTCATGCTCGGTGGGATGCTCGCGGTACGAAGCTCCCGGTGGTGGATTTCCGGCGGGTTGGTGGGGATTGCCGCGGGTATCAAGCTGACTCCCGCGATCACCAGCCTTTATTTCCTCGCCCGGCGGCAGTGGATGACCGTAGTGTGGTCGGCGCTGGTTTTCGGGGCGACAGTAGGGCTGAGTTCCGTCATCGCGCCGAGCGCGGCGCGACAGTACTTCGGCACCCTGCTCGGCGATGCCGGCCGGATCGGGCCGGTCGGCTCGGTGTGGAACCAGTCGTTGCGCGGCGCGCTGAGCCGACTCCGCGGCTACGACGTGGAGTTCGGTCTGTGGTGGATCGCTGCTGTGCTGGTGGTCGCGGTGCTGGCATTCCTGGCCTGGCGCGCTCTCGGACCCGACGACCGGCTGGGCACGTTGATCGTGGTGCAGTTGTTCGGGCTGATGATCTCGCCCATCTCGTGGTCACATCACTGGGTGTGGTTGCTTCCGACATTGTTGTGGTTGATCCACGGGCCACTGTGTTCGGCACCCGGAGTCCGATTCGTGACCGGATTCTGGCTGGTGAACGCCCTCGTTGGGGTGCCGTGGGTGCTGTCGTTCTTCCAGGAGACGATCTGGACGATTTCGCGTCCCGGCGTGCTGTCCTGGCTCGGCACCGTCGATGTACTCGGCGTCGTGCTGTTCTACCTCTGGGTGATCCGGTGCGGTTCTGCCCACCCGCGTGGTCAGGGCCGGAGGAGGGAGCGCGCGTGGCCACGGAGGGCCCCGCGCGGAGCGCGGGAGAGCACAGCCTAGCTCAGCTGGATTGCGCCACGAGGCGATCTATCTTATGAGCCAGCGCCACATCCAGCGAGGTGATCCCACCCGAGGAGTGTGTGGACAGTGCGAACGTAATTGTGCGCCAACGGATATCGATATCCGGATGGTGATCGGCTGCCTCGGCTGCCTCGGCGACCCGGCGTACGAGCTCGATCCCCTCGGGGAAGGTGGTCGCTTGGGCAGTGCGGACCAGGCTGTCGCCTGTTCGCTTCCATGTCGGCAGCTCGGTGAGAGCTTCGGCGATTTCGGTGTCGGAGAGTACCGTTTGCTGTGTCATGAGACTGTTTCCTCTCATCTCTGGCCACTTTAGTGGCGATAGTGCCAGGGTCAGGCAGCGCGGGCCTGCTCTAGTGCTTTTTTCAGATCCTTACCGCAGATGCCCGCGGCTTCGCACTTCTTCATCCGCATGATCACGACGGGGCACTTCACACAGCGCTTCTTCTTCCGGCAGCACTTCTTCTTCGGTTTCAGGCTCGAAACCTGCTTTGCTTTGACCTTGCCCACGATAGTTAGCATACCCTTAGTGCAAAGGCTGGAACGTTGCGCGAACTGGACTGGCGGTAGGGTGTAGCTGGCCGCGATACCCGGTGAGTTTCGATTCTCCACCTGTTTGCAGGGGTCGGCGGGCACCAGTACCGAACAGCAGGAGGATTCAGGCGTGTCGTCTGCACGCGATTTTCGCAACGTTGCCATTGTGGCCCACGTCGACCACGGCAAGACGACCCTGGTCGATGCCATGTTGCGCCAATCAGGCGCGTTCGCTGAACGGGATGAGCTCGTTGATCGCGTGATGGACTCCGGTGATCTGGAGCGTGAGAAAGGCATCACCATTCTCGCCAAGAACACGGCGGTGCACCGTTACCATTCTGCTGGCTCGGTCACCGTGATCAACGTGATCGACACGCCGGGGCACGCCGATTTCGGCGGCGAGGTGGAGCGTGGTCTGTCCATGGTGGACGGTGTTGTGCTACTGGTCGACGCGTCCGAGGGGCCGCTGCCGCAGACCAGGTTCGTATTGCGCAAGGCCCTTGCCGCATCATTGCCGGTGATTTTGGTGGTGAACAAAACCGACCGTCCGGACGCTCGTATCGAGGAGGTGGTCGAGGAAAGCCACGACCTATTGCTCGATCTTGCCTCCGACTTGGACGATGCTGCCGCCGAAGCCGCCGAGCTCGCACTCGACCTGCCGGTGTTGTACGCATCCGGTCGGGAAGGCAAGGCGTCCAAGGAGCGTCCGGAGAACGGCCATGCGCCGGACGCGGAGAACCTCGATGCGCTGTTCGACGTGTTGCTGCAATACATTCCCGCTCCCAAGGGGAACCCGACAGCGCCGCTACAGGCGCACGTCACCAACCTCGACGCCTCGGCATTCCTCGGCCGCCTCGCGCTGGTTCGCGTGCACAATGGCGAGTTACGCAAGGGCCAGAATGTCGCGTGGATGCACGCCGATGGGGTCAAGCAGGTGAAAATCACCGAGTTGTTGCAAACCGTTGGTGTCCAACGGCAGCCGGGCGAGGTCGCTGGGGCGGGGGATATCGTCGCTATCGCGGGTATTCCGGACATCATGATCGGCGATACGCTCGCCGATATCGATAATCCTGTCGCGCTGCCCCGTATCACTGTCGATGAGCCGGCCATCTCGGTCACCATCGGAACCAACACCTCACCGTTGGTGGGCCGGGTGCAGGGCCATAAGTTGACTGCCCGCATGGTGAAAGCGCGGCTGGACCAAGAGCTGGTCGGCAATGTGTCGTTGCGCGTGCTCGACATCGGCCGCCCGGATGCTTGGGAGGTGCAGGGCCGTGGCGAACTGGCGCTGGCCATCCTGGTAGAGACTATGCGCAGGGAGGGCTTCGAACTGACTGTGGGCAAGCCGCAGGTGGTCACCAGGCAGGTGGATGGCAAAGTGCACGAGCCGTACGAAGAGCTGACCATCGATTGCCCCGACGAATATCTCGGCGCGGTCACTCAGCTGATGGCGGCGCGTAAAGGCAAAATGGTGCAGATGAGCAACCACGCCGCAGGCTGGGTGCGGATGGAGTTCATCGTCCCCTCGCGTGGTCTGATCGGTTTCCGCACCGATTTCCTCACCGAGACCCGAGGCACCGGCATTGCCAACGCGGTATCGCACGGTTATGCCCAGTGGGCGGGCGAGATCCGGGCGAGGCACACCGGCTCGCTGGTATCCGACCGCTCGGGCGCGGTGACGCCGTTCGCCATGATCCAACTGGCCGATCGTGGCCAGTTCTTCGTAGAGCCGGGCACGGACACCTACGAGGGCCATGTCGTCGGTATCAACCCGCGTGCGGAGGATCTCGATATCAATGTCACCAGGGAGAAGAAGCTGACCAATATGCGCAGTTCGACCGCTGACGTGATCGAAACGCTGGCCAAGCCGCTGCAGTTGGATTTGGAAGGCGCGATGGAGTTCTGCGCCGCTGACGAGTGCGTGGAGGTCACCCCGGAGGTGGTGCGGGTGCGTAAGGTGATCCTCGGTCAGAACGAACGCGCACGTGAGCTGTCCCGGCGGAAGGCGCGTGATCGCGCGGTGCTTTAGACGCTTCCCACGCTGGATAATTTTCGGAGAAATTCTTGCTTTCGATTCTTGTCGGATGGCAGGGAAATTGCTCAGGGGCGCCTAAAGCTCGGTTGTGATCGAGTCCGCATACCGGCCGGAATCCGCTACCAGGTTTCGGATCGAAGGCTCATCGGGGTACATCGCTACGATGGGCTCCGATTTATTCCACGAGTATCAGATCGACCGGAGATCCGCTCCCGCGATTGTGAATCTGCGCTCGAACTCGACCGTACGGTAGAGTCCCCGAACGTGAAAAGGGGCGCAGGAAAACGCGCGACGTGGCGCACGTTGTTGCCGACTGTGGCAGCGCTGACGCTGATCAGCAGCTGTGCGGCGAATCCTCCGCCCCCCATCGAAAGCACCGACAGTCCCATGTCCACACCGGCCGAACCAGTAGAGAACACCGTGGTTGTAGCCCTGGACACCGTCGGCACAGCCTTCAACCCGCACCTGCGCTCGGACCAGTCCACTGCCACCGCTGCGATCGCTTCGCTGGTGCTGCCGAGCCCGTTCCGCCCGGTGCCGAGCCCGGACACACCGGGCGCGACAGCCTGGGTTCCGGACACGTCGTTGCTGCTTTCAGCCCAGGTGACCGCGCAGGAGCCGTTCACGATCACCTATACACTTCGCAACGAAGCATCTTGGTCGGACGGAGCGCCCATCGCGGCAGAGGACTTCCACTATCTATGGCAGGAGATGATCTCCGAACCAGGGGTCGTGGATCCGGCCGGCTATCGGTTGATCTCGGATGTGAGTTCGTCGGCGGGTGGCAAAACGGTCAGCGTGGTGATGTCGCAGCCCTACCCTGGCTGGCGTGAGCTATTCGCGAATCTCTTGCCGTCCCACCTACTGAAGGACGCGCCTGGCGGATTCTCCAGAGGAATGAACGGCCAGGTCAATGGAGTCCGTGTTTCCGGGGGGCCGTTCGGAATCCGCTCGGCGGACCCTGGTCGAGACGAGATATTGCTGGAACGTAACGACCGTTTCTGGGGCACGCCGGCCGTGCCGGGGCAGATTCTGTTGCGTCGGGCGGGTACGACCGCGCAACTGGCGAGTTCATTGCGCACTGGTGATGTGCAGATGGCTCTGGTACACGGCGGTGTGGCGACACAGGCACAGCTGGGGGCGATTCCATCGGTGCGGACCGCGATCATGCCGCAGTCGCGGGTCCTGCAGTTGGTGCTCAATGGACGTAAAGGTGAGTTGAGCGATCCACAGGTTCGCGCGGGTGTGCTGGCATTACTCGACCCGGTACTGTTGGCGACAGTCGGCGCGCAAACCGGGAACTGGGTGGAGCCTGCTCGGGCGCAGGTCCTTGCGCCGTCTGATCCCGGCTATGTACCGACCGCTCCAGCGCGGCCGTCCGAGGACGAGGCATTCGCGCTACTCGCCGCGGCGGGGTATAGCCGGGCGCCGGAGCCACCACCCGCGCTGTCGCAGACCTCACCCGCACCGCGGCCGCGCACCATCGGCAAGGACGGCAAGCCGTTGACCGTACGCATCGGAGCGGTCGACCGGGATGCCACCGCACTCGCGGTGGCACATACCGCGGCCGACCAACTGCGTAGCGCGGGTATCAACGCGACAGTGCGCAGTCTCGCTGCCGACAAGCTGTACGGCAAGGAATTGCTCGGCGGCACTGTCGACGCGATCGTCGGCTGGGAGGTGGCCGGCTCGGATCCCGCGACTGTATTGGCATCCCGCTACGGCTGCCCGCCGCCGATGATGCCAGAGACCACGGGTGCGATGCGGGCCATCGTGGAGGCGGCACAGCGCGCACCGAGCAATCTGTCCGGAGTGTGCGATCCCTCCATACAACCCGCGATCGATGCGGCGCTTCGCGGGGGCGACGTAGGTCCGGTGCTCGCTGATGTCGAGCCCAAACTGTGGGCCATGTCGACGGTGCTGCCTATAGTGCAGGACAACGTGGTCGCCGTCGCTGGTCCCAGGGTGGATGGCGCCTCGCTCAGCGGTGCCATCCAGGTCGGCATTTTCGGCGACGCGTCCATGTGGCGCAGGATTCCGTGACCGTGGCGGCAACGGGTGGCCTGCTATTGGTGCACGCACACCCGGATGATGAATCCATCACCACTGGAGGGACGATCGCGTATTACCGTTGTCGTGGCGTACCGGTCACCGTAATCACCTGCACTCTCGGCGAGGAAGGCGAGGTGATCGGCGATGAATGGGCATTACTGACCGCGCGGCGCGCCGACCAACTCGGTGGCTACCGGATTCTGGAACTGACCCGTGCTCTGTCGGCATTGGACGCGGGACCGCCGCGCTTCCTCGGTGGTGCGGGGCGCTGGCGCGACTCCGGAATGGCAGGTACTGCATCGTCTGTGGAGCGGGCGAACAAACCAATGGTGTTCGCGTGCTCCGGAGGTGAGGCGGTGCGGGCGCTGACGGATGTGGTGTTGCAGTTACGGCCGCGCGTGGTGGTCGGTTATGACCCGAAAGGTGGTTACGGCCACCCTGACCACATCCGAGCGCATGAGGTCACTACGGCTGCGGTGCACGCGGCGGCCGACTGCGGCTGGGACACCCCGAAGTTCTACTGGACGGTCACCGACGCCGACATGTTGCGCCTGCACACCACCGCATTGGCCAAGCGCACGGCTGAGGGGCTGCCCGGTGCGCTGCCAGCTGGTTGGCGTCTGCCCGGCCCGGAGGAGCTCGCGTGCGTACCCAGCCATACGGTGACCACCGTCATAGATGTCTCCGAGGTTTTGCCTGCCAAGCGCGCCGCGCTGCGGGCACACGCAACCCAGGTCGATGTCGCGCCATCCGGACGGGAATTCGCGCTGTCGAACAATATCGCGCAGCCGATATTACCGGAAGAGCATTTCATTCTCGTGCGAGGTCGGCTCGGCTCGCTCGGACCGGACGGGCGGGAGCACGACTTGTTAAGCGGTTTGGACTGATGCCGACTCTCGTTACGTCACTGGAAGCGGTCTTCCTACCGATTCCGGAGAGCAGCGACTCCTACTGATCGTGCGTGGGTAACACTGATCCGGACCGGAATAGACTCGGCACTATGTACAATTGGGAGCTCCAGAATGCGATCGTGGCATTCGTGGACAGTATGAAGCCGTATTGGCAGGAGCAACACGACCTGTATATTTCGACGCTACATGCGTTTGCCGGCATGCAGAGTCAGCTGCTGACCCTTCTCGGCTATCCGCCGGTACAGTGACGACAGAACTCGACGATCACGTCTCCGGAAAACTCGGCGCGCTGCGCCGCTTTGTCGGCCCAGCGCTGGATGGGGTGATTGCTGTTGTCCTCGTTGTGGATGCTCTGCTCACGTTGTCGCTCGAGGTGCTCTATCTGCCATCCTATCTCGGCGCGGTCGCTTTTCCGGCCTCCGCTCTCATGGCAGGCGTGGTGAATGTCCTGCTCGTCGCGGGCATGCGTTCGATCGACCTGCGCGCCGCTGCGATGGCGCTTCCTGTAGTCGCTTGGGCGTTCGGGTTCTTGGTTTGCGTGAGCATCGGCCCGGGCGGCGATGTTCTGCTCACCCCGACGTGGCCCACCTTATTACTACTTTTCTGCGGAGTGGTGCCGCCCCTGGTATACATTTCTCTCCGAGTAAACGCTCTTTCCAGGTGAGTACGCGACTTCTCGGCCTAGGCCCCGAGCTCGGCGTCGGTGCGGCAGACCACGGGGGTGGTCGCACGACGCTGGTATTCGCGCAGGATGTGGTAGCTAGCAGGATGTGGTAGCTAATAGCCCTCGCGCTGGTGCGGTGATCTCTCGGCACCGCTAGGGTGCTCCGCAGACAGGCGGAGACCGAGCCGCCCCGGTGTGATGGATTCGATGAGCTCCCATGCGTCATCGAGGCGGACGTCGACCACCGCGTAACGCTTCTTGCCCGCGGCGGTCGCCGCAATCACTGTGGCGACTCCAGCTCGCCGCTGGAAGAAGGTCTGGCGCACGGTCCAGCCGAGTATGCCGGGTGCTTCTAGACAGTCCCTGCTCCGATCGAGTGATCCGGACCGGCTGATCAGCCAGATCGGACCGGTGGCTGTGCGCGGAAGCACCGCGTGCCCGAGGCCGCGGTAGCGGTCCTCGGCCAGCGTGAGTGCGACTGGCAGAGCGAGACAGGGTAGCAGCCACCACCATGGTGAATAGCTCTGTCCAGCAAACGAAATGCCGGCCAGTGCCGCGGCGATGACCCCGATTGGGGCCAGGGCACGAGTGTACCTGCGGCGTCGGGCGGCCGCACCGTGTGCGATCAATGGCGCGCTGCCCGGCGCCGTATAGATGTGCGCGCCTGCTGAGCTCGTGCCCCCGGCGACCGCGTCCGGCCGGATTGTGATGGCCTTGTCCTGTAGGTCTTCCGGGGCGAGCAGATGACCCAGTGTGTGTTCCACCGCGATGCGTGGGGCCTGTGGAAGGATCTTCTGGCGTGGATTCTCCCCGGTCATGACCGCCTCGAGCTCGGCGCCGCCCGCCAGGCGCAGCAACAGCGGTTGCTTCACTGTCGCCCCACGTAGCCGGGCCAGGTCCAGAGTGATTCGGCGAGTGGTGAACAGGCCGTGCCGCAACTGTAGGGTCTTGCCGTCATCGATGACACGCAACCCGAAATAGGTGGTCAGGTAATGGGCGCAGGCCGCGGTACTGACCAGCAAGGCGATAACGAACAACAGCACGGTCCCGATCAGTGCCAGTACGAAGACGTCCCCACCCTCTACGCCGGCCACTGCGTCCGATCGGAACATGAGCTCGCCGAGTCCGTACTGGAACGCGATACCGATGATCGGTGTGACAATCGCGAACCCGGTCAGCGACAATGGTGCATAGCGCACCCAGGCCGGGCTCCAGTGCCCGATCTCGCGTACCGGAGTTCGCTGTGCCACGGCAGTAGCGAAGTCGTTCTCCTGAGTATTTTCTCGTTCCTCGAACGCACCTGTCCGATCCGTCGTGTGCGTGAGTAGAATGGCCCGTAATCGGGGGACAATTCGAACGTCCAAGGCATCGAGCTTGAACTGTTCACCCGAATCGGCCTGCTGTCCCGTCCCGATCGCCAGCACCGCGAGTCCGAGCATCCGGTGCAGCAGGTCCGCTTCGATATCCACCGACCGAATCCGCGACCGTGGCACCGCCAGCTTCTTGCGTTGCAATAACCCGGTGCGTAACTCGACATGAGTGGATCCCACTCGATACGTCGTGGTGAACCAGCGGCTGAGGGCGATCCCGACGATCAGCACTATAGGGATTACGCTCCATGCGGGGTTTCCGCTACTTGTGCCGAGGATCACCGAACCGATCAGTACCGGGATGAACTTGATCGCCTCGGTGACCGGGTGGACCAGCAGCATCCTCTTGTCGAGCCGCTGCCATGCCTGCTCGGCTTGCGTGATGCTCGTCTCATTCACGTCGCATCCCCGCGGTGCTGGGCGGCTATTCGGGTCAGTCGCGTCACGGTCTCCTCGGCCACCGGCAGATCGAGGGCACTGATCTGAACCGCACCTGCAGAGGATGCGGTCGTCACTGTGACCGTCGCCAGTCCGAGCAGGCGTTCCACCGGTCCACGTTCGGTGTCGACGGTCTGAACCCGCGAGATCGGCGCGACCCGGCTTTCCTGGTTGAGCCAGCCGACCCTGGTGTACACCGCCTCATCGGTGATCTCCCAGCGGTGCACCGCGTACCGCCACCACGGCGCCACGCCTATGTTCAGTGCGGCTACTACGAGTGTGAACAGGAAGACCCCGAGTTGCCAGCCGCGATGCACGGAGTCGAGCCTCGCCCATACGATCTGGGCTGTAAACGGAATCACCCAGGCCAGCGCGGCCTGTACAGTCCACAGAAGCTTTGCTCTCGGGCTAGGACGCCAGGCCGGGTCGGCCATGATCGTGCGCGGCTGCGACATGCTGTCATGGTTGCACGACTACGCACCCGCTGTCGCCATCGAATGCCCTCTGCCCAAGGCGGTGCGGCATACTGCGGCCGCAGCTCATGGCTACGAGCGCGGACTGGGGCATGGAAGTTTCTTCTTCAGTGCGGCAACGCTTTACGGAGTTGAGTCAGGATTTCTCCTGCCGAGGAAACCGGTATGGCGTAATCGTGGCCGGCAGCCGGGACGCAGTGCCTTTCGCGCGTGGGAAATAGCCGACGTCGGAATAGCCTCGCCCACTGCATAGTTGTCAACGCGCAGTGGTGCCCATATCTCACTGGGCTCCTCGGCGAACAGGGCCACGCATGCGGCTCGTACGCTTGGCCTTATTTTCGAGCACTGGAGGGAGACAGTTCCGGATGGGTAGCGCATGATCGAGAGCGTGACCGACCTACCGAACCCGAGCGTTCCGTCCACACCGCCCACCCCGTCGGCCATGCGCCGGGCGCTGCGCCGGGCCCGTGATGGTGTCACATTGAACGTGGACGAGGCCACGGTGCTTCTGCACGCGACGGGGACAGATCTCGCCGAGCTATGCCGCAGTGCCGCGCGGATACGCGATGCCGGGCTGGCCTCGGCTGGGCGTCCTGAGACGCTCAGTTATTCCCGCAACGTCTTCATCCCGCTGACGCGCCTGTGCCGGGACAAATGTCACTACTGCACATTCGTCGCCGTGCCGGGCAAGTTGCGTGCCGAAGGCAAGGAGATGTTCCTCGAACCCGACGAGATACTCGACATCGCGCGGCGCGGCGCGGCGCTCGGTTGCAAGGAAGCACTGTTCACACTGGGTGATCGCCCCGAGGACCGGTGGCCGGAAGCCGCGCGCTGGCTGGACGAACGCGGCTACGATTCCACGCTGGACTATCTGCGTGCCATGTCGATCATGGTGCTGGAAGAGACAGGTCTGCTGCCACATCTGAATCCGGGCGTGATGTCGTGGGCGGAGATCGCCCGGCTCAAGCCAGTGGCCCAATCGATGGGCATGATGCTGGAGACTACGGCGACCCGGCTCTACACCGAGAAGGGCAATTGCCATTACGGCAGTCCGGACAAGGATCCCGCGGTGCGCCTGCGTGCCATCACGGACGCGGGTCGCCTTTCGGTGCCCTACACCACAGGCATCTTGGTCGGTATCGGCGAGACAAAAACGGAGCGGGCCGAGTCGATCATGGAGATCCGCAAGCAGCACAAGGCTTTCGGACATATTCAGGAAGTCATCATCCAAAACTTCCGGGCCAAGGACGACACCGCGATGCGGGATGTGCCCGATGCGGCTATCGAGGAATTCCTCGCCACTATCGCTGTTACCCGTATACTGCTCGGCCCGGACGTTCCGGTGCAGGCGCCGCCGAACTTGGTGTCGCACGCCGAGTGCCGTGCGCTGATCGAGGCGGGTATCGATGACTGGGGTGGGGTATCGCCGGTGACGCCCGATCATGTGAACCCGGAACGGCCATGGCCGAACGTGGACACGTTGCGCGAGATCACCGCGACGGCGGGCTATCGGCTGGTCGAGCGAACCTCCGCGCATCCGAAGTATGTGCGCGCAGGCAATCCGTGGGTGGATCCGCGGATCGGTGCGCACGTCGCGGCGCTTACCGATCCGGTCACCGGGCTGGCGAATCCGGATGCGCTACCGGTCGGTCTGCGCTGGCAAGAGCCGGACGAATCCTGGGAATCGACCGGACGTGTGGATCTCGACACCGCTATAGACACCGAAGGCCGCAAAACCGACCACCGCAGCGACGCCGCGCTCGGTACCGGCGGCGGTAGCTTGGGGGACCACGGAGAGCCCAGGGCGGACCGCCCAACGGATACTGCTCTCGTCGGCGCCTTCGGCGACTGGGATACCATCCGCGAACAGGCCCGAGATCTCACCACGCAGCAGCAGCGGTTGGACGCCGATGTGCTCGCCGCGTTGCGCGCTGCTGAACGCGATCCGGCCGGGCTCAGCGATGCCGAGTATCTCGCATTGGCCACCGCGGATGGTGCCGAACTCGACGCGGTCGCCGCGCTGGCCGATCAGCTGCGCCGCGATGCGGTCGGCGATGACGTCACCTACGTGGTGAACCGGAACATCAACTTCACCAATATCTGCTATACCGGTTGCCGATTCTGTGCCTTCGCTCAGCGCAAAGGCGACGCGGACGCGTTCACATTGAGCGTGAACGAGGTCGCCGATCGGGCGTGGGAGGCGCATGTGGACGGCGCTACCGAAGTGTGTATGCAGGGGGGCATCGACCCCGATTTGCCGGTCAGTGGGTACGCGGACTTGGTCCGCGCGGTCAAACGGCGGGTGCCGGCCATGCATGTGCACGCGTTCAGCCCGATGGAGATCGTGAATGGCGCCTCGCGTGGCGGCCAGAGCATCCGCGACTGGCTTGTGGCGTTGAAAGAGGCAGGCCTGGATACCATTCCTGGTACCGCTGCCGAAATTCTGGACGATGAGGTGCGCTGGGTACTCACTAAGGGCAAGCTGCCCACCTCGGCGTGGATCGAAGTGATCACCACAGCTCACCAAGTAGGCATCAGGTCCAGCTCGACCATGATGTACGGCCACGTGGACAATCCGAAACACTGGGTCGGGCACCTGCGGGTGTTGCGTGGAATCCAGGATGAAACCGGTGGGTTCACCGAGTTCGTGCTTCTGCCGTTCGTGCACCAGAGCGCGCCGCTGTATCTCGCAGGCGCTGCGCGGCCCGGGCCGACGAACCGGGACAACCGTGCTGCCCACGCACTGGCCAGGATCATGTTGCACGGCCGGATCTCCAACATCCAGACCAGCTGGGTCAAGCTCGGGACCATCGGAACCAGGGTGATGCTGTCGGGCGGCGCCAATGATCTCGGTGGCACGCTGATGGAGGAGACCATCTCCCGGATGGCGGGCTCGCAACACGGCTCGGCGAAAACAGTTGCCGAGCTGGTCGAGATCGCCGAGGGCATCGGCAGGCCTGCCCGGGAGCGAACCACAACCTACGGCACGCCGAAGCGCAGGATGCCGCTGTTGTCGGTGCCGGTGGGGTAATACCGTTCGTTGGGCGGCGATGCGGAGTTCACGGCACCGGATGTTAGGGCAGGCTGACCAGTAGTAACGTGTGGTGCCGGGATAGGGTTTGCCGGGCGGGCTATCCCGCAGGCAAGGACAGACTAGGAGAGCGGCAGTGCCGTACATCATCGCTGAACCGTGCGTTGACGTGAAGGACAAGGCATGCATCGAGGAATGCCCCGTGGACTGTATCTATGAGGGCGGTCGCATGCTGTACATCCATCCGGACGAGTGCGTGGACTGTGGTGCATGTGAGCCGGTGTGTCCGGTGGAGGCGATCTTCTACGAAGACGACACCCCAGATCAGTGGAGCGCATACGTGAACGCCAACGTCGATTTCTTCGACGAGATCGGTTCGCCCGGCGGAGCCACGAAGGTGGGCAAGGTCGATTACGATCCGCCGCTCATCAAGGAACTGCCTCCGATGGCGAGCGAGTGAGTCCCGGGGTGGCGCCGCGTGGCCGGGTCAGTGCGCTGCTGCCCGAATTTCCCTGGGACACCATTGCTTCGGTGAAGGCGAAGGCGGCCGATCATCCGGGTGGCATCGTCGATCTTTCCGTCGGCACCCCGGTCGATCCGGTCGATCCGCTGATCCGGTCGGCGCTGAGCTCGGTCGCGGAGGTGCCAGGGTACCCGGCTACGCAGGGCACCCCCGAGCTCCGCGTGGCCGTGGTCGAGGCGTTGAAGCGGCGTTATGGGATCATCGGTCTCGATCCGGCGGATGTAATGCCAGTGATCGGCACCAAGGAGCTGATCGCCGGACTGCCCCGGCTGCTCGGCCTCGGACCGGAGGATACGGTGGTCATCCCCGAGATCGCCTACCCTACCTACGAGGTCGGCGCTCTGTTGGCGGGTGCGCGGGCGCTCCGCGCTGACGGGCTGACCCAGCTCGGCCCACAGACGCCCGCGCTGATCTATGTGAACTCGCCATCCAATCCGACCGGCCGCGTGCTCGGTGTCGAGCACCTGCGCAAGGTGGTCGCGTTCGCGCGCGAGCGCGGCACGATCGTCGCCTCCGACGAGTGCTATCTCGGGCTGGCCTGGGCGGGCCGCGCGCCTTCTCTGCTCGACCCCGAAGTGTGCGGTGGCGACTACACCAACCTGCTCGTGGTGCATTCCTTGTCCAAGACCTCGAACCTTGCCAGTTATCGCGCCGGGTTCGTGGCGGGCGATCCGGCTCTGGTCGCCGAGCTGCTCGCGGTGCGCAGGCACGCGGGCATGATCGTGCCATTCCCGGTCCAGGCCGCGATGGTAGCCGCGCTCAGCGATGACACTCATGAGGCGCAGCAGCGCGAGCGGTACAGGAAACGCCGGGAAGTGCTACGAAAAGCACTGGTAAAAGCAGGTTTCCGGATTGATTGCTCGGAAGCGGGCCTGTATCTGTGGTCAACGCGCGGTGAATCGTGCCGCGATACGCTGAGCTGGCTGGCCGAGCGCGGTATCCTCGCAGCCCCTGGCGACTTCTACGGTCCCAGTGGTCATGAACATGTGCGGATCGCGCTGACCGCGACTGATGAGCGTGTCGCCGCGGCGGCCGAGCGGCTCGCCGCGGGCTGAGTGCCAGGTTTCTGGCCAGGCTCCAGAAAGGCTCGACTCCGGATGACACGTCCGCGGGGCAGTGGGGGCTGCCGATTCGATATCGTGCGATAGTGTGTCGACAGCCCCCGTGCCGCGCCAGGGGAGCTAGCCTGAAGTATGGACGCTGTCACGGTTGTCCCCGAGCCGAGTAACGAGCCGGTGCGTTCCTACGCGCCGGGCAGCCCAGAGCGGGAGTCGCTGCTGGACAAGCTCGCCGAGTTGTCTGTCGAGGCTGTGGACGTTCCCCTGGTGCTCGGTGGCAAACACCGGCCGGGCATCGGCGAACGGCACGATATTGTCGCGCCGCATCGACACCGCCAGGTGCTGGGGACCTATACCGACACCACACACTCGGAGGCCCGCGCCGCTATCGAAGCCGCGATGGCAGCCGCACCCGGCTGGCGGGAGACGCCCTTCGAGGAACGCGCCGCGGTACTGCTACGCGCGGCTGATCTGTTGGCTGGGCCATGGCGCGAGACGCTCGCCGCGGCCACCATGTTGGGGCAGTCGAAATCGGTCCAGCAGGCCGAGATCGATGCCCCCTGCGAGCTGGTCGATTTCTGGCGGTTCAATGTCGCCTTCGCCCGCGGAATCCTGGAGCAGCAGCCGCGATCGGGCGCTGGGGTGTGGAACCGTATGGACCATCGGCCACTCGAAGGCTTCGTCTATGCCATCACCCCGTTCAATTTCACCGCGATCGCCGGGAATCTGCCGACCGCGCCTGCGCTGATGGGCAACACGGTAGTGTGGAAGCCTTCGCCCACCCAGACGTTGTCGGCGTTCTACACGATGCGGTTGCTGGAGATGGCGGGCCTGCCACCCGGCGTGATCAATATGGTGACCGGCGATGGCAAGCAGTTGTCGGAGGTGGCGCTGCCCGATCCGCGACTGGCAGGCATCCATTTCACCGGTTCCACCAAGACGTTCCGCTACCTTTGGCAGCAAGTCGGCGCCAATATCGGCCGCTACCACGGTTACCCACGGATGGTCGGCGAGACCGGAGGAAAGGATTTCATCGTCGCGCACTCCTCGGCCGATCCTGATGCGCTGCGCACAGCCTTGATTCGCGGTGCGTACGAGTATCAAGGCCAGAAATGCTCGGCGGCCTCGCGAGCCTATATCGCACGATCGGTGTGGCGCACGATGAGCGAGCAGTTCCTCCATATCGTCGCGGAACTGAGCTATGGAGATGTGGCCGATCTATCGAATTTCGGCGGAGCGCTGATCGATCGGCGTGCTTTCGACAAGAGCGCGAAGGCCATCCAGCGAGCCAGGGACGCGGGCATCAGCATTCCGGTCGGTGGGAGCTGCGATGACAGTGAAGGCTGGTTCGTTCGACCCACCGTGCTGCTGCTGGACGATCCGCACGATGAATCGTTTGTCACCGAGTACTTCGGGCCGATTCTGTCAGTGTATGTCTACGACGACACCGATCCAGGCGCTTATCGAGCGGTTCTCGCCGAAGTCGAGTCGGCGGCGCCGTACGCGCTGACCGGTGCGGTGTTCGCACAGGACCGGCATGCCATCGAACAAGCGGGTGCGGTACTGCGCTTCGCGGCGGGTAACTTCTATATCAACGACAAACCCACTGGCGCGGTCGTGGGGCAGCAGCCTTTCGGTGGCGCTCGCGCCTCCGGTACCGACGACAAGGCGGGCTCACCGCTGAACCTGTTGCGTTGGGTCGCGCCGCGCACGATCAAGGAAACCTTTCTTCCTACGCAGGAGCATCGATACCCGCATATGGGGTCGTGATGCCCGCTGCGGCAGTGCTCAGGAAACGAATATGGTGAACCCGCTGCGCCCGGTGATTCTGGCGGCCTCGTCCTCGCCGAGAATGAAGCGGTTGCTCACTGGTTTCCCGGTGACCGCGCAGATCGTGCGGCGCTTTGTGGCGGGTGAGACGCGCGAGGAGCTACTCGCAGTGGCCGCCGCGTTGCTGGTCGGGGGGCGGATGGTCAGCGTGGATTTCCTCGGCGAGTACACCACCGATCGCAGGCAAGCGCGCGGCACACTCGATGAATACCGTTCCTTGATCCGGGAACTCGCCGCGCTGGAGTGTCCTGAATTGCCCGGTACGACGGCTCGACCGGTCGAGGTCTCGGTGAAACTATCGGCATTGGGGCTGACGTTGCATGCCGACGGGCCTGCTGTCGCGGCCGAGAATCTGCACCTGCTGTGCGCCGAGGCCGCGCAGTGGGGCGTGTGGGTAACCGTTGATGCGGAAGACCACACGACCACCGATGCCACGCTGGCCGTGGTCGGTATGCTGCGCCCCGAATTCCCCTGGCTAGGCGCGGTACTACAGGCATATCTGCGGCGTACCGAGGAGGATTGTCATGCGTTCGCGGGCGCCGGGTCGCGGATCCGGTTGTGCAAGGGCGCTTACCGAGAGCCATATGATGTGGCGTTCCAGCGAACCAGTGAGGTTACCGCGGCTTATCTGCGTTGCCTGGAGATCCTGATGTGCGGTGACGGTTATCCGATGGTGGCCTCGCACGATCCAGCGGTGCTCGCCGCCGCCGAGCGATTGGTCACCGGAACCGGACGGACCACCGGCGACTTCGAGCATCAGATGCTGTACGGGATACGCGACCGTGAGCAGCTGCGGCTGGCGCGAGCGGACAGGGCTATGCGAGTCTATGTGCCCTATGGCAGCCAATGGTACGGCTATCTCACTCGGCGGCTTGCCGAACGGCCTGCCAACCTCGCGTTTTTTCTGCGTGCCTTGGCGAGTGACTCCTGATCACGCCACTGGCGCGCTGCTTCGGGTTCTCGCCCCGATACCGTGGGAACTTCATACGATTCGCGGACCACTGCCTCGGTCGCATCCGCAGGGTGGCGCCGAAGCGCGGGGATGATGATATGAGATGTTGGGCGACTCACTGTTTCGTCGACGCGGATAGGGTAGAGCCATGGCTACGTTGACCAGGCTGCTGCCGCTTGTTCGCGGAGCTGCGCCGGAGGATCGCAACCAGACTCGCGTTCTGGACGCGGCGCTATTGGCGTTTCTGGACTTCGGCATCAAGCGCACCAGTATGGTGGAGGTCGCACGGCGCGCCCGGTTGTCTTTGGCCACGCTCTATCGGCGCTTTGCGGGAAAATCCGATCTGATCAAGGCTGTCGGACTGCGGCAGGCGCGTGAGTTCGTCGAGGAGGTCGACACCGCGTTGCGGCGGCAGACTGATCGGGACGCGAGTGCCGAGGCGCAGATCGTAGAACTGTTCGCTGCGTTCATTACCGGGCTCCAGAGCAATAAGTTGATCCACCGGCTTCTGGACACCGAGCCCGAACTCGTGCTGCCCTACCTGACCATCGAAGGCGCCTCGGTCATCGAACTCGGCCGGGACTATCTCGCCGAGTTCATCACGCGGCTGCAGCAGGAAGGTAGGTTGCCGCCCTACGATCCGGAGCCGTTGGCCGAGATGATCGCCCGTACTGCGTTGTCGTTGGCGCTGACCCCGCAGACAGTGATCCCACTCGGCGACGATGTGGCGATCAGGCAGTTCGCGCGCGACCATGTGGTGGTGTCTTTTCGGGTGCCGCAGCGCTGATCAGACCAAAGACAAGCCGAGTCGGCGCCGGATCCGCAGGTCCAGCAAGTAGGCGTTGAGCGGGAAGACGCGGACCGGTTGTGGAAGCCTGGACACTGTGGCGCCGAGCGTGCGCAGGATGAGGTCGAGTGCGCGGTCGTCGCGTTCGGTCCAGACCATTCCCATTTCGTCGCGGAGATGCTGTGGCAGCAATCCGGTGACGAAGAAGCGGTGTACGCGGCTGAAGGTCCATTGGGCTGGTCGCGGTAACATACGCAGGTCGATGAGGTCATTGAAATAGGTACGTATGGTTGGGTCGATGTGCGTTTTCGCGAGACTCGTCGTCCAGTATTCATCGAAGGCGCGTCGGTCGGTCGGCCACATTGCTTCCGGCATCTGGAGTGTGGTCCCCATCTGGGCGCTGAGCCGGTAGAAGGCTTTGTCGACTGCTTCGTCCATCGGGCCGTGCATCCGTTCGCGCAGGTCTTTCGCACCCCAGTACAGGCAGGCCGCGACCCACAATTGCAGCGCAGGGTCGAAGGCGTTGTAGCGCACCGGACTCGACGCGGTGGAGTGAACCGGGCGATGGGAGCCGTTGACAGCTTCGCGGTAGGCTGCGCGTTCGGCCTCGGTGCCGAGCAGTGCTACGGACAGATAGGTCAAGGTCGTGCGCAATCGTTTGACCGGATGCAACATGACATTTCCGCTGTCGACTGTGCTCTCCAGCACGCCGTACCCGACTGATGGAGTGCTCAGTTGCATGATGACATTCGCGGTGCCGCCGAGGAAGCCTGCGATACCGTCGAGATACTGCCCGACGTCAAGGGAATCCGGCGATTTGTGCCGATGTGTCGCACGAAGTGGCTTGGGCATCGCTGACCTCACAGCCTGGAACTGCTATACAATCTGAGAAGATTGTATAGCAGACTTCTCACTGAATCACAAAGGTGTCAACCAGCGCATCTCGCGTGCGCGGTGTGTCCGGCCGGGTGCCGCGTCGCTGTCGCGGAGTCGGCGCAGTAGCGTAGTCGGATGACGTTCGGTTCGCCGCTGTTGCTCAGTTCCATGAACCCGCTCGTCGTCGTGGATGGAGCGGATATCCCGGATGCGGTCACCATCGCCGGGGCCACTCTCTCGCGCAGCGATCTGCTGGGTGCGGCCACCGCGGTAGCCGAACGCGTCGCGGGTGCGGAGCGGGTGGCGGTGTTGGCCGAGCCGACCGTGGACACGGTGCTCGCGGTGGTCGGCTGTCTGATAGCGGGCGTGCCTGTGGTTCCGGTACCGCCGGACTCAGGAACAGTGGAACTGGCGCATATCCTCGCCGATTCGGGTGCGCGGGCCTGGCTGGGGAAGGCCGCGGGGGATACCCAGCTGCCGATCATACCGGTGCGGCGGCATGCCAGATCGTGGCACACATATCCCGAACCAGATCCCGCCACAACGGCTTTCGTGATGTACACATCGGGAACCACTGGTCCCCCCAAGGGAGTGGTACTCAGCAGGGGCGCGATCGCGACGGGGTTGGACGCGCTGATCGATGCGTGGTCCTGGACTGCAAGTGATGTTCTGGTGCACGGGCTTCCGCTGTTCCATGTGCATGGTCTCATCCTCGGCGTACTCGGTGCGCTACGCGTGGGTAGTCCGCTGATCCACACCGGTAAACCGACGCCACAAGCCTATGCCGCGGCCTCGGGTTCGCTGTACTTCGGGGTGCCTACCGTATGGTCGCGGGTAGTCGACGATACGGATGCGGCCAAGCGATTGGCCGGTGCCAGGCTTTTGGTCTCCGGCAGCGCGCCACTGCCTGCTCCGGTATTCGAACGGCTGCGCGAGCTTTCTGGGCACGCGCCGGTTGAGCGCTACGGTATGAGTGAAACCCTGATCACCCTGTCTACCAGGGCAGATGGTGAGCGCAGGCCGGGTTGGGTCGGCCTGCCGGTGCGTGGGGTGCGAACCCGGCTTCTGGATGAGTCCGGGGCTCCGGTGCCGCACGATGGCGAAAGCATCGGCGGACTCCAGGTCCGTGGCCCAATGTTCTTCGATGGCTACTTGAACCGACCGGAGGCGACTGTGGCGGGCTGGACTGATGACGGCTGGTTCCGGACCGGAGATGTCGCTGTCATCGACCCGGAGGGTTTTCATCGCATTGTCGGCCGGGAATCGGTGGATTTGATCAAGTCCGGTGGTTACCGGGTCGGTGCGGGCGAGGTGGAGGCAGTATTGCTCGGTCATCCCGCGGTCGCGGAGGTCGCCGTGGTCGGGCTACCTGATGACGATCTCGGACAGCGCATCACCGCATTCGTCGTGCTGCGTGCCGCGGCCACCGAGCGCGAACTGATCGATCATGTGGTCGAACAGCTCTCGGTGCATAAACGCCCCCGCGAGATCCGCATGGTCGACGCATTGCCGCGTAACGCTATGGGCAAGGTGCAGAAGAAACTGCTCGGCTGAGCGCTTTGGTTGCCCGAACCTCGATCGGGCAACCGCGACCGGCGACAAGTGCGGACAGCAGGGCAGTGCGGCGATAACGGATCAGTCGTTGGCGTGCAGGTCGGCGTTGAGCTCGATTCCGGTGCCTTTCTTCGGGACCACTTCCACCACGCCGGTAGCGGAATTTCGGCGGAACAGGAGATTGTCGTGGCCGGCGAGTTCGGCGGCCTTGACCAGGTTGCCTTCTGGTGTGGTGACTTTGGTGCCTGCGGTCAGGTAGAGGCCGGCTTCCACGACGCAGTCGTTGCCCAGCGGGATGCCGAGCCCGGCGTTCGCGCCGAGCAGGCACCGCTCTCCGAGAGAGATAACCGTGGTGCCGCCTCCGGACAACGTGCCCATGATAGACGCGCCGCCACCGATGTCGGTGCCGTTACCGACCACGACGCCTGCGGAAATACGGCCCTCGACCATGGACGCGCCGAGAGTGCCCGCGTTGAAGTTCACGAATCCTTCGTGCATGACCGTGGTGCCCGAGGCCAGATGGGCACCGAGGCGGACACGATCGGCATCGCCGATGCGGACGCCGGCGGGAAGTACATAGTCGACCATACGCGGGAACTTGTCGACGCTGTACACCGTAACCGGTCCGCGAGCGCGTAGCCTGGCGCGCGTGGTCTCGAAGCCGTCCACTGCGGCGGGGCCGTGGTTGGTCCACACCACATTGGTCAACAGGCCGAACTGGCCCTCCAAACTCACGCTGTGCGGCCCGACCAAACGGTGCGAGAGCAGGTGCAGGCGCAGGTAGACATCGTGTGCGTCGACCGGGGCCACGGACAGATCGGTGATCGTAGTGCGCACCGCGATCACCTCGACCCCGCGCGCCTCGTCGATACCGAGCAGCGCCGCGTACTCGGCGGGCGCGTTGTCGAGCCGTTCGGTGCCGGTCTCGGCGAACTCACCCAGCAGCGGGTTCGGATACCACGTGTCGAGCACGGTCCCGTCCGTGGTCACGTTGGCGATACCGATTGCTGCTGCTCCCTGGATACTCACGGCATTAGAGGGTACCGACCCGCATTCCAGCGATGTGCGACCGCTCCGTGGCGTATGCACGATGACGTAGTGGCGACCAACGGGTCCGCGGAATCCGCGACCAGACGGCCGCCGCGCCTTCTTCTTCGTTTTTGTCGCGACAGTAGTAACGTCGGGTGAATACGTTCGCAGTGATAGCGATCAGGGTGGCAGTGTGTTCGGGGTGATCCGGAAGGTGTTCGGGATGATCCGGAAGTCCGCCCGTAGGCTAGGCGCGTGACCATAGACCTGCATATCGACCCGGTAACGCTCACCGCCGCGCTCGTGGACATTCCGAGCGTTTCGCGGAACGAGGAAGCTATCGCCGATGTGGTGGAGCGGGCGTTACGGGAGCAGACAACCGGTTTCGAGGTGCTGCGCCGCGGGAATGTGGTGTTGGCACGCACCCACCGCGGGCTGCCGACCAGGGTGATCCTGGCCGGGCATCTGGATACCGTGCCGATCGCCGATAACGTGCCGGGTCGCTTCGAGGTGAACTCGGCGGGCGAGCGGGTGCTCTACGGCTGCGGGTCGGTGGATATGAAATCTGGTGACGCGGTGTTCCTGCATCTGGCCGCGACTATCGCCGATCCGGTGCACGATCTGACACTGATCTTCTACGACGGCGAAGAGATCGCCGCGGAGTTCAACGGCCTCGGTTATATCGAGCGCGAGTTGCCGGGCTGGCTCGTCGGTGATCTCGCGGTGCTCGGCGAGCCATCCGGCGGATGGATCGAGGCAGGCTGCCAAGGCACGCTGCGGGTTCGGCTGAGTACTTCGGGTGTGCGTGCGCATTCGGCACGGGCATGGCTGGGCGACAATGCGGTTCACCGGTTGGCTCCGCTATTACAGCGGTTGGCCGACTACCAGGCGCGGGAGGTCGATATCGATGGATGCGTCTATCGGGAGGGTCTGTCCGCGGTCCGGGTCGTGGGCGGTGTGGCGGGCAATGTGGTGCCCGATGTCGCTGAGGTGGATGTCAACTTCCGTTTTGCCCCGGACCGCACAGTGGACCAAGCCTTAGCACATATACAGGAGGTTTTCGCCGGACTCGATGTTTCCTGCGAAGTAACCGATTCCGCGCCCGGCGCGCTGCCGGGACTGACCGCGCCCGCAGCCGATGACCTCATCCGTTCGGTGCGTGGTTACGGAGGGGGCGGTGTGCGCGCCAAGTACGGTTGGACCGATGTCTCTCGGTTCGCCGCCCGTGGTATTCCCGCGGTCAACTTCGGCCCCGGCGACCCCAACCTCGCCCACAAGCGCGACGAACATGTCCCGGTAGCTCAGATCAACGCTGTCGCCGCGATGTTGCGCGCCTACTTGGCCGGTGTTTCGGTCTGAGACGACCAGATATGGGCAGGTAGCGCTGAACGGTAGCGTTGGGCGCATGTCTACCGATGCCGCGGACCCCGCCGAGTTCGTGGAGGGCTTCGATGAGCTTGCCGAGGCGCCCCGAGCGGTAACCGTCCTCGGTTCCATGCGCACGCTTACCGACCATTCCGACTACGAGGCGGGCCGGGCGATCTACGAGGCGGGCCGGGCGATCGGGGCCGCGTCGACTGCAGCGGGATTCGCAGCGATCATCGGCGGCGAGTCCGTTGCGATCGAGGCGGGGAGAGGGCGGTGAGCGATCAGCCTTTCGCCGTATGTGTCTATTGTTCGGCGAGTACAACGGATCCGGACCACCTCTCGCTGGCTACTCGGGTGGGCACCGAGATCGCTCGGCGTGGCTGGCGGTTGGTATCCGGAGGCGGTCACATCTCGATGATGGGCGCGGTCGCGACCGCGGCGCGCGCAGGCGGCGCGCATACCATCGGTGTGATCCCGAAACATCTGGTGCATCGAGAAATGGCCGATGTCGATGCCGATGAACTGGTGGTCACCGACACCATGCGCCAGCGCAAGCAAGTGATGGAGGATCGCGCCGACGCGTTCCTCACTTTGCCCGGCGGCATCGGTACCCTGGAGGAGTTATTCGAGACCTGGACCGGCGGTTACCTGGGGCAGCATGACAAGCCTGTCGTTGTACTGGACCCAGATGGATTCTTCCGCGGGTTGTTCTCCTGGCTGGACAAGTTGCATAATCGGAAGTTCGTCTCCCAAGCAGCGCTGTCTCGGATTACCGTAGTAGATGATCTACCCGCCGCCTTCACGGCACTGAAGGCGCCACGTACTCCTTGACGAGGAGGCTGAAGATGTGAGCACCGAAGCTCGCACTACGGTGAGTCTGTTCGACCTCGCACGCAGTGTGCCAGCCATGGTCGCGAACCTGCCGAACATACTGCGCAGCGCGCCGGGAATGCTGGTGACGCCGGACCGTAAGTCCTCGGTCGGGTTACACTTCCAGCGCTGCGCCCACCGCCATCCGAACCGTCCCTTCCTGCGCTTCGACGGGAAGACGTACTACTACGGCGAGGTCAACGCCCAGGTCAATCGGTACGCGAGTGTGTTAGCGGGGCGCGGTGTACGGCGTGGTGACGTGGTCGGCATACTGATGACCAACCGGCCGGAGACACTGTTCGTCGCGCTGGCCACAGTGAAACTCGGCGCAACCGCGGGCATGCTCAACCACCATCAGCATGGCCGGACACTCTTCCACAGCATCGCTCTGCTCGACAGCGTGCTGATCGTGGTCGGCGCGGAATGCTCCGATGCGATCGACTCGCTGTCCGAGCCGCTCGACAACATCGTTTCGGACACAGAAATCGACCAGGCGGCCGAGCACGCCGAGGCCACCGACCCACCCATCTGCTCGGAGATCACCGCACGCGAACGCGCGTTCCTGATCTTCACCTCCGGTTCCACCGGCATGCCGAAGGCCAGCGTGGTGACTCATCAGCGCTGGACCAAGGGCATGGCCGGGTTCGGCTACTTCGCAGTACACCTGCGCCGCGACGATATTCTGTACTGTTGCTTACCGCTCTACCACGCCAATGTGCTCATTATCGCATTGTCGACGGTGCTGGCCTCCGGCGCTACCTTGGCGCTCGCCCGCGAATTCTCCGCGTCCAGGTTCTGGGACGAGATCATTCGCGCCCGGGCGACAGCGTTCATCTATATCGGTGAACTGTGTAGTTATCTGATCGATCAGCCGCCGAAACCGACTGATCGCAGGCATAAGGTTCGACTCGTTGTCGGCAACGGACTGCGCCCTGGGCTATGGGATGAGTTCGTCTCCCGGTTCGGCATCGAACATATCGTGGAGTTCTACAGCGCGAGCGAATCGAATATCGGATTCGCCAACGCCTTCCTAATCGACCGGACCGCAGGGTTCACGCTCCTGCGGTATGCCGTCGTAGCGTACGACGGTGCTACCGGAAAGGCCTTGCGCGATGAGAACGGGCGGCTACGTCGGGTAGGGCGAGGGCAGGTCGGGCTGCTGCTGGGCAAAGTGACCGGCCGATCCCCGCTCGATGGCTACACCGACAAGTCCGCCACCGAGGCCAAGCTCGTGCGCGATGGTTTCAGACCAGGCGATGTCTGGTTCGATACCGGCGACCTGGTTCGCAACCAAGGCTGGCGTCATGTCGCGTTCGTGGATCGGCTCGGGGACACCTTCCGTTGGAAGGGGGAGAATGTGGCTTCCGCGGAGGTAGAAGGCGTACTGGCCAGAGCGGACTCGATTGCCGAGGCAGTGGTGTACGGGGTGGAGATTCCCGGTGCCGACGGCAAGGCGGGTATGGCCGCGGTGACGCTGCGCCCCGGCGCCGAATTCGATGCGTCCGCGCTGGCGGAGCTGGTCTACGAAGAATTACCCGGATACGCCATCCCACTGTTCGTCCGAATCGTGCGGGAACACGAGTTGACTTCCACTTTCAAACTACGCAAGGTCGAACTGCGTAAACAGGGCTACACTCCGGACGCCGACACTGTGCTGTACGTGCTCGCCGGACGTGCCAAAGGGTACATCCCGGCCTACGCTGATTACCCGGCTGATGTCGCGGCAGGGCGTGCTCCGAAGAACTGATCCCGGTCGGAACTGATCCCGGTCGCCACTGCGCGACATGCGGTGCGAGACCGGAACCGGTCGCCGCTATCGTCGGATTAGCTACAGTCGTTGCATGTTCAGCTCCACCGCGTCACCGCTTCCCACACTATGCGGTCGGCCGGTAGCGACGGACCGGGCACTGGTTATGGCTATCGTGAACCGTACGCCGGACTCGTTCTACGATCGCGGCGCCACGTTCACTGACATGGCGGCTATGGACGCTGTGGCGCGCGCGGTCGACGAAGGCGCTGACCTGGTCGACATCGGCGGTGTGAAGGCCGGGCCCGGCGACTCGGTGAACCCCGCCGAGGAGATGCGTCGGGTGATCCCGTTCGTCGCGGCCATCCGGGCGAAATATCCCGAGTTGTTGCTCAGTGTCGATACTTGGCGTGCCGAGGTGGCGGAGGCGGCGGTGGCGGAAGGTGTGGATCTGATCAATGACACCTGGGCGGGGGCCGACCCGGATCTGGTCGCGGTGGCCGCAGACCACGGCGTGGGCGTTGTGTGCAGTCATACTGGTGGCGCGGCCCCGCGCACTAGGCCGCACCGGGTCCGCTATGCCGATGTTGTGCACGACGTCACCGGCACAGTGGTGCGTGCTGCCGAGAACGCGCTCGCAGTAGGGGTGGCGAAGGATTCGATCCTGATCGATCCTACTCATGATTTCGGCAAGAACACCTATCACGGTCTCGAACTGTTGCGTGGAGTCGACATTCTTGTAAATACCGGATGGCCAGTCTTGATGGCGCTGAGCAACAAGGATTTCATCGGGGAGACTCTTGGTGTCGGTCTTTCTGAACGATTGGAGGGCACATTGGCGGCAACAGCATGGTCGGCGGCGGCCGGCGCCCGAGTCTTTCGTGTCCACGAAGTCGCCGCGACCCGGCGAGTGGTGGACATGATCGCCGCAATCCAGGGCATACGTCCCCCCGCGCGAACCTTGCGAGGTCTGGTATGACATTTCAACACCGCGAGCCGACTTGGGTGAAGACCAACACGTGGGATATCCCGGACTGGACAGTGGATGAGCTCATCACCGCCAAATCGGGGCGCACTGTGTCGGTGGTGCTGCCCGCGCTGAACGAGGAACAGACGGTGGCCGATGTGGTGGCCAGCATCCGGCCGCTGTGCGGCACGTTGGTCGACGAACTGATCGTGCTCGATTCCGGCTCCACCGACGCCACTGTGGAGCGAGCCCGCGCGGCGGGCGCTGAGGTGATCAGCCGGGAGCAGGCGGTGCCGGAGCTGGATCCGGTACCCGGTAAAGGGGAGGTGCTGTGGCGTTCGCTGGCGGTAACCAATGGTGATCTCATTGCCTTCGTCGACTCCGATCTGATCGACCCGGACCCGGCTTTTGTGCCCAAGTTGCTCGGTCCGCTGCTCACCGTCGACGATATGCACCTGGCCAAGGCCTACT
Organism: Nocardia sp. TBRC8007; assembly: GCF_056629435.1. NCBI lineage: Bacteria > Bacillati > Actinomycetota > Actinomycetes > Mycobacteriales > Nocardiaceae > Nocardia > Nocardia sp. TBRC8007. The sequence goes on along the minus strand of NZ_JBWSOR010000004.1, from coordinate 187,045 downwards.
ATCGCAGGCCGCTGCGGCAGGAGGGTGTAGTGGACTCGCATGGTGGGGGCCGGGTCACCGAACTGGTCGCGCGCCCGCTGCTCGCGGCGCTGCGGCCGGAGTTGTCCCTGGTTTTGCAGCCACTCGGTGGCGAATATGCCGGTACTAGGGAATTGCTTACCTCGGTGCCATTCGCGCCGGGCTACGGCGTAGAGATCGGACTGCTGCTCGACACCTACGATCGGCACGGTATGTCCGCGATCGGCCAGGTCAATCTCGGCGTTCGGACACATCGCAATCGGCCGCTGGCTGACCTCGGGGTGATGAGCCGCCAGATTCTCGGCACCGCGTTCGGGCGTAGTGGCGTTCGGGACTCCGGTGCGGCGTTGACCCAATTCCCTTTGGTAGCTGGAGAATTCACCGCGCATCGTACCGAGGTTTCACTGGTTGATCGGCCGCCGATGAACACCTTGCGGCCCGAGCGGGCAGCAGCTTGAACGCTCTCGGTGTCCCGCCGCTGATGTTTGTGGCCGGTCAGCACCCGCCCGCACGTGGGTCTCGCATGTATCCGGCTTCGATCAAGGTGCGGAAGGCCGCGTTCTTATAGACACATTCGGCGGGTTCGCAGATCCGATGGCGTTGCATGAGTTCATGAGCCTCAGCCACGGTCAATGGCTCGGTGGGCAGATGCTGAGGCTTGCCGATCGGACAGGCAGGGAGCCGGGTAGAGATTTGCTCCGTGATCCCGTGTTCGGCTACCCGGATCCGGCGTCGTCGGATCGTCGGCCAGTGCAGCAGACTGATAGTGACAACCAGACTCACAGCGCCGGCGATCGAGCAGAGGATGGCGATCTGGGTGGCGGTCACGGCGCTATCTCCTCTCGGTGGGGCGGGCCGGGCAGAGTGTCAGAGCTACAGTGCGACGCACCGTCACCTAGTTATAGTTAATTTTCAGCAAATTAAGTGTGAGCCGAGTGGGCACGCCGTGCAAGGGGGAATGCGACTCAGTCGAGTCCTACTGGGCTCTGTCGCCGGGTGAGCTGGTGATCAATGACTTCCGGTGGTCCGCCGGTCGCGCTATTCGGCGTGGCGCCGCTGTTCGCCAGGCACTGTGCCGTCTGTCTTCGGTGCGGATGTGCTGCCCGCCCGGATCGACACGTCCGCTGCCTTCTCCTTGGTGTTTCCGATGTCCGTGAGTGTGGGTGGAGGCTGTTGAAGAATTATCGGCATCGCTTGATCGGCCGATATCACCTGGTCAGCTCTGCCTTCCTGCTGTGGTTCGTCGTCGGCCACTGATTCGTTTTCGTTTGTCGAGTCGGGTGCCGCAGCTGTTCGCTCCTCCGCGAGCCGCGCCTGTAGATCTGCGACGGTCAGATGAGTCCGTGCTGCTCTCGGTCGCAGCAGCACAGTGGCGACCAGGACAATAAGCCCCGCTGCCAGGGCGATGCCGCCGATGAGCAGTAACGGATTCACGATTTCCTCTCGACTTCCTCTCGACGTTGTCGATAGTTCGGTGGACCGAGGAACACCCAAGGCTGGTGCTGTGGACGATCCAGTGGGTGATGACACCACTGGATCGGTGGCTCCGGCAGAGGGCTATCGCGCCGAGCGAATCATGGCGCGGCACTGCGCGAGCGATACAGAGTTCACCGACAGTGCACTTCGATTATGCACCTGGAGCCACCCGTGCGCCGTGGTTATCTTTCGGCTATTTCAAACGAGGGTGGACGGAACGTGTGCGGAGAGTTCCAGTGATCAATAACACAATAGTGTGGTAGATGCTCGCCGGGGCGATCGCCATAGCAGGCAGTGACTGCTGTGGTGTGCTTGCGGTCGAAGCGAGTTTTCTCGGAACGAGCTCGCGATCGGCCGGGTGCGCAAGAGGTGCCACCCGGTGGATTACGGCGCTGTCGAGAATAATCCGGTGCTGGGTCGGATCGATCGCTTTTGCTGCGAACGCACCGGCAGGGCACCGCACAGTGTGTTGGGTTCAGCGTCGCAGACCCGATGTGGGTATTCGGTTTTCGGAATCGTGACGGTAGACCGGCGTGAGTAGTTCGGCGTCCAATGGCTCGCCGGTGGTTCGATCGAAACGGCAGGCGATCAGCACCGAGAAACGATGCGCGCTCGCCCGCTCATGCAAACTGGCCAGGCGGGTGGCCAGCAGCCGGATGGCGCCGAGAGAGCCGGGTGGGTGCATGCCGTCGATCATCAGTACGTTACCGCGTCCGTCAGGCCGGGGGAGTCTGGCTAGATAAGCGATGTCGTGCGGTTCCGGCCCACCCGGACGATATACCCGCCGAGCGGCCCGGTCCTCGATTCCTCGCCGCGCATCGCCGACCCTGGTGATGGCGCGGCGTAGCCGCGGATCGGCAGCCACCAGCTGGCGCAGGCTCGGAGACAGCTCTGGCCCGCCCAGCACGATCAGTCCGTCGCGCCGCAGATCGATCGGGCGGCCAGGGTGAAAACGCTCGACCGCGACAGTGAAATCGAGTTGGCGTAGTAGTTCCGCCAATCGTTGTGGCGCTGCTGGATCCGGCGCACCGATCACTTGTCCGGCATGTAACTCCGGGGCGAGCACGGTGAGCGAGCCGTGTCCGAAGAACAGTCCTTCCGGTACCGGCCCTTGGGTACTCACCTGGTGGATGCGAGCACGGGAAAGACCCGCTGCCGCACCGATTCTGGCGAATGTCCAGCCTTCGGCATGGAGTTCACGGATCACAGAACGACGAATCCTGGTTAGTTCGTTGACGGTCTGCTGGGCTGCCGCCACCCTTTCGGTGGCCGCCTTCAGTCGTTCGACCTTGTCCTCGATTGCGAACACGCGCGCCACATCATCGGCCGACATGTGCGAAGTCTAGACAGCCGAGTCCCATCCAGCGTCTAGAGTGCTTGACCGATCAGGTGGCATCGAAGTCGATCGGAGGATGTTCGTTGCGCTTCAACGGTTTATCCAGCTTCGGCGAGGGGTAGTCCGGCGCTTCACTGCTCATGCTGTGCAGGTCCTTTGGATCGGGCACCGCGTCGCTGAGCTCCCGCAACAGCGAATCGTCGCCGTTGAGCAGATGTTTGGTCACCATCGTGCGCGGCGTCATACCGCGCAGTTGGTTCAGATCGGCCAGCGGTTTGCGCAGGTCCTCGAACTCCGGCCCGAGTTCCTGCTTCAGCTGAGAGGTAGCGCCGCTGGCGTAGTCACGCACCTGCCGCAGGCTACGCATGGTCCAGCGCACGGCACCGGGCAGGCGCTCCGGGCCCAGGATCACAAGGGCGGCGACAAGCAAGATGACCATCTCACCCCAGCCGATGCTGCTGAACACGTAATCAGGCTACCCGGTGTCGCGACCTGCCGGTCAGTCGGATTGCAGCGTCACAGGCACGTCTACCTGCCTGCCATCGCGGATCAAAACGACGTTCACCGTCTCGCCGATCTTGTGTGACTGCACCGCGACAACCAGTTCTTCCGGACCACTCACTGCCCGGTCGCCGACCTTCACGATGACGTCGCCCTCGACGATCCCCGCTTTGGCCGCGGGGCCACCGGGAGTCACGTCGGCGACTTCCGCGCCGCTGGTCCACTCATTCGCCACCTGCTTCGCGCGCTGGCTGATCCCCAGGATCGGGTGGTGGATCACACCATCACGAATCAATGTCTGCGCGACTTCGGTCATCTTGTCCACTGGGATGGCGAAGCCGAGTCCGACCGAGCCGCCGGTCTCGGTGCGGTTGGCGGTGTTGATGCCGATGACCCGACCGCTCATATCCACCAACGCGCCGCCGGAGTTACCCGGATTGATCGATGCGTCGGTCTGCACCGCGTCGATCACGGCATTGGTGTCGGTGCCCTCACCTCCGAGCGCCACCGGCCGGTGTAGGGCGCTGACAATACCGGAGGTCACCGTCTTACTCAGGCCGAGCGGCGAACCGATGGCCAAGACGTCATCGCCCACCTGGACCTCCTCGGATTTGCCAAGCTGGGCCACTGTGAGATTTTTCACATCAACTTTCAAGACGGCCAAGTCGCTCTTCGGGTCGCGGCCGACGATTTTGGCGGGCGCCCAGGTGCCGTCGGAGAATTGGATCCGGATCGCGGCCCGGCCGCTCTTGTCCTGGGCGGCCATCGAGATGACATGGTTGTTCGTGACGAGATAGCCCGCGCCATCGATCACAACCCCGGATCCGGTGGCGCCATTGTCGCCGACGGTTACCCGGATCGAGACGACCGAGGGCAGCACAGCGTTGGCGACTCGCGCGATCAAGCCGTGTGGGCGGTCGCCCTCGCCGCTTTGTTCCAGGGTGACCTTGCGTGAAGTGAGCGCTGACGTGGTTTCCGCGGTCAGCCTGCCGACCAGTCCGCCGAGCAGCCCGATGACCAGCGCGACCACTGCGAGTAGGGCCAGTGCCTTTGGCGCGACCCTGGAACCGAACAGCACCTCACGTGCGCTCAGCCGCTCGGCTCGTGGCAATGGCCGCGGCACGGGCGTCGGTACTGCGGGAGCCCCGAGGCGTGCGGTGGCTTCGGGATCGCGCCACGGGTCGGCCGGGCCGGCGATTGGTGTGGAAGTAATCACATCAGGGTTGCGCTGGAGCAGCTCGGTGGATCCCTCGGGGCGACCGAACGCCTCGGCCAGCACTGCGTCGGGTGGGCTGTTGTGCAGTTCGGGACCTGGCTGCTGTGCCGAACCCACTGTGCGGATCGGCGGTGGCTCCGCGAACGAACCGGACAAGCCGGATGGCCTGCGGAAGGTGCGCGCCGTATGGGTGTCGACATGGGGCCGGTAGACCGGGCGCGGGCCGAGCACGGGCGCGTCCGGTGGACGGAGATTCCCGCGGTTGGCCGCCGAATCCGAGGTCTCGCCCGATCCGGAATTCGTCGATTCGGTGGTCACACGAGAAACTCTACTTGCGCCACCATGTCGTCCATCGAGCCGCGGTGAACGAATCGGCCGGAAAACCCGAAACCGCCTCGTTGGGCTGGAGTCGACCGGCTCCCGTTGTGCTGGACGCGCTGTCGGTCAGCTCCGCGAGCGGAATCCTGGTCAGGCTGTCGTGCAGTCCGGTAGGAACGGTGATGTGGCCCGCATGCCGCAATGCGATGCGAGCCTGTTGCTGAGCATCGACTTCCGCCGCGCACTCTGGGCACAGCGAAAGGTGCTGAGCCGCGCGTAGATAGGCATTCATCCGCAACTCGCCGTCCACGTACGCGGCGATGGCTTCGCTCGCCAGATGCTCGGTGGGGCGGAAACGATGCGGACGACGATCGGCAGTGCTGGAGTCGCCACTCATTCGGTGCTCACCCTTCCCGCAGTCCTGAACCGGTTCGCGGGTGATGACGGCTCCGACGGATCACCCGATGTTGACGTCAGCGGTGAACCGCTGCCCACTTCCATTATGCGCAAGGTAGTCCCGCAGTGCCTGGCGTCCGCGGTGGATTCGGCTGCGTACAGTGCCCAGTTTCACCCCGAGCGTAGCGCCGATCTCTTCGTAGGACAGTCCTTCGATGTCGCACAGGACCACCGCCGCGCGGAACTCCGGTGCCAGCGAATCCAGAGCGGATTGCAGATCGGGATCGAGGCGGGCGTTGTGATATGCCTGCTCGGGATCGGGCCCCTCGGAGGGAACGCGGTCGTAGTCCTCGGGCAGCGCTTCCATCCTGATGCGGCTGCGTCTGCGGACCATGTCCAGGAAAAGGTTGGTGGTGATGCGGTGTAACCAGCCTTCGAAAGTACCCGGTTGGTAATTGGACAGTGAACGGAACACCCGAATGAAGGTTTCCTGGGTGAGATCCTCCGCGTCTTGCGCATCGCCGGCCAGGCGATAAGCCAAACGGTAGACTCGGTCTGCGTGTTCGCGGACCAGATCGTCCCACGACGGCATTGCCGACCGATCGCCGGTAGCGTCGAAGGCAGCGGTCCCGGTCAGTGCGACCGTCTCCCCGGTGGAGCCGGTTTCGGCGGACAGGGTCTGCTCGGACAGGATGGCGTATTCGCGCGCCGCATCGACCATGTGGATGGGCCTACCTCCTACTAGGGACCGTAAACACGGGAACACAGTTCGGGCCGGGGCTACGGTCCGTCACGTACGGATACAACTGACGTCAGGTACGTTGTTGTTCCCGGATCCGTGGTAATACGGTCGGTGGTCTTGCGTTGCCCATAACTCTTTCTGGTCCTGATATGGCCGAGTTATGCAGATCCTGAGGGGTACCTGAGAAAACCGGCTGTCGAAAATGGTGGCGGCGTGTGTTGTTCGGAACGTCGTGACCACCTGCCCGGCGTTAGCCTCATACCGTGGCATCAAATCTGGAGCGAAATCTCGCCTACGTGGAGGAATCCGTCGTGGAGGACGAGATCCTCATCAGCGCGCGCGAACGGGCCACCGAACTCGGTACCGAACCCGTGCCGCCCTCGGTGGGCGCGCTGCTGAGCATGTACGCACAGCTACTCGGTGCACGGTCGGTGGTCGAGGTCGGCACCGGCGCGGGCATCAGCGGACTGTGGCTGCTCGACGGGATGCGCGAGGACGGCACACTCACCACGATCGATTGGGAGCCGGAGCATCAGCGCGCGGCCAAGGAAGCATTTCGAGCCGCTGACATCCCGCCCGCGCGTACTCGCCTGATCAACGGGCGCGCGTTGGACGTGCTGCCGCGTCTGGCCGACGGCGCCTATGATCTGGTCTTCATCGATGCGGCACCGTTGGAGCATCCGGAGTACGTTGCCCAAGCGGTGCGCCTATTGCGCAATGGCGGGGCGATTCTGCTGCACAACGCGTTGCTCGGCGGACGGGTGCCGGACACCGCGCAACGTGATGCGGTCACCCAGGCGGTACGTGCCGCCACTCGCGCCATCGCGGAGGATTCTCGGCTGACCAGTGCGCTGATTCCGGTCGGGGACGGGCTGCTCTGTGCCTCGCGCGGTTAGTGATTCGTGCGGTGAGCTCGCGTATTCGCCCCCTATGGCCACGATTCTGGATGCCGTGTGGCGGAATCCGTACCTTTGGTGCGGGGTTCTAGACCCAGATACCCTTGCCAACCGTGACCACGCCGCCGTTGCTGACGGCGAACCGGCTGCGATCGTGTGCCATATCCACCCCGATGGTCTCTCCTGCACCGACGACCACGTTTTTGTCCAGGATGGCGTGTCGCACCACTGCGCCACGTCCGACCCGGACGCCGGGCATGAGCACGGAGCCTTCGACAGTGGCGCCGTCCTCGACCATGACATTGGCGCTGAGTACCGAGTTGCGCACAGTGGCCGCGGAAAGGATGCTGCCCGCACCGACAATGCATTCTTGGGCCAGCCCGCCCCGGGCGAACTTCGCGGGCGGAAGGTTCTCGGCCGCGCCCCGGATCGGCCAGTGCCGGTTGTAGAGATTGAAAACCGGGTGTACCGAGACCAGATCCATGTGTGCGTCGTAGAACGCGTCGATAGTCCCTACATCACGCCAGTAGCCGCGGTCGCGGTCGGTCGCGCCGGGCACCTCGTTGTCGGCGAAGTCATAGACGCTCGCCTGGCCTGCGGCCACCAGCACCGGGATGATGTCGCCGCCCATATCGTGGTCGGAGTCGCCGTTGTCCGCGTCTGCCTTGATCGAATCCACCAGCACTTTGGTGGTGAAGACGTAGTTGCCCATGGACGCGAATGTGACGTTCGGGTCGTCCGGGGTGCCCGGCGGGTGCGGGGGTTTCTCCAGGAACTGAGTGATCCGGCCGACATCATCGCTGTCGATGCAGCCGAACGCACTCGCCGCGCCGCGCGGCACCCGAATACCCGCCACGGTGACACCGGCGCCGGAGTCGATGTGGTGGCGCACCATCTGTTCCGGGTCCATGCGGTACACGTGGTCGGCACCGAACACCACGATGTACTCTGGGTCCTCGTCATAGATCAGGTTCAGCGACTGCATGATCGCGTCGGCGCTGCCGGTGTACCACCGTGGTCCGAGTCGTTGTTGTGCGGGGACCGGGGTGATGTACTCGCCTGCGAAACCGGACAGTCGCCAAGTCTGCGATATATGTCGGTCCAGCGAGTGGGACTTGTACTGGGTGAGCACACACAGCCGCAGAAAACCCGCGTTGACCAAGTTGCTGAGCACGAAGTCGATAAGGCGGTAGGCGCCGCCGAATGGTACGGCGGGCTTGGCGCGATCGGCTGTGAGCGGAAAGAGTCGTTTGCCCTCGCCACCGGCGAGTACGACCCCTAATACGTGCGGCTGGCTCCTCACATCTGCCAAACTACCGGGTGACGTATATGTGAGTGGCCCCCGCCGACGTGAACGTTTAGTTTGTACCAGTGAGCTTCGGCACGAACGGCAGGCATTCGACGCTCCATTCCGAAGAGTGGGACCGGCTTCGGGTCGCTATGCTGACCCGCGAATACCCACCCGAGATATATGGTGGTGCCGGGGTGCATGTCACGCAGTTGACAGCTCGTCTGCGTCGTCTGTGCGAGGTAACCGTGCACTGCATGGGTGCCCCTCGTGCGGATGCTGTAGTGCACCAATCGGATGCGTCTCTGTCCGCGGCCAACTCCGCACTGCGGATGATGTCCGCGCAATTGCGGATGGTAGAGGCTGTCGGCGAGGTCGATGTGGTGCATTCACACACCTGGTACACCGGCCTGGCCGGGCATCTGGCCGCGACTCTGTATGGTGTTCCCCATGTGCTGACCGCGCATTCGCTGGAGCCGCGCAGGCCGTGGAAAGCCGAGCAGCTCGGCGGTGGTTACCGGCTCTCGTCGTGGTCGGAGCGCAATGCCGTCGAATACGCTGACGCGGTTATCGCGGTGAGCGAGGGGATGCGTCGCGACGTGCTCGACGCCTACCCGGCCTTAGACCCGGATCGGGTGCACGTGGTGCACAACGGTATCGACGCGCGGATCTGGCAACCTGGCCCGGTCGCCGACGACGCGCCCTCGGTGATCGCAGAGCTCGGTCTCCGGCCGGATCGGCCGATCGTGGCATTCGTCGGCCGCATAACCAGGCAGAAGGGGGTAGGACATCTGTTGGCTGCCGCCTGCGGCTTCGATCCCGATATCCAGCTCGTACTGTGCGCGGGCGCACCGGACACACCGGAGCTGGCCAAGGAGGTCGCCGCGTCGGTGCGGGAGCTGCAACGGCGGCGTGGCAACGTATTCTGGGTCCAAGACACGTTGCCGACCGAGCAGGTCCGGCAAATTCTCACCATCGCGTCGGTTTTCGTGTGTCCGTCGGTGTACGAGCCATTGGGCATCGTGAACCTGGAGGCGATGGCCTGCGCGACCGCAGTGGTCGCCTCCGATGTCGGTGGTATTCCCGAAGTGGTCGCGGACGGCCGCAACGGGCGACTGGTGCACTACGACGAGGGTGCCGTCGAAGACTACGAGCGCGCGTTGGCCGATGCGGTGAACGAGATCGCCTGCGATCCCGCATTGGCCGCTGAGCTGGGCGCCACCGGCAGGGCGCGAGCGGTGGCCGAATTCGACTGGTCGAGTATTGCGGCCCGCACCCTAGAGGTCTACGACATCGTCCGCAAAGGCTGAATCCAGCCTATCGCGCTGTCCCTGCCGCAGGGCGATAGGCGCTCACCAGGACTGAAGCGGTTACCTCCAGGACCTGGGGCAACGAGGCGAGGTGCCCGTTCTCGGCGGTGGTGTGATGAGCGGACGGGCCCATGCCCACGACATGTGCCACCTCGGCTCTGCCGAGCGTCATCGAGTATTCCACCAGGCTCTGCTCCACCGGCTCGAAGTATCCCGACATAGAGGCGTCGAGTCTGCGGCCCTTGTTCGGGTCGACGCGCACCATATCCAGCGGCCCGACCAGTTCGCTGAGATGGCGTTCGGTGGGGGTAGCGATGACGAAACGACCGTCTGGTGCGAGAGCTCTGGCGACCTCGCTGGGATTGCGCGGTGCGAAGACAGAGAGCGCGCCGGTGAGCGCGCCGTCGCGGAGGGGTAACCCGTGCCAGGCATCGGCCAGCACCGCCGCAACCCGCGGATGGGCGCGAGCACATCGCCGGACAGCGGGCTTGGCCACATCCAGCGCGATGCCGAGCGCCATGGGAACGGCGTCGAGGACCTGGGCGAGGTAGTAGCCTGTGCCCGCACCGACTTCGAGTACCACGCCTGTGCGCAGGCAGGCTGCGATGGCATGCGTCACCGCATCGGCGATCGGCATGAAGTGCCCGCCGCGCTGGAAAGCGGCCCGAGCGTCCAGCATGGCCGCCGTGTCACCGGTCATCTTGGTGGATGCGCCGGTCAGGAGGCTGACATAGCCCTGCCTGGCGATGTCGAAACTGTGTCCACGTCCGCAGCGCAGCACCTGATCCTGTGCTTCGAGCTCCTGGGGAAACCGGTATGCTCGCACGCATTCGGGGCAGGCCAAGAAACTGGCCGCGGCAGCGAGAGCCGAATGCTCAGCTCGGCCCACTCAGCCGGTGACGCTCTTCAGTTCGTCACCGAGCGCCGCCGCTTCATCCGGCGTGAGTTCGACGACTAGACGCCCGCCACCCTCGAGTGGAACTCGCATAACGATTCCACGACCTTCCTTGGTCGCCTCGAGGGGACCGTCCCCGGTGCGGGGCTTCATGGCCGCCATCCTCTGCTCCCTCCAGATCTGCGCGGTCTGCTGCGCACTGTTCTCGGCACTCCAGTTGTTACCAACCAGCGAGCTCACCCGCTTTCGGTGAACTACGCTCGTCCCATTCTTCCCTATCGCGGATGTGGACGGACACCTGAGTTCAAAAAGTCGATGGCAGGACGGTGCCGGACCGATAGTCGTCCACCCAGCAATCGGCCAGGTGATCATCGACCATACCGGTTGCTTGCATCAGCGCGTACACCGTGGTCGGTCCGACGAAGCGGAACCCGATTCGTTTCAATTCTCTTGCCAGAGCTATGGATTCGGATGTTTTTACGGGCACATCGGTATTGGTGCGTGGGCGCGGGCGCGGCGGCGGTGCGAATGACCAGAGCAACTCGTCCAAGCCTATGTTCAGATCGCGGGCAACACGTGCGTTGGCGATGGTCGCCTCCACCTTGAGCCGGTTGCGGATAATGCCCGCATCGGACATCAGCCGGGCGCGATCGGCCTCGTCGAACTCCGCGACGCGCTCGATCGAGAACCCGGCGAACGCGGCACGGAAAGCTGGGCGCTTCCGCAGGATGGTCAGCCAGGATAAGCCGGATTGGAACGCCTCCAGGCACAGTCGCTCGAACAAGGCGTCGTCACCGTGCAGCGGCCTACCCCACTCCTCGTTGTGATACCTCTGATAGAGGGGATCGGCGAACTGTCCTTTCGATCCCCAACATGTCCCCTGAACTGCTTGGATCTCGCTCACAGACCAATTCAACCAGCCAGGGCCTCATGAATCGACGAACGTTGGACAGTGGAGGGCGGTCGCGGTGGTCAGCCGCGGGTGGTGATCACGACCGGTGCGAGATCGTCCGGTATTCCCGCCAGTGTCGACTCGGGAATGCCGAGCACTCTAGCGGTTACATCCCGTGGAATGGAATTCAGCGCGCCACGCAGGCCGATATCGTCATAGGGCTCCTGGGCGCTCGTGTTGAAGACGATCAGCACTTCGAGGGGTGTGTCTTTTCGGGCATTCTCGAAGTAGTGGAAGTAACCTTGCGGCGCGAAGACGAGATCGCCCTGATGCGCCTCGAAGACATCGGCACGATAACGGCCATCGGGGTGGGTGCCAAGGATGGTCCACTTCGCGCTGCCTGAGATGTGATAGTTCAGCTCCCATGCGGTGGGGTGCCAGTGCGGCTCGCGGATACCGCCCGGCTCCAGTCGGACCGAATACACCGATCCGTTCTGTCCGGCCAGCACCGGAAAGTTGTTCTCGTGAGCGCCCCGTAGGTTGCCGCCATCGAATTGTTGTGGTTCGGCGGCGCTGAGGCGGAACAAATGCGAAGAGTCATTGAGGTTCTCGTCTACCTCGCCGGTGTTCGGCAGTCCGCTGGGCGCTGCGTCTGCGCACGCGGCTGCCGCAGTGGCCAAACCGGCTCCGAGCGCGGCGCCGGTCCCGATGGCGGCGCGCCGGCTCATTCCCGGCCTGTCAGGCGGTGAATCGTTCGACATAGCGCTCCATTCTTCGCGTGCTTACTCGGTGACAACGCTCAACGGTGCGGGTCGACGAAGGTCTCGACCGCGAAAGTTTATCCGCTGGTCGCGGGAACGAACGGTCGGCACGCGTCGCTTTCGCCCGGCGTCGACGCGCAACCCGTAGCACGATACGGGTGTAGCCGTTCGGGCACGGCTATTCCGACTCGGGCACAGTCGGTGCCTGCCATTGCGCGGCCTGCGCCGCAGCCAGCTGGTGTTGGAGTTCGTCGATCCGGGCGGCCAGCCTGACCAGCGCCCAGTCCACCTCACTGGCCTTGTAGCCGCGTACCGCCTGCTGAAAACGAAGCGCGCGCACGTCCGCTCCGTCGATTCCCTCGACAGGCAGCACGGTGGCCGTGGTGTTCGCAGGTAGCGGCCCTAGCTCCTCGGACCGCCCGAACACCGCACTGGCGAGGAAGAACAGCACTGCGGCGATCAAGCCGACGAACAGCACATACTGCAACACGGTTGGCATGCCACGAGCTTATGTCGATGCTGTGTTTGTTCCGCGGAGCCTGCGGCGCTGCGTGCTCGCGGCCCTTTGGAGTCTCGCGTCCGAGACCTGTGCTCGGAGATCGGGGTGTTGGTGCGGTGCTCGCCTATAGGCGGCGGGTGGTCCTACAAGTGGCGGGTGGTGTCGATGCCCAGGGACATGCCTGCGAGACCGCGGCGGCGTACTGCGAGTTTGCCTGCGATCTCCAGCAGCGCTTTGGCTGCTGGGTTCTCTGGATCGCTCAGCACGAGCGGGGTGCCCTCGTCGCCGGATTCGCGCAGCGCCTGCGCGATCGGGATCTGACCGAGCAGCGGGACGGTGGCACCGACGGCGCGGGTGAGCCGGTCGGCGACGGCCTGTCCGCCGCCGGAGCCGTACAGGTCCATCCTGGTGCCGTCGGGCAGATCCAGCCAGGACATGTTCTCTACTACGCCGGCGATGCGTTGACGGGTCTGCAGTGCGATCGCGCCTGCCCGTTCGGCTACCTCTGCTGCCGCGGGTTGCGGAGTGGTGACGACCAAGATTTCGGCGTTCGGGATCAGCTGTGCGATGGAGATGGCGACATCGCCTGTGCCGGGCGGTAGATCGAGGAGCAGGATATCCAGGTCCCCCCAGAACACATCGGCGAGGAACTGCTGTAACGCCCGGTGCAGCATCGGGCCGCGCCACACCACGGGGGTATTGCCCTGGGTGAACTGCGCGATCGAGATCATCTTCACGTCGTGCGCGACGGGCGGCATGATCATCCGTTCGACCTGAGTCGGCCTGGCGTCGGTGCCGAGCATGCGTGGAATCGAATGGCCGTAGATATCCGCGTCCAATACGCCGACCGACAAGCCACGTGCGGCCATCGCGGCGGCAAGATTCACCGTGACACTAGATTTGCCGACACCGCCCTTGCCGGAGGCGACCGCGTAGACCCGGGTCAGTGAGCCGGGTTGCGCGAACGGGATGACCGGTTCGGCCGAGTCGCCGCGTAACTGTTTACGCAGTGCGGTGCGCTGTTCGTCGCTCATGACGTCCAGTTCGACGGTCACCGCGCCCGCACCGGGTACGTCAGCGATGGCTTTGGTCACCCGCTGCGTGATCTCGGTACGCAACGGGCAACCCGCCGTCGTCAGATAGATCTCTACGTGGACATCGCTGTGCGCGCCGATAGTGACGCTTTTCACCATGCCCAGCTCGGTGATCGGCTTACGGATCTCCGGGTCGTCGACCTTCGCGAGGGCACCTCGCACATCTGATTCCGTAACCACTGACATGACAGGAATTTTAGGGGTGTCAAATCCTCGGTAGGTCCCCGGGCCGGGGTGCGATCCCTGTGCTGTAGGAGTTCTCCCAAGCCATGACATTCGTGACATACGCCATGGAGTGGTTGTAACGCAAGATCGCCTTGGCCCGCTGGGCGGGGTCGCGCATGTTCGAACCGCCGTCACACAGGTATTTTCCTGCGGTCAGTGCGGCATCGAAGAAATTCTGTGGATCGGCGACGCCATCGTAGTTACCGTCGGCCGCGTAATGTTTCCATGTTTCGGGCAGGAATTGCATCGGGCCGACCGCGCGGTCGTAACCGATCGAGCCGTCCAGCGTGCCCTCGTCGGAGTCGTATATGACATGATTGCCGTCCAGTACCGGGCCGTAGACCGGGCGCAATGGATTACCTTCGGTGTCGGCTCTGCCGCCGAACGCGTGTGCGGACTCGACCCGGCCGATACCTGCCAGCAGCGACCACGGCACCGCACATACCGGATTCTCCATTGCCAGCATGCGCTCCGCGTTCTGGTACGCCGCGGCGGCGACGCCGGGAATGCCCAGTGGTCCGGCAGGCAGCACGGCAGGTTGTCTTCCGTCGGATAGCGCAATGGTTTTCACAATCGGAGCCGCGGTAGGTATCGGCTTCGCCATTGCGTGTGAGACGAGTTCGGCCGCGATGATCGATACGGTGGTCTGTTGTTCGGAGCTTTGTCGTTCGGCGCTCCGCGCGTCCGGATTTTCGTCTTGGGGCCTCACTGTGACCGAAACAGGCGTCGCGCTGCCGCTGGCGGAGACTGGCGTACCTGTCACGAGACCAGCGGGAAACAGTCCGGTCAACGCGATAACGGAGTTCCGCCTACCGGTAGCGGGTTGCTGTTTTCGATGACGTCCCACGGTACGGTGCCCCTCCCTGGCTTACTGCGTGCTCTACCTTGTGTTCCAGGGAGGTTACTGCATTCGAGACTTTTTTGTTACTACTTCGTGATTTACTTTCGAACTCGGACTTTTCGAACTCGGACTACTGCCGAGGTGGGGAGGGGAGGGGGATGACAACGCCGAAGGGCAGGGTGATGGCAGGTTGGGGGACGATGGGCTGAGGGATGGGCTCGGGTTGGTTCGGAGGGGTGTTCGGTTCGGGTTCGGCTGGTTCGGGTCGAGCTGGTGGGGTAGCTGGTTCGGCTTCGGGTCGAGCTGGTGGAGTGGCTGATTCGGGTTGGGTCACCGAGTTGTTCGGTTCGGAGGGTGTAGTGGTCGGTTCGGGATCGGTGCGCGGTGTGGTGTCCTTGGCAAGGACGGAGTCGGTGGCGGGGCCTGCGTCTGGCTGTGCGCAACCAGCGGTAGGTCCGCCGGGCTGTCCGCTCACCGTCGTGCCATTCGGATCGGTGTGCACCGCGCCATAAGGTTGCGCCGAAGCCAGCGGCGTGTACTCGATCGCAAGCCGGTTCGTACCCGGCATCGGGGCTGGAACTGATTGCGCCACACACGGATCCCCCGGCCAGGTGGGCGTAGCCGGCGGCGCGGGACAGAAGATGCCGCACGGGATCGGTGGCAGGCCGGGAATAGTGATCATTGCCTGTGCAGGCGGCTGCGGCTGGTCTGTCGCGGGTTCCTGCTGCTCCGGATCGGTGCTGGGAGGGGAGTAGTCGACTCCGAGCACCTCCGGCGTCCGAGGCGACGGCGGCACTACCGGCTCCGGCTGGATGGCCCCGGGCGGAATCCTCACCTGTACCGGTGACCCACCGCTGCGGTAGGCGATCGACCAGCTCAATACATTCGCCGCGTACGACATCGAGTTGTTGTACCGCAGAACCGCGCGCAACTCCTGGGCCGGGTCACGCAAGTTCAATCCCTCCGAGCACAGATACTTCCCCGCCGCCAATGCCGCATCGAACACATTGTGTGGGTCGGCCACCCCGTCGCCATTACCGTCCGTCCCGTATATCTTCCACGTGCCCGGTAGGAACTGCATCGGACCCATTGCCCGTACATACCCGCCGTCGTCGGACCGGATGATTTCGTTACCCGGCAGACTCCCATCCAAGGCCGGGCCGTAGATCGGCCGCACGGTCGTGCCCGCCGAGTCGGTACGCCCACCTCGGGCGTGCCCTGATTCGATCCGCCCGATACCCGCCAGTAGATTCCACGACAATCCACACGCGGGCATCGAGGACGCCAACGACAGCTCCGCGTTCCGATAAGCGGCCAACACCACCTCAGGAATCCCCAAGGCGCCTCCTATCGTCGGCAGCGTAACGTCCTGCACCGGAACCGCGCCCGCGGACGGCGTCACCGCCCGCAGCCGCCGCGAGCCCTCTGCCGACACCGGCAACAACCCCACTATCCGAGACAGCTCCACATCCCGGTTCGCCGCACCCGACGCCGAGGCCTCCGGTGATCGGGCCGGCTGCGATATCCGCGGCGCCGAGCCGCTGGCTACGACACCGGCGACAAGTAGAGCCGAGACCGTTACCGGAACAGATATACGCATTCGGCCACACCCAATCCTCGACGTCACGGTAGCGGATATCCGGGGCATCCCCGCCCAGGCCGCTCAGGGCAACGTGATACAGGTTACCCACCGGTCAGGTCATTGTTCGGTATTTCCGGCCGATCGTCAGTTACTCCTGGTGATACCGGTTTTCCGGCTCGCTTTCGGCCGGACCTTTTCCTGCGATCGAAATTCTCGTATCCGTCCGAGTGAGTCTTGTAGTTCGGGAATTCCGTGGACTCGATCCGTTCCAGAATCCCTTTCATCTCTTCCAATTCACGGCGCATGTAGTCGCGGGTAGCAACCTCACCGACCGCGATTCGCAGCGCCGCGAGCTCGCGGGCGAGAAATTCTGTGTCTGCCTTGGTTTGAGCGGCTCGCGCTCGGTCTTCCTCCAGAGCGACCCGGTCCCGGTTGTCCTGTCGATTCTGCGCGAGCAGGATCAGTGGCGCGGCATATGCGGCTTGGGTGGAGAATGCCAGGTTCAACAGGATGAACGGATACGGGTCCCACTGCAGAGTGATCACGAAGACGTTCAACGAGATCCAGGTCACCACTATGACCGTCTGGATCGCCAGATACCTTCCAGTGCCCAGGAACCGGGCCACCTGCTCGCTGCTGCGGGCCAGCGCCTCGGCGTCCCAATCCAGCCGGAACCGGGTTTCGACCGGCGTCTCCAGGCGCTGGCGAGCGCTACTGTAGCCGCGCCGCGCACTTGGGTCCTTGTCGCTCATGCTGTGTCCTTTCCGGCATGAGTGGGGCCCTGCGTGGTGATGCTGTGCTGCCGCCTTCGGGCCTGACCACTCATGTTGTGTCCTTTCCGGCATGAGTGGGGCCCTGCGTGGTGATGCTGTGCTGCCGCCTTCGTACCCGACCACCCATGCTCGGCCCCGCTCGTCAGTTCTCTTCCTGGTCGCGCCAGTCCTCAGGGAGCAGGTGGTCTAGCACGTCATCGACGGTGATGGCGCCGAGTAGGTGGTTCTCCTTGTCTACCACCGGACCGCAGACCAGGTTGTAGGTCGCGAAGTAGCGGGTTACCGCCGCCAGTGGCAGCTCGGGGTGCAGCGTTGATAGGTCGGTGTCCAGAATGCCGCCGACCAAATGGGCGGGAGGTTCGCGCAGTAATTGCTGGATATGCACCGAGCCAAGATAGCGGCCGGTCGGCGTCGCGGTAGGCGGCCGGACGACGAATACCATAGAGGCCAGCGCGGGGGTCAGGTCGGGATTGCGCACCCGTGCCAGTGCCTCGGCCACCGTGGTGGACGGTGTCAGGACGACCGGTTTGGGTGTCATCAGACCACCCGCGCTGTATGGGGAGTGCTCGAGCAGCCTGCGGACGGGTTCGGACTCTTGCGGGTCCATCAAGGCGAGTAGAGATTCGGCCTCGCCCTTGGGGAGCTCGCCCAAGAGGTCGGCGGCGTCGTCCGGATCCATTGCCTCCAGTAGGTCGGCGGCTCGGCGCGCCTCTAAGTGACTGAGCAATTCGACCTGCTCGTCGTCGGGCAGCTCCTGTACGACATCGGCGAGGCGTTCGTCGTTCAGGGCGATGGCCACTTCGACGCGTCGCTTCTCCGGCAACTCGCGCAACAGCTGCGCGACATCGGCCGGGCGCATTCCTTCGAACTGCCCCAGCAGCTGGGTGACGTGCTGTCCCGGTTTGCTGATCTCGTACGGGGTCAGGCCCGAGACAGCGGTCCACTCCACTACATGTACCGTGCGTCTGCGCCCAAGTCTGCGGTGCCCGCGTACCGCGACTCGGGTGACCAGCCAGTCTCTGCCGCGGGTCTGCTCGATGCCAAGATCGACCACATACACATCGACTCCGGCCAGATCGGGCAGGTCCGGATCCTGCACTCGTACTGTGGAATCCACGATCTGTGCCAGGGCGAGCATCTCGCCGTGGCGCTGAGTGAAACGCCGTAGGCTGACTGTTCCGGTATTCAGCGTGACTACGCCCGGCTCGATCGCGGTGACCCGCAGGATCGGCACGAAAATGCGGCGTCGGGTGAACAATTCGACGACCAGACCATGTACCCGTGGTTGCTGTCTGTCATAGCGTATTGCTATGACTATATCCCGAATTCGGCCGATAGACTCGCCGTCTGGTCCAAGCACCACCAGGCCGGACAGCCTGGCGACGTACACCCTGGTAGCTGCCATGCTGCCAGGCTAGAGGTTCGCGGTCGGGATGCTCGTACTGCGTCACCATTGAGGGAGAGTAATCATGAGACCGCGCCGTTCTGTGCTCGCTTGCCCTGGCAGTAGTAAGAAGATGATCGAGAAAGCCAAGACGTTGCCGGTCGACGAAGTGTTTCTCGATCTAGAGGATGCAGTCGCGCCGGTTGCCAAGGCCGAGGCGCGTGCGAATATCGTTGCGGCGCTCAATGCTTCCGGTTGGAGATCGCAGCTGCGCGTTGTCCGGGTGAACGACTGGACCACCGAATGGACTTATACCGATGTCATTTCCGTAGTCGAAGGCGCAGGGGCGGCCTTGGACGCGATCCTGTTGCCCAAGGTGACCGATGCGGGTCAGGTGCGCGCGCTCGATTTGCTGTTGACTCAGCTGGAAAAGGGATCCGGCCTTGGCGTAGGCCGGATCGGTATCGAGCCGCAGATCGAGAATGCGCTGGGGTTGCGTAATATCGATGCGATCGCTACGGCGAGCCCTCGGGTGCAGGCCTTGGTCTTCGGGCCCGCCGACTTGATAGCAGGCATCAATATGCGGACTCTCGTGGTCGGTGAACAGCCGGAGGGATACGACACCGGTGATGCCTATCACCACATCTTGATGACCATCTTGCTCACCGCCCGAGCGCATGGCCTCCAGGCGATCGATGGGCCCTACTTGCAGATTCGGGATGTCGAGGGTTTCCGACGGGCGGCCGCGCGCACCGCGGCGTTGGGCTTCGACGGTAAATGGGTGCTGCATCCGAACCAGATCGATGCGGCGAACGAGATATTCAGCCCACGCCAGACAGACTACGATCGCGCTGAAATGATCTTGGATGCCTACGCCTTCCACACTTCGCCTGCCGGTGGCGCCCGCGGTGCGGTCATGTTCGGTGACGAGATGATCGATGAGGCGAGCGCCAAAATGGCTCGGGTGATCGCGGAGCAGGGCCGGGCCGCCGGAATGACGCGCACCACGCGTTTCACTCCACCACCGCATCCCTCGTGATAGCAGAATAGAGATATGACGAATCCCTTGGGGAACTCGAACCGTGCGCGGCAGAGCCTCCCGACTCCTCCCTCGGGCTGGCCGGTCGGCTCCTATCCGACCTATGCCGAGGCGCAGAAGTCGGTCGACTACTTGGCCGACAATCAGTTCCCAGTACAAGACGTGACCATCGTCGGTGTCGACTTGATGCAGGTCGAGCGAGTTCTTTATCGGCTGACCTGGGGAAAGGTGATCGGCGGTGGCGTGGTTTCCGGTGCTTGGCTCGGTCTGTTCCTCGGCCTGTTGTTGAGCCTGTTCACCACCAGCGGCGCATTGGGGCCGCTGCTCGTCGGCTTACTCGGCGGCATCATTTTCGGCGTCATCTCGACCTCGATCCCCTATGCGGCGACCAGAGGGCAGCGCGATTTCGCCTCCACTATGCAGTTGGTCGCGGGCCGTTATGACGTGCTGTGCGACCCGAAGTCGGCAGAACAGGCGCGTGACATGCTTGCGCGGCTGGCCATCTGAGATATGGAAGCGTTGGAGACGGTCCGTGCCGAGGTGTTGGACTATTTCGATGTGCCCGCCAGTGGCATCGACGTCGCATCGGTGACCTTCCTTGGTTTGGAACCGATCGAGATCCTGCGCGTTGTCGTCGACGATCTGGTGCATTATCTGACGCTCGGCGGATCCAGGCATCCGATGAGTGATCCCACCGCACCGCACGCTGATCCGGTGCGCGGGCCGCGCGCCGAGCTGATTCTGACGCTGCGCTCCGGCGGCGGCGTGAGTTCGGGTCTGGCCAAGACGCTCGCTGTGCTTGCCGCCGCTCCCACTGTGGAAGGCGTTGTGTTGCAGAAGGATGCGCTTGTGGACCTGGAAGAGCCGATGTGGAGCAACGCGCCGTTCGTCGCGGTTCTACTCGGTGACAGTGCGATTCCCGACGTGCCATTGCCCGAACCGGCCGAGCCGGTGCGGTACTTCGCGGCGACGCCGGTCACTGCGACCGAAGCGGCGTGGGTGCGGCTTCGCGGTGCGCAGGCATTGCGGGAGGCGTGGCAGGAGGCCGGGATCGATGTGCGCGATCCGGGACGAGGCGCCGCGAGCCTGTGAATCGCGGTCGGAGCGCGGCTCAGGGCGGATCGCGTCCGCGAACCCACTGCGCTCATCGGCGCTGGAAGACGCAGTGCGGCTGCGCCACAGTGCCGAGACAAGGTAAGACTGAGGACGTGCGTATCGACCTGCATACTCATTCGACCGCGTCCGACGGTACCGACGATCCGGCCGAACTGGTGCGGAACGCGACCGTCGCAGGCTTGGATGTCGTCGCGATCACCGATCACGACACCACGGCTGGATGGGCGGCGGCCGTCGATGCGTTGCCGAAGGGGCTGACGCTGGTCCGCGGCATGGAGATGTCCTGTACCGGGCGGGGGGAGGACGGTTGGCCGGTGTCGGTGCACATGCTGGCGTATTTGTTCGATCCGGCCGATCGCTGCTTCGCCGACGAACGTGAGCGGTTGCGTGCCGAACGCGTCGAGCGGCTGCGCGCGATGGCTGAGCGGATGGTCGCCGATGGACTGCCGATCGATCCGGAGGCCGTGCTCGCCTCGGCTGGTCCGTCCGCGGGCCGCCCGCATCTAGCGCGGGCGTTGGCCGAAGCGGGGGTAGTGCCCAGCGTGGACGCCGCGTTCGTCGAGTTGCTCGCCCCGCACGGCCGGTACTACGTCGAAAAAGCCGATACTCCGCTGCGGCACGCGGTCGAGATGATCGCCACCGCGGGCGGGGTCAGTGTTCTCGCGCATACCAGGGCGCGTAAGCGCGGGCGATTGCTCGCACTCGACCATATCCGTGAGTTGGCCACGCTCGGGCTCGGTGGTCTGGAAGTCGCGCACCCCGACCACTCCGAGGCCGACCGTGCGCTCCTGACCGATCTGGCCGCTGAATACGACCTTCTCACCACGGGTTCGTCGGATTACCACGGTGCGAACAAATCGATTCGGTTGGGTGATTTCACTACGGAACCGGCGCAGTTCGAGAAACTGGTGAGTAAAGCCACCGGAGTGCCGGTGATCGTGTGGTGAAATTGCTGCGTGGGATCAGCGGCCTTGTCGCCGCAGGAACCTTCGCGGGCATGCTCGTGGTTGTCGGCACTGCCGTGCTCGCGGATCGGCGTGGTTTTCCAGGGCCGGGGAACGAGTCGGTCATCTGGCATGTGGTGGCCACTATGGTGGTCGTCGCGGCGCAGATTTATGCGGATCGGCATCGGGGTTCGGCGGCGTGTGCTGGGTCCGGGCTGGTCTTCCTTACCACCGGACTCTTGTTGTGGACCCAATGGTGGAGCTGATACCGCACCGCCGAACAGCACGACAGCTCAACGTGGTGTGGCCCATATAGTGCGGCTTTCCGCTGCTTTGCCGTCGAATGACGGTGCGCGTCGTGGCCAAGAGGACACCGGCTTGGCAACTAACCCGCGCGGCTGGCAGAATATGAAAAAATTCTTGCCTATGCCACCGCCGGGCAAGGAACTACGGAGGCCTTCGCATCGCGATGTACCGTCGCGACCCGAGGGATCGCACCGCATGTTCTACCTGGGCTCACCTGCCCCGGTTCTCGCTTCGTGGATCAGTGCCGCACCATATCGCCCAGCTAGTGGCGAGTCATATTGCAGCTACCTCGAATGTCCTGGTCAGCGCACTCGATGAGTGTGGTGGGACATCTTATATCTATTACCCGGTGGTAACTGTCCCCCGGTTTAGTCCGACTCGAGCAGGAGTGAAATCGTGTCACCTGTGACTGACGCACCGAACGCCACCGCAAGCCTTTCCGAAATCACCAGCGAAGAAATTTTCGCGGGACATCTCGGCGGCAAGCTCTCGGTCGAACTCAGTGCGCCGCTGGAGACACAGCGCGATCTCTCGATCGCCTACACCCCGGGTGTTGCCCGAGTCAGCCGCGCGATCGCGGAGGATGTGGCGTTGGCCAAGCGTTACACTTGGACCGACCGGCTTGTGGTTGTGGTCAGCGACGGCACCGCTGTGCTCGGTCTAGGCGATATCGGCGCGCGCGCCGCGCTGCCGGTGATGGAGGGCAAGTCCGCCCTGTTCAAGAAGTTCGCCGGCCTGGACTCGATTCCGCTCGTATTGGATACCAAAGACGTCGATGAGATCGTCGAGACCCTGGTCCGCTTGCGCCCGAGTTTCGGCGCGGTGAACCTGGAGGACATCTCCGCGCCGCGCTGTTTCGAGCTGGAGCGGCGGATCATCGAGGCGCTCGATTGCCCGGTGATGCACGACGACCAGCACGGCACCGCGATCGTAGTGCTCGCCGCGCTCAACGGCGCCGCCAAGGTGCAAGGTCGCAGCATCGAGGACGTGAAAGTCGTCGTTTCCGGCGCGGGTGCGGCCGGAGTCGCGTGTACGAACATCCTGCTCGCAGCTGGCGTCCAGGATGTCATCGTGCTCGACTCCAAGGGCATCCTGAGCCGTGATCGCGATGATCTCAACGACGTGAAGGCCGAATTGGCCACCCACACCAACCCACGTGGCCGAACCGGCAGTGCGGCCGAGGCGCTGGCGGGCGCCGATGTGTTCCTCGGTTTGTCCGCGGGCCGGATCGCCGAGGAGATCATCGCGTCGATGGCGCCGGAATCTATCGTGTTCGCCATGTCCAACCCGGATCCGGAGATCCACCCCGATGTGGCGCGCCGTTATGCCGCGATTGTGGCTACCGGCCGCAGCGACTTCCCGAACCAGATCAACAATGTGTTGGCCTTCCCCGGCGTCTTCAAGGGTGCGTTGGACGCGGGCGCCCGACGGATCAGCGAAGGCATGAAGATCGCCGCCGCCGACGCGATCCTCAGTGTCGTCGCCGACGAGTTGGGTCCGAACAAGATCGTGCCGAGCCCGCTGGACCCGCGGGTGGCCCCGGCTGTCGCCACGGCGGTGGCGGCTGCGGCCCACGCCGAGGGCGTCGCATAACACGAGTTTCCAGGCCGTGTCGAGGGCGCCCCGTTCCTGATCTCGAACGGGGCGCCCTCGCTGTCGGGGGTATCGTGCGGTGCCGGGCCTCTATCCGGGAGAATGCTGTCCGCAGCGTGCGAATCGGGTGCGGGTGCAGGGACGCTCTGGGTGTCCGCACTGTCCGTTTCCGGGTGTTCTGCTGCTTGTGTCGGTTCGTCGGAGAGTGGGTGTCGCCGGATGAGGATAGTCGTGTCGCAGCGGGTGCTGGCTCGATTCTTGGTCGTCGCGTCCATCGCGCTGGTCGCATCCTGCGGTAAGGAGGAACCGGAACCGATTACCGTCGGAGCGGGCGATTCGGTGGAGTCTTCGGTGCTCGCCGAAATCTACGCGGGTGCGCTGACACGCGCCGGTGCGCGCACTGAGGTCGCGTCGCGTCTGGGCGATCGCACGGATTACCTCGCCGCACTCGATGCGAATCGGATCCAGGTGGTCGGTGAACATACTGGCTCATTGTTGGCTTATTTCGATGACCGTGCGGTGGCTCGGCTGCCCGCGGATGTCGAGAAGTCGGTGAGCGCCGCGCTGCCCGAGGGGCTGGTGGTCTCTGATATGGCCGAAGGTGCCGATTTGCGGCCACGCGTGTTGCTCACCGCCCAGCGGGCGGCACACGACGATATTAGTTCCGTCGACGATCTCGCCCCGCACTGTGCCGGGCTGATCGTTGGTGTGGCGCCTGTGCCGGGCCTGCTGCCTGGGACGCACGCGCTCGATCGGATCGCTGACTGCGATTTCGCGGCCACAGTGGCGTTCCCGAATCCGGTTGAGCTGCGAAAGGCATTGCTGGACAGGCAAATCCAAGTTGGCATGCTGACCGTATCACCCGCGCTCATGCCCGGAATGACGGACGGGCTGACCGTGCTGTCCGACGACGACTATGCCGTGCGCGCCGAGAATGTGCTGCCGCTGTTCCGGAAAGGGCTGCTCGACCGGCGGCAGATCACCAAGCTGAACTATGTCGCTGGTGAGCTGACAACGGAAGAGTTGGCCACCATGATCCGGCAGGTACGGGAGCGTGCCGCCACGTCGGGTGAGGTCGCGCGCGCCTGGTTGGACGCGCACGCGCTATAGCGCCGCTCCCGCACATCATGTGTAGCGGTGCAGGCGTCGGGTAGCGGATTGTCTCCTTTATTTAGGAATCCCCTTGCCACCGCTTTACTCCGGATCGTATATTCCATGTGGAATATTTGATGCGGACCATGTGTCGAGCATGGCTGCCGCTGGTCGGAAAAGGGCCCGCTGTGCCCACCGACGGGGAAGGGCGAAGGATGAGCCATGGAGGTGACAACGCATGGGACAAGCGCATTCGCCGGTGACGCCACTGGCCATTGCCGTGCTCGCATTGCTGGAGGAGCGGCCCATGCACCCGTATGAGATGTATCAGACGCTGATTTCTCGCCAGGAGGACAAACTGGTCAAGGTGCGGCCCGGCTCGCTATATCACACCGTATCCAGGCTGGATGATCAGGGATTGATCTGTGCGGAAGGTGTCGATCGGGCAGGTAATCGGCCCGAACGCACCACTTATCGGATCACCGCCCGCGGCAGAGACGCGCTGCGCAATCGGATCGCCGAGATCGTGCGGCGTCCTGTTCCGGAGTATCCGACGTTCCCGATGGCGCTGGCGGAGCTGCACAATGTGCCTACACCGGATGTGCTCGCGTTGCTACGCGAACGGATCAGTCGGTTGGAAAACGAACTGGCCGATACCGACATGCAGATCGCGTGGGTCGAGGACCAAGGCATCCCGCGCCGCTATTGGATCGCACTCCCTTATCTGCGGACGATGCTTGCTGCTGAGATCACCTGGGTCAAGGAGTTCGCCGCCGCAGTAGATAGTGGCGAACTCGAATGGGAGGACTTCGATCCCGAGACCGGCGCACGTACCGCCGCCTCCTCCGCCCCGACATCGGTGCCGGGCCGGGCGACGTCGAATCTCGCCCTGAATATTTTGGGCAACTCGAATTAGGAAATGAATCCATGCCCACACAACGCAGTCCGTGGCTCGGGTTGACCGCGCTGGTCATCGGCATCTTCATGGTTCTGCTGGACATGACCATTGTCGCAGTCGCTAATCCGGCCATCATGACCAACCTGCACGCCGATATTTCGCAGGTGATCTGGGTAACCAGTGCTTATCTGCTCACCTACGCAGTGCCGTTGCTTGTCGCAGGCAGGTTGGGTGATCGATTCGGCCCCAAGAACATCTACCTACTCGGTCTGATGGTTTTCACCAGCGCATCACTGTGGTGTGGGCTGTCCGGCAGCATCGAGATGCTGATCGCCGCCCGCGCCGTACAGGGCCTCGGTGCCGCACTGCTGGCACCACAAACCATGGCTGTGATCACCAGGACCTTTCCTCCGGACCGACGCGGCGCGGCCATGGGGCTGTGGGGCGGCGTCGCGGGGTTGGCTACGCTGATCGGTCCGCTCCTCGGCGGTGTGTTGGTCGACAACCTCGGCTGGGAGTGGGTTTTCATCGTGAATGTTCCGATCGGTGTCATCGCTTTTGCGTTGGCGGCTTGGCTGGTCCCCGCATTGCCGACCCAGGAGCACAAGTTCGACATCCCTGGTGTGTTGTTGAGCGGCATCGGTATGACTTTGCTGGTATTCGGCATCCAGGAAGGCAATAGCTACGACTGGTCGTTACGGATCTGGTCGTTGATCGGCGCGGGCTTGTTCGTGCTCGCCGCGTTCTTGGTCTATCAGGCTCGCAATGTCCGGGAACCGCTGCTGCCGCTGAGTTTGTTCAATACCCGCAACTTCGCGTTGTCCAATATCGCCATCGCCGCCATGGGCGCGGCAGTGACCGCACTGATGGTGCCGACGTACTTCTACCTGCAAGCCGTGCGTGAGATGTCGTCGACGAAGTCCGCGCTGGTTTTTGCGCCAATGGCACTCATCACCGGCCTCCTTTCTCCCATGATCGGACGCTTCGCCGACCGGATGCACCCGAGGGTGGTGCCTGGTATCGGGTTCGGCATGTTCGCGTTGTCGGTGTTCTGGTCCTCGGCTCTGATGCGGCCGGATTCCTCAGTGATCTGGTTTCTGGTGGCCGCGGCGATGGCAGGCATCGCTAACGCCTGCGTCTGGGCTCCGCTGGCATCTACTGCGACGCACAACCTGCCGGTGCGGCAAGCCGGTGCGGGCGCCGGTATCTACAACACCACCCGTCAAGTGGGGGCGGTGTTCGGCAGCGCGGCGATCAGCGCTCTGGTCACCGCTAGATTGGCCGCGAACGGACTCGGCGGTGTCCAGGTCGCTGAGGGCGGCGTGGGTCGAGGCCCGATCCTGGAGGCCGGAAAAGCTTCCTTCAGTATTGCACTGAGCCAGTCCACGTTGCTTCCCGCAGGCATCCTGCTGATCGGCGCTATCGCTTCTATGCTGTTCGTCCAGCACGGTGAGTCCGCTCCCGCGGTGCTGAAGCAAGACCATGTAGGGGCCGATTCGGCGGTGAACTATGCTCCGGGGCGGCCGTGACGACGTGGCTGACGAGCTCCGATCACTGCCTTGCTCAGTCGATCTGGACTGTGATCGATGGGTAGCCAGTAGCGCCATCGGGGACTGTGCCGCGGCGTTCGGCAGTCTGGATCTCGCCAGTGCCGTCGGTGGCGCGAGCACGGATCGTATGCGAGCCCGTGGTGGCATCCCACTCGAAGATCCACTGGCGCCATGTGTCGATGGAGTGTTCGTCTGCGAGTCGGGCCTGTTGCCAGCGGCCGTTATCGATTTGAACTTCTACCGCGTGGATGCCGCGGTGCTGAGCCCACGCTACCCCGGCGATGGGGACGCGGCCCGGTCGCGCGCGGCCGCGCGGGGTATCGATGCGGGTGCCGGTCTTGATCGGACCGAGAGCCGACCAGCCTCGCCGGGTCCAGTAGGCGGTGGCCGAGTCGAAGCGGGTCACCTCCAGCTCGGTGACCCATTTGGTGGCCGAGACATAGCCGTAGAGGCCGGGCACGATCAAGCGGGCCGGATAACCATGTGACACCGGAAGGGGTTCACCATTCATCCCGACTGCGAGCAGGGCGTCGCGTCCGTCGATGAGCGCCGCGAGCGGCGTGCCCGCGGTCCAGCCATCGATACTGCGCGAGAGCACCATATCGGCTGTCGGATGTGGGCCCGCCTCGGCGAGCAGTCGGTCCAGGCGGTAGCCGAGCCAGCGCGCGTTCCCGATCAGATCGCCACCCACGGGATTCGACACGCAGGCCATGGTGATCAGATGTTCTTCTGCCTGTCGATATGCCAGGTCCGCCCATTCGAGCCGGATTTCGCGATCGACCATGCCGTGGATGCACAGCGTCCAATCGACTGTGGAGACATTCGGCACGATCAGTGCGGTATCGATCCGGTAGAAGTCGTCGTTCGCGGTCGTGTACGGGGTCAGTCCGGGCAAGCGCATTACCGTGCCGGGTGCGAGGGGCCCGACAGGTGTGACCGGCTTCGGTAGTTGCACTGCGGCCCGCTCAGCAGAAACGTCCCGACGCCATAGCCCGAGCAGTCGCCCGCCGACCCCGGTGACTATGGAAAAGCCACCTGCCGCCAGCAGTCCTAGCATGACCTGTCGTCGCTGCGGACCGTCGTCTGCCCGACCTGTGCTTTCGTCCTTCGCTGTCGGTATTTCGGATGTGGCGCAGGCTCGGACTGCATCGGTCCGCACGGCGACTGATTCGTCGATGTGGTGAGTCAGGGTGTGCAATGTGGTGATTCCGACGGCGACGCCGAGCGCGGTCGGCAGGGCGCCGGCGATGCCTGTTCGAGTGATAGCCGCGACTGCGGCGATCGCACCGAAGGCGGCGAACAACCACGATCCGACGGCGCGGCCGGTGCGCTCGACCGCTCCTGCCGATCCGGCGACGAGGACCGAGGTCGTGCCCATGAGCAGATACAACACGGCCTTGTCGTTCGTGCCGAACACGGTGATAGCCCACTCACGCGGTGTGTCCGGCGTGTACTCGACTACGGCCGAGCCGAGCGCATAGAGCGGAGCGCTGCTCGCGTCGGAGAAAGCTGCGAGCAGTTCGGCCACACCGAGCGCGACTCCCGCCGAGACAATCCCGGCCGCCACTCGTAGTCGCAGCTCAGCCATGGATTCGAGCCTAATCCCGTTTATCTCGTATGAGGTGACCATTCGATGAAGTACGTATTGGCCACCCGGATGGCGCTACCGGCGAGCAAGCGTCGCCGACAGCGCCACCTCGGAATGCGGCTCAGCTGTAGATCTGCGCTACGTCCTCGGCGTGCTGCTTCATCACGACCGCACGTTTGAGCGACAGCTTCGGAGTGAGCTCGCCGGTCTCATGGGTCCAGTCGGTGGTCAGCAGACGGATCTTCCTGATCTGTTCGGCGCGCGAGACCTTCTTGTTGGATTCGGCCACCGCGGCGTCTACTTCGGCGATCAGCTCCTGGTTCTCGATCAGCTTCTCGATGGGGGTGTCGGCGGGCAGGTTGTGGCGCTCCTTCCAGCCGGGCAGTGCCTCCGGGTCCAGAGTGATCAGCGCGCCGATGAACGGCTGACCGTCGCCGACTACCAGCACCTGGCTGATCAGCGGGTGTGCCCGCAGCGAGTCCTCCAACAGCGCGGGGGAGACGTTCTTGCCACCGGCGGTGACGATGATCTCCTTCTTGCGGCCGGTGATGGTGATGAAGCCGCCCTCGTCGATGGAGCCGAGGTCACCGGTCTTGAACCAGCCGTCCTCGAAGGAGTCTTCGGTGGCCTCCGAATTACCCCAGTAGCCGCCGAAGACGACCGAGCCGCGCATCATCAGCTCGCCGTCCTCGGCGATCTTGGCGGCATGCCCGTCCAACGGGCGGCCGACCGTGCCGACCCGGATCTGGTTCGGAGCGTTCAGAGAAATAGCCGCGCTGGTCTCGGTGAGCCCATAGCCTTCGTAGACGGTCACGCCGACGCCGCGGAAGAAGTGGCCCAGCCGTGCGCCGAGTGGTCCGCCGCCGGAGACGGCATCCTGGCATCGGCCGCCGAGAGCCGCCCGCAGCTTCGAGTAGACCAATTTGTCGAACAGAGCGTGCTTCAGCTTGAGCCCGATACCAGGACCACCATTGTCGATCGCCTCGCTCCACGCGATGGCCGTGTCGGCGGCGGCGTCGAAGATCTTGCCTTTGCCGCCGTCGTGTGCTTTCTGCTTGGCGCTATTGAACACCTTCTCGAACACACGCGGCACCGAAAGGATGAAGTGCGGCTGGTAGCCGGCGAACTGGTCGACCAGGGTGGTCCAGTCGGAGCTGTGCGCGACGATCACCTTCGCGTCGAACGTGGTCAGCGCGACGGCGCGTGCGAAAACGTGCGCCATCGGCAGGAACATAAGGGTCTTCTGGCCCTCGTGGACGAGCTCCCCCACCCGGTTCCGGACGGACATGGACTCGGCGTGGAGGTTCGCATGAGTCAGCATGACGCCCTTCGGGCGGCCTGTGGTGCCCGAGGTGTAGATCAACGTAGCCGGTGACTGCGCGCCGACTTGGGCCCGGCGTTCGTGCACGACCTGATCGTCCAGGTCGGCACCACGAGTGGTCAGCTCGTCCAGCGCACCCTTGTCGATCTGCAGGGTCTTCTGCAGATCCGGCAGAGCTCCGGGTTCGATCTCATCGATCACTGCGCGGTGTTTGTCATTGTCGATCACCAGCATCTTGGTGGCCGAGTCCTGCAAGATCCATTTGGCCTGCTCGGCGGCCGAACTGTCGTAGATGGCGACGGTGCAACCGCCCACAGCCCAGATGGCGAAATCGAGAACAGACCATTCGTACCTGGTCGGGGCCATGATCGCGATACGGTCGCCGAGTTCGAGGCCGGAAGCGATCAGGCCTTTCGCCACACCGGTAACGGCCTTCGCGAACTCCGTAGCCGTCACATCTCGCCAACCCCCACCGCCTTCCGGTACGTTGAACAGCACCGCGTTCGGCGTCTGCTCGGCATGCCGGAAGACGTTGTCGGAATTGTTCGTATTGTCCGGAATGGTGTAGGAAGCCGGGACTTCGAACTCGCGCATCAGTGCCCTTCCACGTGGATTTGCTCGCCAGTAATCTACGACACTTGTGTCAGGGCCGTGGGGTCAACCACCCAAAGCGGGGCCGAGTATTGTCGCCTTGCGCGGCCCCGCTGCTGTTCAGCCCAGCTTGTGTAGGTCCTTCTGCTGGATGGCTTCGCGCAGGAAATCCGTGAGTTCGCGCAATACCGCCGCGGCGGGCGCGGTCAACGAGGCCTGCAATTGTGCGACGTGCCACAGGCCCTGGCTTTCGGTGAAGCGGACAGGAATCTCCGCCGCGCGTAGTGCGGCGACGAGATCGATGCATTGCGGGTAGAGCAGTTCACTGACGTCCACCTGTACATAGGTTGGTGGCAGGCCGCGCATATCGCCTTTCAGCGGTGTATAGCCGGGATCATTCGGGTCCGCGTCGCCTAAGTAGGCGACTGCGCAGTTACGCGACCACGGCCTGCTGATCACCAGGTCGCGTTCCTGGTCCGGGATCCGATCGGGATCGACCCAGGGCGCGATCAAGCCGAGGGCAGCAGGGGTGTGTCCGTGTCGTGCGATCAGCCGCTGCGCCAGCGCCAGCGAGAGCCCGCCACCCGCGGAATCACCGGCGATGGCGATCTGCTCCGGACGATGGCCGGTGCTCGTCATCAGCTCGAGGAACGCCGCCTCGGCATCATCCAGCGCTGCGGGGAATGGGTGCTCCGGAGCCAGACGGTAGTCCAGGACATAGACCGGGCATCCGGTGTCGCGGGCCAGCCGGGCCGCCAGCGAGCGGTGCGAGGCGATCGAACCGACCGCGTATCCGCCGCCGTGCAGGTAGAGAACAGCACCGTGGTCGGTGGTGTCGGCGAAACTGATCCGCTCGGCGGGCCTGCCGCCCAGCCGTACCATCCGCCTGATGCTGCCAGCGGGCAGCGCCTGCGCCCGCGCACCCACGGTGAGTAGTCTGCGCTGTACCCGAAACGGTAATCGTTTGTTGAGCGTCAGCCGGAAGATCGGATTCAGCACGGTCCGCGCGATGGGTAGCGGAAGATTGATGTCTGTCATGGTGGTCCTCGAATTCTGCTCGGATATAGATAGGCTGCCGGTGCTGTCGTTGTCACGGTGAGAGGGGGGTCGAGGTAGGAAGAAACTAGGTAAGAAAAGACGATGGACCACAACCGAAACTCTCTGATAGGAGGACGCGGCCGCCCGGACAGAGAGATCGAGCAGCTCGGCCTCCCAGCCGATCAGCACTCTCGCGCGCCCTTTCCGCACACCTTTGAGGATGGTCTTCGCCGCCATATCAGGGGTATGGGCGGCCAGGCTGTTGTCGAATAGCGCTGCGGACGCGGCGGCGTCGATGCCCTCGGCGAAGGTGGAGTTGCGCATCACCGCGGTCTTGATGCCGCCGGGGTGCACGCAGGTGACTTTGACCGGATACCCGGTGATCAGCATTTCCTGGCGCAACGATTCGGTGAAACCGCGTACCGCGAATTTCGCCGCGCTGTAGGCGCTCTGGTTGGGAACTGCCAGCAAACCGAGCAGGCTGGACACGTTGATGATGTGACCGTCGCCGGACGCGATGATCATCGGCAGGAACGCTTTGGTGCCGTTGAGCACGCCCCAGAAATCGACATCCATGACGCGCTCGAAGTTCTTGAACTCCGAGCGGAGCACCTCGCCGTGGTGGGTGATGCCCGCGTTGTTGTAGATCTGGTGCACTGCGCCGAAGCGCGACAACACTGCGTCGGCATAGCGTAGTACTGATTCGCGCTCGACCACGTCCAGTTGATCGGACTCGACCTCGGCGCCGAGCTGTTCGCATTGGCGGGTGGTCTCGGCCAAGCCGTCGGCGTCGATATCGGACAGCGCCAGTTTGGCTCCGTGTTCGGCCAGGTTCACTGCCAGCGCGCGGCCGATTCCGGAACCCGCTCCGGTGATCACACAGACTTTGTTCTCGAAGTACTTGTTCATTACGTCACTGCTTTCACGTCGGCTCCCGAAGTGCTGACGTCGTACGCTGCCACGTCGAATGCTCTGTTCAGCCCGAGGAACCGGAGGGTAGAGCCCGGCCGTGATGTAGTGCTGTCACTGTGCTTGTTCAGATACCAGTCGGAGCACCCGCCGGTTACCCGGACAGTGCCTGCCGTGCGCGCCAGCAATTCGGTGTTGAAGGTGTCCCGCGCCTTGCGGCGCACCTCCACAGTGCGTGGATTCATGTGATCGATGGTGGCCAGTTCGCCGACGATGTCGATAATGTAATCGAATTGCGATTCGAACGTATTCACTATCGAGTCATGCTCGATGCTGGTGTTCGCGCCGAACGGGAAGAACATGTTCGGGAAGCCGGTGATCGAGGTGCCTTTGTAGCTCTTCCGGCCGATCTCGGCGAATATTTCTGGCAGCGTGCGGCTGTCGCGGCCGGTGACCAGTTCACGGGCAGGTGAGTCGGTGGCATGGAACCCGGACGCGCCGATCAGCGCGCGGATGTTACCGGCGGTGGAGATCGAACTCGCATGCGCTTCGGTGGCACTGTCGGTCACGACAGCAGTGTCTGTGACCCTTTGTCTCATACAACTGAGCCTATGTCGTTATTGAGCGTGAATCAATAGTGCATTGCCTCGTGATCATTAGCATGGGGGAATGAGCAGCAGGCGAGTAACCGCCAAGCGAACTCGGCTCGACCCGGATGAGCGGCGCGAACAGCTGATCGCCTTGGGTGCCGCTCTGCTCGGCGAACGTGCCATCGACGACATCCCGGTCAGTGAGATCGCAGCGCAAGCAGGCATTTCGCGTGGTTTGTTGTTCCACTACTTTCCGAGTAAGCAGGATTTCCAACTGGCGATCGTGCGGCATGCCAATGCCGAACTGCTCGAGCGGGTGGCTCCCGACCGGGCCCTCGGCCTGCCCGCCATGCTGCGCGATTCGATCGAACGCTACCTCGGATACGTCACCGAGAAACACACCTCGTACCTGGCGTTGCTGCGCGGTTCTATCAGCGTCAGCCCCGCGCTGGCTCCTCTCATCGATCAGGCTCGCGATGTCATTGTCGACATCATCCTCGCCGAAACTCCCACCTCGATCGCCGAAGCCGACCGTCCCCGCCTCATGCTCGCCACGCGCGGCTGGATCGCCTTTCTCGAGGAGACCACGCTCACCTGGCTGCGTACCGAAACTGTTTCACGGGAGCACGTCGTCGACTTGCTGATCGATTCGCTGATCGCCATAGTGTTCTCCATCGATCCCGCGCTGGCAGACACCCTGCGCGATTGAGCGGGCCGATACCCGCGCCCGCTATGTGGGCTTCGACCGCTTCGCGATACCTGCTTCCGATGGCGACGACGTGCCCTTGTATTGCCAATATGCTGTTTTACAGCCTCTTTGACGTTCTGCTCGCATAGCACGGTTGGTTGCCGTCGAGATGTCGATGCGTGGGACACGATGAAGGTGGCCGCCGATGCTTGTCATCAACGAAAGACCGGCGGCGCCGCGTTCCTAGCAGTGTGTGCTCGACTGGATGCGCTCCTGGATCGGGCGACATACCTTTGTGGGAGTGGCGATCTCGGGGTGCTACTTACCCGATCGCTACTGCCAGGGCAGGACGCAGAAAGCCGAACTGGTTGTGTTCGCCCCTCATGTCGCGGTCGTGGTCGAGGTGAAAGGCACCGCACCGAAATGCCGTTACCAGCGCTCTTTCGGTGCATGCCAAACGGACGCCGGCGGTTGACCGGGTTCCAGAGCGACCCGGTCTATATGCATGCCCGCGACAACAGCCCATTCGATCGTATGCTTTTTCCGAATGGATATTCGGTATCCTTGGCGGCGCACTCTCGCTCGAACTTCTTGCGGTTGTAGTCACCCGAACTGGCCCACGGCCGGGTTCCGGCTCGGAGCTTGCCTGCGAGTAGACGGCACGCGTCGCAGAACGCCATACTGGTGTCGACCTCGTCCTGGGTGAGCCCAATGAGTTCGGTACAGAATTCGCTGATCGTGGAGCGCGCGGTCCGAACCAGAATGCGGTGCTTGGCAATTCGCTCGCCCGCGTCGAGGTTGACAACGGTCAAGCCGATTTCGATTTTCTCGCTGACAATGCCCGAGGGATCCCGCCCTCTCAGCATGTCGCTTCGACATCGACCACATTCCGCAGTCCCGAATTGCTGTTCATGCGCTGAGCGTATGGGTCGAGTCCTTTGTTCCTCAAAAGTTTTCGAGGTCAGCGTGATATCGCTTCGGTGAGTTCCCTGGCTGGCCGTGTGCCGCTGAATCGGCCGGTATCCTGCGTTGCGCCGGGTGGTGTAGCGGTGAACGACTTCGCCGTCATTGCAGGTGTATTCGGCACTGTAGCCGGAGTAGTGGCAGATAAGGGTTTTCGCGACTTCACACCCTGGATGACGGAACGAGGTGTAGGCGTTGCGGGCGAGCGCGGAGATCCGGTGATGATTTCATCGGAGTGTGCTGTTGTATTGCTGTGATATTCGGATACTGCGCTGTGAGGTGTCTCGATCACGAATCGAGTGCGCCGCTGTTTGCTCTATTGATATCGGGAAAACTGGCCTTCGGGAGGTTTTGGAAGTTATGCAATGGTGTTCTGTGCATCCGGTGACATAACCGCGATGGCGCTCTGATCGTATCTCTGACCTGCCTCATTACTAGAGGGGAACTGATTTCTATGTGATGTGTTTTGCCCTAATTGGGCGATATGTTAGAAATATCCGATAGTGTCTTGTTGTCGATGAGATTTTCTAGTTGTGAGGTTGGTTATAAGGCTGTTATAGTCTCTGGGAGATTGTTTTTCTCGTGATTAGCCTGTGTCTTATCCGCGCGGATCTCTGATACGCGGAACATCCCCATGAAATGTCTGGAGAGGAACACATGAGTAAGCTCGGTCGCGCCACCCGTATTGGTTTGTCTGTTTCCGCCGCCGTGTGCTTCGTGGCTCTCGGCGCCGCTACCGCATCGGCTGATGCCGGAGTCTCTACCGCTGAGGGAGCCAAGCTGGTGCCCATGGCAGACGCCCCGACCAAAGGGCACAAAGGTCTCGATACCGGCAGCGGCGTGCTCAGCAGCGGCAGCGGCGCGCTCGAAAGCGGCAGCGGCATGCTCGGCAGCGGCAGCGGCGCGCTCGAAAGCGGCAGCAGCGCGGCCGGCACCGGCCTTGGCATCCTCGGCGGCGGCACCAAGACTGGTCAGTAGCAGCCACATGCGTGTACCGGTGAACGTATCGACGATGCCGCATTCACCGGAGTCTCATGCCGGAGTGGTAGCCGAGTTCGCGTGGGTCGCTAATCGACCGTATTCATGCCTGGCGCGCCGATACTGTCGTCACCTCAGACTCCGGCGACCTCGCTGTTTCCCGCCGAATAATTCGGATCGCTGCCCGCTCCAAGTCACCACGAGCTGATCGCGTGCCCTGCTCGCCATGGCATAGAGCGGCGACCGCTCGCACAATCTCGCCTCATAACGCTCCTCTTCGGGCACGCCGTTGAGGCTCGTCTTCGAGAGCACGCGGGTCTCATCGATGCCAGCACGGATCATCCGGAAGAATTCCATCCCCTTCGAGCGATGCATGGTCAGCACTTGGACATGCCGCTGAGACAGCCGGACTGTCTTCGAGTGCGTGGGCGTCGACCCCACGTTCGGCGAGCGCGCGCACCACTTGTCCCCGATCGATGCCATTGCGGGTCAGTACGGCGATGGACGAGGGGTCGAGGTCGGTCAGCCATTTCCTGATCTGTTCGGTCATGGCATCGATTTCCTCTACGATCGAAACAAACTGCCGTAGTTCTGGTTTCAGTCCGGTCCGCGCGGATTTATAGTCGAGCGCGGACTCGAGGCCTTGTTCCAGATCGTGGTACCCGGCGCCGCTGAGCACGCCGACGGCGAACTACAGGTTCTGGGTGGTGGTTCGGTAGTTGAGCGTCAATCGGCGAGAGCGGCCGACGATCTTGATGCCGAGGCGGCCGAGCACCACTGGCCGGCCGTAGATGCGCTGGTGGGAGTCTTCGGTGAGAAACAGGTCGTCAGGCCCTCGGCGACCAGCGCGCGCCGCATCGTCCAATGGGTGGCGTGCAGGTCTCGTACTTCAACGACGATGACGTGATCTGCCAGGTGCGGCCGACCGGAATCGGTGCGTGTGCGCATATATTCGGCCGCAGCGGCCCGCCTTCACCCCCGGCCGGCTCGGCATGCGCGGTGATCAGTGCGGCCAACCGCTGCTCCTGGTCGTTGGTCAGGACGTTCATCGAGTAGATGAGCAGCGCCTTCATCCCCGCCACACCCTGCCGCTCGGTGCGCACCAGATGATCGAGGATCGAGATGAGGAACGATTCGGTCTTACCCGAACCGGTGTCGGTGGTGACTGATGTGCCCCGATTCTACGGAGTCGGTTTGCTTGACTCTTGGCTACGAAGTCATCGAAGAAGACTCGTTCGTGCCGATGCGTTATCCCGAAGAGTTCCGCCGCAAGGTGCTCGACCTCGTTCTGCCGGTCGCCCAGTTGCGCAGGTGGCAGCCGATCTGGGCATCAGCGATCAGACGATCTAAGGCCGGCGTAAGCAGGAGCTGGTCGACACCGGACAGCTACCAGGTGCGACCCGCGGTAGGCATGCCGAAATATCGGCTGCGAAGCGGCGGATCTGGGAACTCGAGCAACAGGTCGCGATCTTGAAACGTGCTCGTGAGCTACTGAAAGAGCAAGGTGGCGACCCATAAGGCGATACGCGGCCATAGCGACGATGCCGTCTGAGGGATTGCCGGTGCAGGCCGCGTGGCGGCTGCTCGGTGTCGCCGAATCCAGGTACTATCTAACCCCCTCCCTGTGGCGTTCTCGTCCGTCGTCGCAATGGGCGATCCGGCATGCGTGGCTGCTCGACCAGATCCGTAGCGTGCATGCCGCTTCGCAGGGCACCTACGGCGCTCGACACGTCTATGCCGAGCTGACCCTCGGTATCCGCGTCGGTCACAACCAGGTCGAGCTGCTGATGGCACGCGCAGCGCTCAAAGGGCTGCCCAGTAACCGCCGGGCGAGACCGAGACATCAGTCACCGACCGCCGATGATCTGGTCAACCGATCATTCGTCCAGGAACAGCCAAAACAGTTGTGGGTCAAAGACATAACGGAACATTTCACGCGGGAAGGCAAGCTGTATTGCGCGGTTGTGCTCGATACGTTCTCGCGACGGATGGTTGGCTGGTCGATCGATTCGACCCGGACCGCGGCACTGGTCACCAACGCGCTCGGGATGGCGATCTCGAACCATGCGCCAGAGCCTGGAACACTGATTCATTCCGACCACGGGACGCAACTCACCTCTTGGGCCTTCACCGACCGGGCCCACAGGTCCGGGCTGGTACCGTCGATGGGTTCGATCGGCGATTGCTACGACGATGCTGTTATCGAATCATTCTGGGGAAGAATGCAAACCGAACTACTCAACCGGAAACTCTGGCGAATCGGGATCGAGCTGGCGAACGCGATTTTCGAATACCTCGAGATCTTCCACAACCGTCAACGGCGCCACTCGGACCTCGGCGTGCGCACACCGATCGAATACGAGATGACGCAATCAACCATCCAACCCATGGCCTGAAGTCCAGTATCCCGACTGCACAGAACCCGGGGCGCATCACTTACTATCTGGTGAGCAATGTCGATACGCCGGAGATCACCTACGTGTTGTCTCCGGCGGCAACGGCCATCGAGCTCGGCGCTGTCGGTGTGATCTCGGGCAAGAACACCCCGGAGTGCGTGATGCGTGACGCGGTTATTCCGACCGTCACCGCCGATCCGCTGGAGTCGCGTTGGCTGGAGTCGAGACCGCCGACGGAAGGCCGCGCTACGACGTGCAGATCGCTGTGCTGAACCGGGACGTGGATGTCGATACGCTGTCCTCGATTATGCAGGCATGCCCAGGTGTGCGCTTCTCGGTGCACAATGGCAAAGGGTCGGAGCCTGCCATCGACTGGGATATGCTGGTAGTCAAGGACATTACCGGGGTAGGTTCGGCGCGGGAGATCTTCTACCTCCGGGAATTGGGCAATAAGATCACCGGCAGCATGCTCACGGCGGCTGTCGTGCGTTTCGTGACAGTAGGCAGTCGTACGGTGGTCGAATACTTCAGCGGCAAACTCGGCTCCTTCCCGCCCGAGATACCTGCTGAGAGCATCACTTTCGGTGATCGGCTTTGGCCGCGCAGGTGGCGAAGCCGAAGCAGTGACTTATAGCTGATAGCCCCGCTGTCCGGCCGTCAGTGCCGTGCCCTGAGCGGCATGAGCGAGCACTCGAGTGTGAGGCTTCGCGGTTCCGGCCTCCCAGGAGGCCGATCAGGGCGATATGATCCTTCTGCGGCATGATGCGCTGGTCATCGGGCTGGAACCCGGGAAAGGATTTCACCGTGGACGAGTGAGAACCAGCCGTCGTCCGCATCGGCCCATGATCGCCATGCCTCGGCGATGCGCCGCAGATCTGCCGATGTGGCGAGCCCGCTGTCGACCAACTGGCGGGCCAGGGCCGACTCCACGATACGCTCGGCCCACATCCCGCCCCACCATTGCCGATCCGTGGGGGTGGAGTAGCACCACGTGGACGACGTCGCGGTGATATCGGTGTAGCCCGCGGACCGCGCCCAGGACAGCAGCCTGCGTCCGGCATCGGGCTCGCCGCCATTGGCACGCGCCGCCGCGTCGTACAGCCGCAGCCAGTCATCGAGCCCGGGCAACGACGGCCACCAGACGAACCCCGCGTAATCGCTGTCGCGTACGGCGACGATGCCCCCCGGCCGGGTGACCCGCTTCATCTCACGCAGGGCCGCGACCGGGTCTGCCACGTGCTGGAGGACTTGATGTGCGTGGGTCACGTCGAACGAGGCATCCGGAAAGGTCAGGGTGTGCACATCTTGCACACTGAATTCGATATTGGTGACCCCTTGTTCGGCGGCAAGCTCGCGCGATAGTGCCAGTTCGGCCTTTCCGAGCTCGGTGGCCGTCACCCGCGTCACCATGGACGCGAGATCCATGGTGATCGTTCCCGGTCCGGCACCGATATCGAGGAGCGAAGCGCGGGAGTCGAGATGCGGGACCAGGTAGGCGGCCGAGTCGGCCGCGGTTCGCCGGCTGTGTGAGCGCAGCACCGATTTGTGATGTCCATGCGTGTATCGAGCCACGAGATCTCCTTCCATCTGGTCCGATTCTGCCTCCACGCAAATACAAGTGTCCACATTAAAAGACATTTGTCTCATATAGTGGGACTACTATAGGGAAGTTCCAGGTGGCGAGTGGTGTGCTCACCGCACCGATCATTTCGCCCACCGGCTGAGCGGAGTCATATGGTGGTATAGGAATGCTGTTCAACCACCATTCGACTACCGTCGGTAATTCATGATGAGTGGTGATACCTGCTGAACTCGTCTCAGCATCCAGGCAACCCGCTTGTGTTGTGCGGACTATCCGAATGATCTCGGCCTCATCGGTTACATGGTTTCGAGTCGCGGCCCAGCGGACGCTGGCCAGAAGTTCCAGCCCATACATGCTGTCGAATCCTTCGGTAAGCGCGATGACGCGTTCGACTCGGGCGGCAGTCTTACGAGCGGCAATGAGCCTTACGAGCGGCAATGAGCACGGCAACTGCTTGCTGGGACGGGTCGGACCGAGACACCGGCGCGATCCTGGCGTCAGATGACCATCGCCGAACTGGTCAATCATGGTCATTTGCAAAGGGTTCAGGCGCAGCCACCCACCAAGGAGGTGGTTGTCGCGGGGGAGTGGTGGCCGGTACTCACGGCATCGAATGTCGGCGCGGAGAGAGCCGCGTCGAGAATGATGAGCACGGCGGAACTTGCGGAAACGGTCGAGATCGAACTCGGGGAGGTAATGATTCCCGTGCTGCATGGTGACCGCGCGGGCAGCGGGAACATCCGCGTCGCTGTACCGGACGATGTGAGGGTGCTTCGGGCGCGCAACTGCACACACTGTGTGTCGATCGGGAGCGTCTGGATCCCTGATTCGTGGCCGGGTTCCTCTCCTGCTCCGACAATATCGCCGCGACCAGAATGCCCATGGTCCGGTTCGATCCAGACAGACTGCGCATTCCAGTGGTGTCGCCGGCGGAGCAGCGTCGTTACGGTGTGTTGTTTCAACGGCTCTTCCAATTGCGTGCCGCCGCGCGCTGCCGAGGTGCTCGCTGATCGGGTGTGTACCGGACTCACCGCGGGTGTCCTCGCTCCCACCGACGAGGGCGATCAGCGACAGCCGAAACGAATCGAGCTCTTCACCTCGATGGAAATCGTTCGATGCTATAGATGTTCGCCGGTTCGGTCGATCGCATTCGCGTTGGTGATGTCCTGGCCGGTGATCCGCTGGAACGATACGGCCATGACATCGCGGATGTGTCTGACGGTCTCGATATGTTCTCGGATCGAGGTCTCCAAGTCGTTGCCTTGACTCACATACTTGGCTTCGAGACGGTGGCCCATATCGAAATCGCCGAAGCCCGAGACATTCCGAATCTGGTCGATCAATAGCAGTATGCCCCGTAAATCGGACAGGCGCTTTTCACATGCGCGGTGGCAATCACGAGCGACGTTCTCGTCGGCGATATACAGCTCCCCCGCTCGCGCCTGTTCGGCCAGCCGTTGCCACTGGTTATGCTCCATCCCACTACTCCTATCGTGGCAATGCCGGAACGATCACATCTCCTACCCGGCGTAGCGCGGCGCACGGATCTCCAGGGTCGTCGAGGATCGGATTGTTCAGCAATGCCAATTGCACAGCCCCCTGTGCGGCGGGGAACACGTAGTCGCACTTGAGATCTGTGACCCCGCCCTGAACGCGGAACTGTTTACCGGCCCGCCCGGCCACCTCCACGTCGCGGAAGTCGATGTTGCTCGGTTTACGTTCGAACTCCGCGACAGTGCGGCCGGTCGAATAGATCGTGACCGAGTACGTCTCACCGTCCCAGCTGCATATCTTCCACCCGGACTGCTCGATCCCGCCGATTCCGGTTTCAGCGCTGGCCGGATCGACCCCGGCCGCGCGCACCGTGTCGGGAGGGAGGGAACACGGGTCCCATAGCGGGATGGTCCTTATTGTCGAGGTCGCGCCACTGGTGTGCTCCCCGCCGCCGCATGCGACGAGGCTCGTCCCCACCGCGGCAGCGGCCGCCAATCGCCCGACTCGGCGCATCCGCTTCCCGCCCCTTCGCTCAGCTCGAGATCATCGAATCGGACTATACCCTGGACGCGCGCCGCTGCCCCGGTGTCCAGCGCCGCGCACCGAGTCGGTTCATCGGCTCGGCTCCTGCCGAGCGGTTCGGATCGCTGCCCGCTTCAGGCTCGCTGCGACGCAGAGCAGTGCCATGATCGAATCGTGTGGCAGAGTATGGTGGCTGCCGCTGCCGTGACTGTGCGCGGGTACGAGGGGGAATGTTTTGTCCAGGAAACGATCAGCTGTTCCGATCGGTCGGCAGCAGAAGTTGTGCGTAGTAAGGGGGTTTCGGTCCAGACATGGGTCTGCGCTCCACCGCTTTGCTCAGGGCTCGACGGGTCGGTATGCGGTTCGCTGGTACAGCGGTGCGGCAGCCGTTTGTCGACCGAGGCCGATCCGATACCCGCGCGCCGCGCGATCAGCGTTCGAATCATCAGCTATTGCACAGTCTTCGGGTGGCCCGTCTACCGGTGTGGCACTCGGTATTCGGTATCGGGCGATATGAGAGGACATCAGGATGGCGGTTCAGGGCCATTACAATCACTATGACGACCCCGACGAATTCTGGGACGACGAGCCCATTGTCCGAAAACAATCGGCCCTCGCCCATCCTTTGCCACCTCCTGTTCCAGAACCCGCGCTGCCACGTCATGTGCCGACGCCTTCGGACACTGGATCATGGACCCCGGCAGCAGAATCCGCCTACCAGCCGCGGGTCGGTTCCGCATTCGCATCGATGCAACTCGATCACGGCTTTCTTCCTGTGCGTATCGGACTCGGCTCAGGGTGGAGCCGCTACGTAGGTCCGCACGAGGTCGGTGAGGAATTGCTGGCGGCGTATCGCGC
The DNA here is from genome assembly GCF_056629435.1 of Nocardia sp. TBRC8007. Taxonomy (NCBI): domain Bacteria; kingdom Bacillati; phylum Actinomycetota; class Actinomycetes; order Mycobacteriales; family Nocardiaceae; genus Nocardia; species Nocardia sp. TBRC8007. Next base: position 144,546 of record NZ_JBWSOR010000004.1, on the reverse strand, counting down.
AGCGGTGGTCGAACGGCTGAAGGGTCTCTACTCCTCCGGTCGTCGGCCTTCGCCGCAGGAGGTGTCGGAGGCAGCGGTCCCGGACCGTAGAACAGTGCTGATGATTCTGCTCGAAACCCGGACGTGGGAGCAGTACTGTGATGTTTCCAGCGGTATGGTCAACGGCGCACGATACGAGGTGCACGGTCGGGTGATCATCGAGGGCGGGTATCCCGTTACGGTCAGTGCCGACCGCCGGTATCTGCGATCGATAACGGTGCGGAGCGACTGGGCGAGGCGCGCCCATCCCGAGGGAATCGTCGATGAGATCTTGTGGTGCGCGGACAGTATCCGTTCGCTGCGTCCGAAATTCACTGTCCAAGAGGACTACTCGCGATATTCGGATTCGGATCTCGAATATCGTCTCGACCGTCATAGGCTGCGACTCCTCCAGGAAAGGGTGGGGTGATATGTCCGATAAGCTGTACCTTTCGCTGAAAGCGATGGAGCACGCTGTCACGAAGTGGCGTGCGGCCGCCGACCACCTCGAGGCAGGTAGGGGTAGGACCGCCGATCTGGAGATCGCCGCGAACCAGGCGGGAACATTCGGTAGCGCTCTGGCCAAGTATGAGCCCGCCCCCGGCTACTTCCGGGACAGGTTGCAGGAAGGCGTCGACGTGTTGAACGATATCGCCACAGTGCTGGAATACGCGCACAATCAATACCTGGCGGAGGACCTGGAGACCAAAATTAGGCTTTCGCGGCTGGAGGGGGAATTGTGACAGACAGTCGCGGAGAGTTGCGCGAGCAGATAGAATTCATCAGAGCCAGTACGGATCTCATTGGTAATCTGCCGGATAGAATCGGCAGTTACAGCGGGAATCTTGTAAAATATATCCGGGCGAATGGGGTCACCGGAGCGGCAAGCGGGAACTTTGCTGGGCTGTTTTTCATGGAAAGTGCCGTCGATGATATCTGGGAACATCGTGACGAGATAAACAAAGCTATCAGAGCAACTGGAGAAAGGCTCAATGAGATTTCTCCTGAACTCGAGGTTCCGATAAAGTTTCTCGATATCGCCGACGAGTGGCGAAGCCTGCAAGGCGATATTATTGCCGCCAAAAATAGTTTCGACGAAACCAATCTGGGTGCGGAATGGCAAGGAGATGCAGCGGCTAGATACGTCGAAATGCGTACCAGGCAAGAACGGGCGCTGGAATCCATGTCCGAAGTGAGCCAGAAAATAGCAGAAAGCCTTGATAAGGTTGCGGCCGCTGAGCTGACATTGTACGCCGAGCTGGCCACGAAAGCGCAGGAGTTGGTGAACACGGTCGCAGAGGCTACGGGTAGTGCCTTCGCTGCTATGTTCGATCTCCCCTGGGGGCCGATCTCCGCTATGGGGGAACTGCTGAACGCGGTCATGGCCTTGGAAACCATGATCCTGGGCTGCGTTACATCTATAGCAGATAGCGCTCTGACGAATATGACTGAAGGCAACAAGATCGGGCAGGAAATATCGATTCAAAAAGGCTTGCCTGACAATACATGGCCTTCCGCTGTCAAAGGTTCCTACGGTCGGGGGATTGATGGTATTCGGGCGGCGATCGGCGATGCATCATCGAAAGACGGAGATATATCGGATTGGGAGATCGGCACAACTCGGGTGGTAGCAGAATGAGAAAAATTCTGATGGTGATGAGTGCCGCTGCTGTGTTGTCACTGACGGCTGGATGTAACACTCCGCCATCATCTTTGCCTGCGAATTCTTCTATATCAGAGACGCGCTCAGTATTGACGCTGAAACATTTATGTGATTTCGTGATGAAATTCTTTGCGGAAGAGTTTCATTCTGTAGACTTGTGGACTCAATCTCTTAACTCGATGGAAATGGATATCACGACCGGCGGGTACTGCAACATTGCGCAAGGAGAGAATAAATTTGTTGCTCAATGGTCATCCTACTATAAGCCGGAACAGCTGGACCCGACCAACGGCATGAAAGATTTCGATAAGACTATATTCCTGGATGTACCCGTGCGAGTGGAGGATGATCGGAAAAACCAGTACGATCCTCTAGTGCGGCTTGTCGCCCGCGTCGATGAATGGAATGCGCGTCTGGAAATTCAGGATTCCAAGACTTTGACGACGGACGGTGTTCTGAGCTTGACCGAGGACGACTTGCATAAGTCTGCTCAGTTTCTCGTGGAGTTGACCAGGAAGCTCGCTTCGGTGCCGCAGCAGCCGCTCAGATGAACCTGATCCGATACCGCGGTGCCTGTATCGGGAGGGTTGAAATGCGTCCGTCCGACAGCTGATTCGGATGATCGGGTTCCGACCCTGCAGCGCACGGCAGGAATAGGGTGGCCGAGCGGATGACAGCTGGATTCGCCGAGTCGCCCTGTCCGCCCACCGCGCTGCTACCGTTTCGCTGAGGTGTCCGGCGTCTGAGCGGAGGCAGCGACGCGGCGCATGAACCGTCCGACTATCCGGGCGATCAAGAGTTCGCGGAACAAGCTCTCGGTGTCGTCTTCCACGACTCGAGGTGTTACGGGGACGTCGGTGACCCGCTGTGGGCATCGGCGGGAGGCGCCGCGACCTGGATGCGGCACTGTCTCGGGCGCGCGCCGGATGCGATGACCATCGCAGTACTCATGCCGGGGTCGGCGGCGGCGAATCGGCAGGTGCGGCCGTTGCGTAGTGTGCTGTTGCGCAGCGGTGTGCTGCGCCATTGTCTCCAGGCTACCCGGCGGGCGGGACCATTGGTTGTTGTGCGCGGGTTGTTGTGCGCGTCGAATGACGTGCGCCCTGATCATAACTTCTTGGTCGACGCAACCGATGGCCCCGCGCGTGTCGTTGTGGCACGGCAAGCCTTCCAGCGAGCCCCTACGCATCCCGAGGCGGTGCCGCACACGGTGCGGGTGTGGACCGACTCGATGAGTACATCGACTTGACGCCGGCCGCGACCGCTGCGTATCGGATCGATCAGTACCCCGCGTCGCGCACGATGCTTGGCGGAACGGCTGGCTGCAACACCGCCGCTGTTGCAGACGAACGAGGATGCGCATCGCACCGTATCGCTCGGTGAACTCGTCGAGGCCGGGGCGGTCGGCTTCCATCAATCGTCCGCATCGCACACCACGCCCACGGCGCCGGACTATTCCGTGAAAGCCACGAATTCCATTCCGACCGAAGATTTCAGCCGCGGCGACCTGTATCGCGCGATCGAACGGGTCCACAAGCTCGCCGACGAATCGCGCTATCATCCGGCGATCCGCGAATTGAAAACTGTGGTGGCAGCCACGGTGCCGCTGCTCGGGTTGCGGGACGCCGACGTGGTCGACGCCAGGGTGAAGCTCGCCGATCTGCGTGCGGAGGCGGTTGCCCGGAGACCGCCGAACACTATCGCGGCCTGATCGATGATTCGACCGCCGAGCGGGGGCCTTATGCCGAGCAGGTCATGTACTGTCAGCGGCGACTCGCGGTCTGCCAGGTACACCTCGGTGAGCTCAGTGCGGCACGAGATCGACTGGAGAGTTTGAAGTTTCAGATGGAAGCCCGATACGGGGAGACCGATCGCCGGGTGGTGGAGTTGGGGGAGTTGATCGAGGGGGATTCGCCGTCGACACATCCTTTGGCCCCTGATCGAGCAGCCGAGAAGTGATAGCCTCATGCGGTCTGGGGACGGTAGAGTTCCTCGGGTCGATCGCTTCTCTTTCTGTCGGCATTTCCAGGGTGTAGCGGTCTATTACCGAAAGGTTGGTATGACGAGGGGTGGGTTGTTCACTGGTTTCGAGTCGTTCCAGGTTCCAAGCGAATCCGACAAAAGGGCCGCACTGGAACATGCGATCTTGTCGATCGATACCAACGTCTTGCTCAATCTCTATCGCTACAATCGATCGACTTCCTTTGATTTGCTGAAAGTTTTCGAAGCAACTCAGGATCGGCTGTTCGTTCCGCATCAGGTGATCCGTGAGTTCTGGCGTAATCGTCAGTCGGTCATCAGTAGTCTGGGCAGCGCCACGAAGGACGCCCACGATACCTTGGCCAAGAACAGTGTCTCGACGCAGAACGTGATCCGTGAGTGGGCGAAGCGCACAGCGCTGGAGGTCAAGGCGTTCGAATCGTTGATCAAGGAAACATCGGTTTTCTTCGAATCGTTGAAGACCGAGCTAACTGGTGAGCCGCAGTCGTCCGGTGTTCAATTGGCAACCGTAGACGATTGGCTTATCGGGAAGCTCGAAGTGTTACTGGACGGCTCGGTCGGATCGGAGTTGACTGCCGAGGAATGGCGGACCGCGGTCACGGAGGGGCAGCGAAGAGTCGAGAATCAGGAGCCGCCGGGGTACAAGGATGCGAAGAAGCTCGAATCCAACTTACCCGAAGGAGCTTCGGGCGATTACCTTGTGTGGCTGCAGCTGTTGGTCGAAGGCGAGGCGCTGCGTAAAGACTTGATACTCGTACAGGCGGATACGAAGGAGGACTGGTGGAGTCGGGCCGAGCGAGGTCAGCTTATCGGACCTAGACGAGAGTTGATCGAGGAGTATCTGCGGCATACCGGTCAGCGGTTCTACTTGTTCACACCAAAGGATTTGCTCGAACACTCGACCACATTGGGTGTCGGGACAAGCGAGGACTCGGTGGCCGACGTCGAGCGGATTCACCAAGATGATGTGACCGCTGATACCGTGCCCGTTACGCGTCGCGGACGCTCGGTGCACGTTGTCGTCGATAATGAGCTGATCGAGCCCGGCGCAGTACTGGAGATCGATCTTGTTGGAACTATCAACACAACGTTGTTGGATCAGGTGGACGACTGGATCGCGCAACGCCCAGAGCGCGGCAGAGCGCGCTGGGTTCCGGACCGAAACCGGCCGCTTCGGTGGTGTGCGGACACCGATGGTGAAGCCGGTACTTGGGCACCGACAAGGCTGGCCCAACATATCCTCGCCGAGGCCACCGGAATCACAGCGAGACGTACTTTATCAGGCCCCGATGTCTGGCTTCATCGTGGCCGCAGCTTGTACGGAATTGCCTCGGATCATCTCGACGAAACCGAATAGCTTCGGCGGTTGAATGCGGTGTACCTGCTCACCGAGTAGCGGTGCGGTGATTGCGTAGCTCGCTTCGGACACAGATTTTCGGCGAGGACGGGTCAGCATGAACATCGCGGACACTGTGTGGATGGCGAGAAGAAGGCGCCTGTTGGCCGCTGTTCGCCCAGCGGTTTGTGAATAGTCGAACGCCGAGCCGAATTACTCTGGGACAGAGATTGTTCGGCCCGGCGTCTGGTCAGTGAAAACTACGCGGTCGGTTCGAATGCTTCGGCGATGATCTCTGCCTGTTCCACCGCGTGCACCTTGCTCGAACCCGAGGAGGGCGCCGACATGGCGCGCCGGGAGATGCGGCGCAGCTTGTCGAGCCTGGCGGGCAGGGCCTCAGGAAGGTTGAGGCCGAAGAAGGGCCAGGCGCCCTGGTTGGCTGGTTCTTCTTGAACCCAGGCGAGGTCGGTGGCGTTGGGGTAACCTTCCAGCGCCTCGTTCAGACGACGGGTGGGCAGCGGGTAGAGCTGCTCGATTCGTATGATCGCCACGTCCTCGCGTTTCTTTTTGGCTTTCTCGGCGGCCAGTTCGTAGTAGAGCTTGCCGCTGGTCATCAGGATGCGCTTGACCTTGTCACGGTCGCCGATGCCTTGTTCGTAGGAGGGTTCGTCGAACACCGAGCGGAATTTGCTCTCGGTGAAGTCCTTGAGGTCGGAGATCACGGCCTTGTTGCGCAGCATCGACTTCGGGGTGAAGACGATCAGCGGGCGGCGGATGCCGTCCAGTGCGTGGCGTCGCAGCAGGTGAAAATAATTCGCTGGGGTGGAGGGCACCGCGACGGTCATGGAGCCTTCCGCGCATAGCTGCAGGAAGCGTTCGATACGGCCGGAGGTGTGGTCGGGGCCCTGGCCTTCGTGGCCATGGGGCAGCAGCAGCACTACGTCGGAGAGCTGGCCCCATTTGGCTTCACCGGAGGAGATGAATTCGTCGATGACCGACTGCGCGCCGTTGACGAAGTCGCCGAATTGCGCTTCCCACAACACCAGGGCGTTGGGGTTGCCCAGCGAGTAGCCGTATTCGAATCCGACGGCGGCGAATTCGCTCAACGCCGAGTCGTGCACCGCGAACCAGCCCGGCTGTTCGCTGCCGATGTTGTGCAGTGGAGTGTACTCCGCGGCAGTCTTGCGGTCGATGATCACCGCGTGCCGCTGGGTAAACGTGCCACGGCGGGAGTCCTGGCCGGTCAGGCGCACGGCGCGGCCCTCGTCGATCAGGGTGCCGAAGGCGAGTAGTTCAGCGAAGGCCCAGTCGACCTTGCCCTCGTAGGCCATCTCGCGGCGCTTCTCCAGCACCGGTTTGACACGAGGGTGCACGTTGAAGCCCTCGGGTACGCCGAGGAAGGCGTCGCCGATGCGCTGTAGGACGGCCTTGCCCACGGCCGTGACGACAGTGCCCGGCAGCGGCTGGTCGCCCTCAACCGATTCGCTCGGTTCCGGCGAGTACTTCTCCAACTCGCGGACCTCGTTGAAAACTCGCTCCAGCTGGCCCTGGTAGTCGCGCAGCGCGTCCTCGGCCTCTTTCAGCGAGATATCACCACGGCCGATCAGACTTTCGGTGTAGGCCTTGCGGACCGAGCGCTTGGTGTCGATCACGTCGTACATATAAGGCTGGGTCATCGACGGGTCGTCGCCCTCGTTGTGACCGCGGCGACGGTAGCAGATCATATCGATGACAACGTCTTTGCGGAACTTCTGCCGGAAGTCGACCGCGAGGCGTGCCACCCAGTCGCAGGCCTCCGGGTCGTCGCCGTTGACGTGGAAGATCGGCGCGCCGATGAATTTCGCGATATCGGTGGAGTATTCGGTGGAGCGGCTGTTCTCCGGAGCGGTGGTGAAGCCGATCTGGTTGTTCACCACAATGTGGATGGTGCCGCCGACCCGGTAGCCGCGCAGCCCCGACAGGTTCAGTGTTTCGGCTACCACGCCCTGGCCCGCGAACGCGGCGTCACCGTGCAGCATCAGTGGCACGACCGAATAGCCTTCCGGCCCGTCGCCTTTGTCCAACAGATCCTGCTTGGCGCGGACCAGGCCCTCCAAGACCGGGTCGACCGCCTCCAGGTGCGAGGGGTTGGCGGTCAGCGAGACCTCGATCTCGTTGTCGCCGAACATCTGCAGATAGGTGCCCTGAGCGCCGAGATGGTACTTCACGTCGCCGGAACCGTGGGTGGCCGCCGGGTTCATGTTGCCCTCGAACTCGGTGAAGATCTTCGAGTACGGCTTGCCGACGATATTGGCGAGCACGTTGAGCCTGCCGCGGTGCGGCATGCCGATGACGACCTCGTCGAGGCTGTGCTCGGCGCACTGGTCGATGACCGCGTCCATCATGGGAATGACGGTCTCGGCGCCCTCCAGCGAGAAGCGCTTCTGTCCGACATATTTGGTCTGCAGGAAGGTTTCGAACGCCTCTGCCGCGTTCAGCCGGTTCAGGATGTACTTCTGCTGCGCGATGGTCGGTTTGACATGTTTCTGCTCGACCCGGTCCTGAATCCACTGCAGCTGCTCGGGATCGAGGATGTGGGTGTACTCGATGCCGATGTGCCTGCAGTAGGCGTCACGCAGCAGCGAAAGCACATCACGCAGCTTCATCCGTTCCTGGCCGTGGAAGCCCGCGACATTGAATGTGCGCTCCAGATCCCACAGCGTGAGGCTGTGCTGGGTGACGTCCAGGTCGGGGTGGCTACGGAACTTGTCCTTGACCAGCCCCAGCGGGTCGGTGTCGGCCATCAGGTGGCCGCGGTTACGGTAGGCGGCGATCATTTCCAGTACGCGCGCGCTCTTGTCGACGCCGCGCTCGCGAACATCCTTACGCCAACGGACCGGTTCGTAGGGCACACCGAGGCCGTGGAAGATCTCGTCGAAGAAATCGTCGGAGATCAGCAACTGGTGGATAGTGCGCAGGAAGTCGCCGGATTCCGCGCCCTGGATGATGCGGTGGTCGTAGGTGGAAGTCAGCGTCATCAGTTTGCCGACGCCGAGTTCCGCGATGCGCTCGTCGCTCATGCCCTGGAATTCGGCCGGGTACTCCATCGCGCCCGCGCCGATGATCGCGCCCTGGCCGTTCATCAGACGAGGCACCGAGTGCACTGTTCCGATGGTGCCAGGGTTGGTCAGGGAGATGGTGACGCCGGAGAAATCCTCTGCGGTGAGTTTGCCGTCGCGGGCGCGGCGGACGATGTCTTCATAGGCGGTGTGGAACTGCCCGAAGGTCATTGTCTCGCAACCCTTGATGGCCGCGACGACCAGCGATCGGTTGCCGTCCTTACCCGGCAGGTCGATGGCCAGACCGAGGTTGGTGTGCGCGGGAGTGATCGCATTCGGTTTCCCGTCGATTTCGGCGTAGTGCCGGTTCATGTTCGGGAAGGCTTCGACGGCCTGCACGATGGCATAGCCGAGCAGGTGGGTGAAGGAGATCTTGCCACCTCGGGTGCGCGCGAGATGGTTGTTGATGACCTGGCGATTGTCGATCATCAGCTTGGCCGGGACGGCGCGTACGCTGGTCGCGGTGGGGATGCTCAGCGAGGAGGCCATGTTCTTCGCTACGGCGGCAGCGGCGCCACGCAGCACTTTGGCCTCATCGGCGGTGGTGTCGGCCCGCTTCGGACCGGAGGTGGGTGCGGCGTTCGATACCGGAGCCGGCGTGGTCTGCGGAGTACGAGTGGTCACTGGGGCGGGTACGGTGGGTTTCGCGGCAGCTGGGGTGGAGGCCTTCGGCGTCGTGACGGTGGGCTCGGGCGCGGTGGCAGCTTGCTTTGGCGCGGTGTGACTGTTACCGGACTCGCCACTCGCGTCGGGTGTGTAGTCGGAAAGGAACTCGTGCCAGCTTTCGTCGACCGAGGATGGGTCCTGTTGGAACCTTTGATACATCTCGTCGACTAGCCACTGGTTCTGTCCGAACTGGGAAGTTGAGCTGCTCACAGCAGGTGTTCGCCTCATTTCGTTCTTCGCGCTGCGACGTTTGTGACGTGCCAGGCACGGGCATCGGCGGTTATTTGCCGATGCGCCCCATCTGAGGATAGGCCCAGGAGCAGATCAGCGGATTCACCGACCACCCGACACCCCCGACTTCGTAGGTGACGACTCGTCGGTACTCGAGAATATTCCTCCGGTACCACCTGCTGCTGCCCATAGCCGGGCATACGGTCCGTCTGCGGCGAGTAGCTCGGCATGTGGGCCGCATTCCATGATCCGACCATGGTCGACTACGGCGATCTGCTCGGCCCGTGCGGCCGTGCCGAGCCGGTGCGCGACGATCACCGTGGTCCGACCCCGGCTCAGCGATCGGCTCGCTGCCAGCACCGATGCCTCGGTGTCAGGGTCGAGTGCCGCGGTGGCCTCATCGAGCAGCAGTACATCCGGCGCGACCAGCTCGGCGCGGGCGAGCGCGACCAGCTGACGCTGCCCTGCCGACAGGCCACGGCCCCGCTCGCCGACCGGCTGATTCATCCCCATGGGCAGTGCGGCGATCATATCCGCCGCACCCACCGCTGCCGCGGCAGCGGCAATCTCCTCGGCGGTCGCGAATGGTTTCCCGAATGCAATGTTGCTCGCCACATCGCCGGCGAACAGGTGAGCTTCCTGCGGGACGATGCCGAGCCTGCCGCGGTAGTCGGTGAGGCGATAGTCGCGGATATCGGTGCCGTCCACGTGGATTGCGCCGACAGGGTGATCGCGAGCACTCGGTAGTGCCGGATTCTCGGTAGGAAGGTTCGGAGCGGAATGGTTCGGCTCGGCTCGGGGCAGGTCGTACAGCCGCGCCAGCAACTTGACGACTGTCGATTTGCCCGCACCGGTCGGCCCGACCAGCGCCAGGGTAGAGCCCCGCGGAATGCGAAGGCTGACGCCGTCCAGTGCGGGAACCCGGCTGCCCGGGTAACGGAACTGGACGTCATCGAAGGACACATCGCCGCGCAGTCCTCGCGTGATCGGCACCGGCTCGGCCGGATCGGCCGCGATCGAAGAGCGGGTGCGCAGCAATTCTCCGATCCGACGTAGGCCGACTCTGGCCTGCTGGTAACTGTCGAACATTTGGGACAGCTGCAGGATCGGGCCGAACAGCAGCTGCAGGTACAGCACGAATGCGATCAGGGTGCCCGCGCTGGTCGCCCCGGCGGCGACTTCGCGGGCGCCGAAGAACACCACTGCGGCAAGAGCCACATCGGCCCACCCGACGACGAAAGCGAAGTACAACGCGATCGCTCGCTGTGCGCGCAACCGGCTGTCGCGATAACGCTGGGAATACTCGGCGAACCGGCGAGCCGCGCGCGGCTCGTGCCGATTGGCCTGCACCGCGCGCAATCCTGTCACGTTCTCTTGGAAGTCGGCGTTGACTGCCGATACATGTTCTCGCGAGATGGTGTAAGCGGTGGCGGACACTCGCCGGAACATTGCTGTCGCGACCACCAGCGCGGGCACGGTCGCCAGTACGATGAAGGCCAGCGAAACGTCGATGGCGAACAACGCGCCCGCGATTCCGACCAGCGTGAGCAGACCCACCAGGCTAGTAGCCACACCAGTCTGCAGAAATGTCGACAGCGCGTCGACGTCGGTGGTCATCCGGGTCATGATCCGCCCGGACAGCTCGTGTTCGTAGTAATCCAGCCCGAGTCGTTGCAGATGAGCGAAGCTGCGTACCCGCAAGGTGAACAGCACTCGTTCGCCGGTGCGCGCGGTGAGCATGGTGGTCGCCGCGCCGACCAGCCAACCGCCTACGACGAGGACTGCGCCGAGCAGGGCCGAGCGGACCAGTACCCCGGTGTTGTCACCGATCACTCCGCCGTCGATGGCGTAGCGCACTAGCGGCGGGAACGAGATGCCGATCAGCGCGTCCGCGGCCAGCAGCGCCATGACCGTCACGACCAGTCCGCGTACTGGGCGCAACATACGGCTGAGCCGGAAGTGCGGATCTGGCTCGCGTAGCCGCTGTGTGTCCATGGCGGGTTGCTCGGTGGCGGGTGGCAGGCGCTCGATGGCGCGGTGCAGTTCGGGCGTTTCGCTCATTGCGGCCGTTGCCCCCGTGAAGCGGCTACTGCGGGAACGAGCTGATGTCCGGTTTGGCGCGGTCGTCGTAGCGACGGACTCGAGGACGGGGTGTCCGGTGGGTGCGGGCAATCTGATCACACGATCCGCGTGGGCGAGCGTCGATTCTCGATGCGCCAGGATCAGCGTGGTCCGTCCGCCGTGGTCGGGCAGCGCGTCGAAGATCGCGGCTTCGGTGAGCGCGTCTACCGCAGAGGTGGCGTCGTCGAGCACCAAGACGCGTGGGCGGGCCAGCAGCGCCCTGGCCAAAGCGATCCGCTGCCGCTGTCCGCCGGAAAGGGTGAGGCCGCGCTCACCGACCACCGTGTCGTAACCTTCGGGCAACTCGGTGATGAACTCGTCTGCCGCGGCGCGCGTGGCGGCTTGCCTGATCTCCTCGTCGGTCGCTTCCGGGCGCCCGAGTGCGATATTGGCGGCAATGGTGTCGGAGAACAGGAAAGGTTCGTCGAAGACGACACCGATGGCCGCGCGCAGATCAGCGGCGCGCGCGTCGGTGATATCGACCGCGTCGGACTCGACGGTGAGCGTCGAGGCGTGCCGTGGGCAAGTTCGGGTGGGGTCGACGCTCGCGTGGTCGGGTGGGACAGTGTGTGCCGGGACCTCGGTGAACAGCCGGACACTACCGGAATCCGGCGCGTAGAACCGGGACAGCAGCAGCGCGAGCGTGGATTTGCCAGAGCCCGCTGGGCCGATGACGGCTACCGTCTCGCCGGGCCGTACCCGCAGATCCAGTTCGTGCAGGATGGGCTGTCCTGGGTCGAAACCGAAGGTGAGTGCGTCGATTTCGATGCCGAGAGGTCCGTCCGGCAAGTCGGTCGGACAGGCTGGGTCGGAGATGGCCGGCGCGGTGTCGATCACCTGGAATACCCGCTCGGCTGCCGCCCTGGTCAACTGTGCCATGACGAGCACAGAGGAGAGGATGCGCGCGGTAGCGGTCATGACGGCGACATATGCGGCGAAGGCCACGAAGGTGCCTATCCCGATACTGCCGTGTAGAGCGAGCAATCCGCCGAGGGCGATGACCGCGACCATACCGAGTTGGGGGATCGCCGCGATGGTCGGCGCGAATCCGGCGTCGATCGCCGCGGCGCGCATCCGCTCCGCGAACAGCGTGCGACCGTGGCGCTCCAGCAGATCGACCATCCGCGCTTCCTGGCCGAACCCTTTGACCACCCGCACCCCGGTGACCGTTTCTTCGACGTGCTGAGCTAAGTCGGCGGCGCGCTGCTGCGCGGACCAGGTCGCTGCGTGCAGTCGAGGCCGCATGCGATAGACCACCAGCCCGATCGCGGGCACTACCAGCAACGACACAGTGGCCAGAGGTGGGGAGAGCCACACCATCACCGCAGCGGCGAACACGAACTCCAGCAGCGCCATGCCCGATAACGGCACCATTGCCAGCAGACCCTGCACCAGCTGCAGATCGGTGATCGACCGCGAGACCACCTGCCCGGTGCGCAGGGCGTCCTGCCCAGTGCCGTCGAGCCGCTGTAATGCGCCGAGGATATGCACCCGCAGCGTGTGTTGCACATCCAAGGACAGTCGTCCGGCCAGTAAGCGTCGTCCGAATCCGGCGGCGGATCGGCAGACGGCCAACATCAGGATCAGGCAGGTGACCAAGCCGATCGCCGCCGTGTCACCGCGGCCGGCCGCGTCGATCGCCTGTTTGGTCAGCAGCGGCCCCGCGGTCTCGATGACCGCACCGCCGAGCACTGCTGCCGCAAGACCGGCGAGAACCCAGCGGTGCGGTAGGCACTCGGCCCACAGCCGCCGCATCCATCCCGGTCCCTCGTCTTTGTCCACGTCGCCTGTTCGCCCCTTTACCGTGCCGTGTTCCTCGTCCAGACGGTATCGACACGCGCCGACAGGTCGTTGTTCCCTACGGGTCGCGGATCATGCGGGTCGTGGATCACAGGTCATGGGTGCGCAGGCTCCACCAGCTCGTGACACCGAGGCCGATGGTCCACAGCAGCAGGACCACGGCGCCAGCGGGGGCGGGGGCGAGGAACCCATTGTCCGGAAAGGCGTCTGCCGCCACGGTGGCGACTGTGGCGGAAACTGGAAGCAGGGTCGCGACTCCGGGGATACCGAAGCCGTGCGCGAGCAGCCACAGCAGGGGTTCTGCGAGTACGATCCAGCCGAGCAGCAGCGCGAACGCACCTGTGGATGAGCGCAGTAGGATGCCTGCGCTCACCCCGAGCAGGGACCAGCAGACTGTGGTGAGTAATCCGCCGCCGAGCACCGCGAACAACTCCGTGGTGACGGCGGTCTTGTCGCGGCCGACATCGAACAGGGTGCCGAGCGTGGTCAGTTCCACCGCCGCTGCCCCTGCGAGCGCGATCAATTCCACCGCCGCTGCCGCCCCGAGCGCACAGCATCCGGCAACCAGGAACTTCGCTACCGTGAACCGGTCACGGTCGGGGGCGAACAGCATGGTCACCGCCATGGTCCGGTACTTGTGCTCGCCGCCGCTACTGAGCACGCCGAAGCAGGCTGCGGCCAGGACGACCGTCACCAGGCCCGCGTACAGCCCGATCGTTGCCGGAGCGGTGGCGAACTGTCCGGGTGGATCCGAGAGGCCCACTGATGCGGCAATGCGCGCCGATATGATGCTCACGATCAGCGCGAGCGTGCCGATCGTGCCTGCGAGCGCCCGGCCGCGCGGCATCGTGACCGCCTTGCGGAATTCGGAAGTGACATTCGGTATCAGGTCCGTGGGCAGGATGGTGATCATCGTGGGATTCCGTAGGGCGTCGGCGACGGTTGCCTGGGACCGGTCATGGTGAGGCCGGGATGGTGCGGTACCGGCGCGGCGGTGGGTTTGGTCAGTGCGGCGAGTACTCGGTCTGGCGAGATCGGGTCGGGGACGATGGTATCTACGCGCACTCGCGCCGTTTCGGCCGCCGCCCGGATCTGCGCTTCTGTCGCTTCGGCCACGGCGAGACGGCCGTCGGCGCGGATCACCGCGTCGGTGAGCCCTTGTGCGGCGAGCATGGTCGCCAGTGCGGCGGGACCGGGTGTCGTGACGACCAGCCGGTCCGGATATCCGCGCCGCAGCCGGGCCGGGCTGCCTCGGTACATCACCATGCCCCTGCTCAGCACGATCAGAGTGTCGGCGGCAGGCAACACAGTGGCGAGGCTTCGGCCGGACAGCACAGCGCTGCCGCCACGGTGGGTGTGCCGGTGCAGAAAGTCGTACAGCCAACCGCGTTCCCCTGGGTCGAGGCCGTCCATCGGATCGTCGAGCACCAGCAACGGGGGATCGTCGAGCAACGCGGTAGCCAGCGCCAGCCTGGTCTGCTGCCCGACCGATAGAGCACCGACCTTGGTTCGGGCATGCTCGCTCAGCCCCACGCATTCGAGTACCTCGGCCCCCCGTGTGTCCGCGACACCAGCCGCGGCCGCGTAGATCCAGAGATGTTCCCGCGCTGTCCGGGCCGGATGCAGCCCACGAGGCGTGAGCACGCCGCCGAGCAGATGCTCCGACCCTGTGGTGGTTCGCCGTGGGACCCCTACCCCGCTGACGGTTACAGTGCCGGAGGTGGGAGTGATCAGGCCGAGCAGGATCCGCAAGATGGTGGATTTGCCCGCGCCCTGCGGCCCGACCAAGGCTGCAGTGGTGCCGGACGGCACGCTGAACGTGACGTCTGTCACTGCTTTTGTCTGGTTGTACTGTTTGGTCAACCCGCGAATCGTGAACGCGGCCGGACGTGTCCCGCTCATCGTGATACGGCCGGAGGTCGCGGTTTCGTCGGTTCGATCTCGGCGAGCGGATCACCGCTCGCGACCAGCCGACCGGTGGGCCAGGTAGCAGGTGCGGGCCCGAAGGCATTGCGCGCGTTGCCGATCGTGGCTTTGCCCAGGGCGTGGTTGCCCGCGCCGCCGATCATGGCACCGATACCCGCGGGCAGCACCTTGCCCGCCATCAGCGCGGCGCGCTTGGTGATGAACCGAACGATGAACTGCTTCAGTAGCGAATCGTTCATATTCGACACCCCTGGGATCCTGTCGGCGAACGCCGTGCCCCAGTTCTTCGCGGAGGTTCCCACGTTCTTCTGCACGATCTCCATCCCGCTCTCGCCCAGTACAACGGCCAGTACCAGCGCTCTGCGCTGCTGCTTGTCCTCTGGCGAAATCCCGTGCACCGTGGCTACCGCGAGAGTGAACAGCGCTGAGGCCTCCATAAAAAATGTGGTCTCGGCGCTCATCGCCGCGATCGCCGATACGGTGCCGATTCCGGGGAACGCGGCGATCGCGCCGACGGCGCCGCCGCTGCTGGTCACTGCGAGCAGATACTGCCTGTCCAACCGCTCGATGATCTGTGCCGGGTTCTCCTCGGGGTGAGAACGCCGGATTCGGTCGACGTACTCGGCTACCGCGGGCGCCTGCAGGCGGGACCCGGTATCGAGCAGCTCGACCACCGTCTTCTCGAATGCGCCTTTGAGCATCGGCGGCATCCTCCTTTCCGGTCTGCTGGAGTGAACTGTAGGGCACCGGTCGCCGTCAGCTCGCTATGACAACGATGTACCCGGTCGGATCGGTTCCGGGCCGACGGTGGTCTCATGGCCTGTGCGTACGCCCGAAGCCGGTCCGGTCGGTCTCAGTGCTCGGCGCCTATATGCTGGACAACACGCCAGTACTGGTTCTGATGGTCCGGGCATACTGCCGCATCGACCTCGTACGCTGACCGGATGAGTGAAACAAAGGCCACCCGTTTGGAGCGCGAGATCACCGAAGGCGGTGCGGAGGTAGCGATTCTCACGCTCGCCCATCCGCCGCTCAATTTGTTCGATCAGGCGATGTTGGACGCGTTGATCGTCGATATCGCCGAGTTGTCGGCGCGACCACCGCGAGCGGTGCTCCTGCGCGCCGAGGGCAAGGTGGTGTCCGGCGGTGTCGACGTGCACCTGTTCGACGGCCTGAGCGTGGAACAGGGGGCTGAACTGTGGCGTACGCTGTTCGCGCAGATCGTCCATCCGCTGGAGGCGCTGCCGTGCCCGGTGGTATTCGCCGCGCACGGGTTGACTCTGACTGCGGCCTTCGAGATCGCGCTCGCCTGCGACATTCTGCTCGCCGCGCCGCAGGCGAAGTTCGGGTTGGTGGAGATCGTGGTGGGACTGACCCCGTCGATGGGCGGTCCGCAGCGCCTCGCCGAGCGCGCGGGATCGGGGCGGGCTCGTGAATTCGTGATGACCGGCGACCGCTACGACGCGGCGACAATGGCCGAGTGGGGAGTGGTGAACGCGGTGCACGAGGATGTGGACGCGGTGGCGAAAGCATTGATCCACCGACTGGCCGACGGCCCGACGAAGGCGCACGCGGCGACCAAGAAGATCATCGAGGCGTGGCGTTCTGATGGTGTGGCACATGCGGATTCGGTGACTCCAGAGGTATCCGGCGCGCTGTTCGGCACCGATGATCTGGTAGGCGCGGTTCGCAGCTTCCTCGATGTCGGACCTGGGAAGGCTAGCTACACCGGCCGGTGAAAACAGACACGTCCACCGCATATCTCGGCAGAATTGTGATATGACTCATATAGTCACAGTGCCTGATGACTCGAGGCACGCGGAGGACGAATGTCGCAGTTGCTCGTCGAATTTCCCCTGACCGGCCCGCTCCTGTGGGGCAACCTACTTACCCGCAGTGCCGATGGGGTGTTGCGCTATGGAAATCTCACGCCCGCGCTGACCGAACTGCTGGATCTGCAGATGCACGCGTACTCCACGCGTGAGGCGGTAGTCGAAGTCGGCGGCCCGCGTTTGACCTACCGGCAATTGTGGCACTCCGCTTCTCGGATCGCGGGTGGCCTACAGGAGCTTGGCATCGGCTACGGCGACCGGGTCGCTATCGCCATGTCCTCGGGTGCCGTCTGGGTACAAGCCTTCCTCGGCGCCTTGCTCAGTGGTGCGGTGCCGGTGCTGGTGCGTGACGGGCTGTCCGAGTCGGTGGCTGCGCGGGTGATCGCCGACAGCCATGCCGAACTCGTGTTCGGTCGCGCAGGCACGCAGGCCCAACTACCGGACGGCGCAGCCTATATCGACGACGGAGCGTCCTTGGGGGATCTAGCGCTGCTGTGTTACACGAGCGGTACCGCCGCCCCCAAGGGCGTGGAGTTGACCAACGAGAATTTGTTGTCCGCCGTGCGCTCAGTGGTCGCCGCGCTGGAGCTGCCGACGGACGGGTTGCGTAACTTGGTGTTGTTGCCGTTGGGGCACGCCAGCGGATGTGTCGATCAATTGCTGCCGACTTTCGCGGTCGGCGGCACGGTCGTACTCGTCCGGAACACTTATGACCTGGCCGAAGCCCTGTCGGCCGAGCGGGCCGATATGATCTCCGCGACACCACAGATTTTCGCGCGTCTGCTGCCCGAGCTCGCCGAATTACGGGCCGATGGCATACGCACCGAAGGGATCGCGCGGATCAGCAAAGCTGTGCATCGTGCTGAAAGCGCTGCACCACCGGCTATCCCGGTCGATCTGACGGTCGAACTGCATGGCCTGTTCCCTGCCGCGCGGCAGTGGTCGGTCTGGGGCGCGACTGAGACCAGTGGTATCGGCCTCGCGGTGGACGATACCGAGCGGTCCGCTGATCGACAGGATGTATTACTCGGGACTCCTTTCGGTGGTACGGAATTGGCACTGTGGGGGCCGAAAGCGACTGCGGGATGCGGTGAACTGTTGTGTCGCGGACCGAATGTCGCACCACGCTATTGGAACGACCCGGCCACGACTGCGGCGCGGTTCACCGGAACATGGTTTCACACCGGGGATCAGGTAACTATCGACACTGACGGCTTGGTGCGCCGAGAGGCGGTATCCGTCGAGTGATCCCGTCTCACTCCAGCAGTCGCACGCGTAGTTGCGCGCGCAGTTCGGGCGTCAGCCCGACGACCTCCAGATAGCCGTGCAGATCGCCGTGTAGCTCACGCATCGAAGCGGTAGCGCTTTCCAGATACTCCACACGCACGCCGAGCAGGTCGATCGAGGCTTCCGCGCTGGAAGGCATTTTCGTGCTTATCAGGGTACGCAGCGCGCCGACAGCCGCATTGCTGAGCAGATAGTCGGCCTGGACATCGGCCTCGGTGACCCCGACCGCGCGCAGCAGCGTCGCGACAGCCCAACCGGTGCGGTCCTTGCCCGCCGCGCAGTGCACCAGTACCGCTCCCGTGCCGCGTACGAGGGATTCGGCGAGGGTCAAGATGGCGGCGTGTGCTTCGGGCAATGCCGGGAACGTCCGATAGACCTCGAGCATATGAGCGTATGCGGTCAGTGTGAGTGTCTCGTGGGGTGGTGCCTCGGTCATTCCGGAATCGAACGGGGTGACGGTCAGCCGGATGCCCTCGGGAAGCCGATCTGCGCCGATATGCGCGATCTCCCGTGGGCCGCGCAGGTCGTGTACATCACTGACGCCCAGTTCATGCAGGGTGTTGTGGCCGACATCGCCGAGCCCGCTCAGCTGAGCCGAGCGCAATAGTACACCGGGACGAATCTTCGCACCGTCTTCGGTACGCAGCCCGCCGGTATCTCGGAAGTTGAACGTGCCGGAGAGGAAGTGGTGATCGGCGGGGGGCGAAGCAGTCACCGATTCAGGTTATCTGTATCACAGAACGGAAAGGGGCCGGTGGTGGGACGGGCTCTCGCGACAGCGGGATAAACCTTAATTTATGTGATTTTGGTCACAATTTTTTGCTGTTCAAGATCAGGGGAGCGCCCTGTTCAACAGCTTGCGAAGCGGTAACGTCGACCGAGATCGGCTGTCGCGGCGGGAATCCCGAGAGGAACAATGCGATTGCGGAACGATCTCTATCGGATAACAAAAGATTCTTTAGGTTTGTAATTACCCATGGAACCCGTCTCTAAACCCGGAAAAACCTCTATCATTGATGAATGTTGGACCGGGTAACCCTGAGGTTCCCCGAAGTTGCACGCAATGTTCAGCGAGTCGCGTCAACTGAGGCGCGCGAGTTCTTTCGCCGAGGAGTCGTCGTTGAGCGCAGGTGGAGAGGTAATAACGGAAGTACGGTTGCGGCCTTCTATTCGTGCGGCGGTCGAACGGGCGGCGACCACAATCGACCGGCCCGGGGTCCGCGCGCTGCGGATGTTACTGCATGCTGGGATCAGTCAGCATGTGCCATCGATCACGGCCTCGCCGGATAAACATATCGAGGCCTATGAGGCGACGGTGCGTTTACTGCGCGCGCGCTGGGATATGCGAATTGGCGGAGTCGCCGACCCGATCGCGGCGGCGCCCTTCCGGGAGTTGGAAAACGAGGCTGTCGAGTTTCTCCGGTTGTGTGCCGAGTTGTCGGGCACCCAGTGGCTGGAGCCGGTGGATTCCATCGCGGTCTACGGACTCTCGCTAGTCTGGGGTGCTGTGCTGCGCTGGCTGGCCGACTTCGATGATGAAGCCATCCTGGTGGTGCTGGATGATCTGGTCGGCAACATGGCTATGAAAGCGGTCGAGATCTGACTCTGGTCGGCGCATGATGCTGGACGTTTGACCAGTTTAGTGGTTGAGTTGACCGGGTGACCCAGACGTCGCCGATCGCGGGGCTGCACACGGCTACCGCCGAGCTGGACCCACCGCTGGCTGCCCTCGATGTGTCTGTCCTACGTGCGAACGCGGCGGATCTGCTGCGCCGTGCCGGGAGTATTCCGGTGCGCGTAGCCAGCAAATCCGTGCGCTGTCGCGCCGTACTTGCCGAAGTTCTCGGTGCCGAACTGACCGCGGCAGGCGGCTTCGCGGGCATTATGTCCTATTCTCTGCGCGAGGCTATCTGGCTGGTCCGTCACGGGGCGCGCGACGTGCTGCTCGGCTACCCCACCGTAGACCGCGCTGCGTTGGCTGAACTGGCCACCGACGACATCTTGCTGCGATCGATCACGCTCATGGTCGACGATGCCGATCAGCTCGACCTGATCCGTGCCGGCGCGGGTACCGATCGGATACGCCCTCGGATCTGTCTGGACGTGGATGCTGCACTGCGTATCGGTCCGCTCCACCTCGGCGTGCGCCGGTCCCCGCTGCGTACGCCGCAGCAGGCGGCCACGCTGGCGAGCGAGGCGCTGCGCCAGGGTTTCGACGTGGTGGGTGTTATGACCTATGAGGCCCAGATCGCAGGGTTGGCAGATGCCAATATCGCGGTGCGCTTGATGAAACGAGCCTCCGCGACGGAGATCGCCAAGCGCCGCACGCAGGTGCTCGACGCGGTTCGCTCGGTGACCGGCTCGCTGGAGATTGTCAACAGCGGCGGTACCGGGTCCATCGAGATCAGCACCGCGGATCCGGACGTCACCGAGGTGACTGCCGGATCGGGACTGTATGTGCCGACGCTGTTCGACCACTATCGGTCGTTCACTCCCCGGCCCGCGCTGTTCTTCGCACTACCGGTACAGCGGCGGCCGACGTCCCGGATCGCTACTGTCTTCGGCGGCGGCTACATCGCCTCCGGTCCGGCTGGTCCCTCGCGCGTGCCGAAACCGGTGTGGCCGAGGGGGTTGCGGCTGCTCGGTGCTGAAGGGGCAGGTGAGGTGCAGACCCCGCTGTCAGGCGCCGCGCAGCTGCGCATCGGCGACCGAGTGTGGTTCCGGCACGCGAAGGCCGGTGAAATGTGTGAGCGGTTCGACACGGTGTACCTGGTCGATACCGACGGCTCCCGGATCAGTGTGCCGACTTATCGTGGCGAGGGCGTCTGCTTCGGCTGAGCGTGGTCAGCTCAGCCGAAGAAGCGCGCTGAGATCGGTCAGTTCCGCGGCTGTAGTGGGCAGGTACTCCGTGAGCAGTGGTGAACGGATGATGATCGCCGTCCACATGGCCCGGCACAGCGCGCCACGGATCAGCTCACGCGATAACAGCGCCGACATGCCGGAGGGGGTGTCGGCAGGGCTGGAGCTGGTCATCGAGAGCAGCACGACCGCCGCTTCTCGGCCGCGGAACCGATCAGGCGTCCCCACCAGCACATCCGCCAGCTTGGCGCGGGCCAGTAGGGTCCGGATGCACCCGACCTGCGCGGCATACGGTGCGACTACGAAGATGTCGTGTGGGTGCAGCTTGCGTGTCGTCGCGCCGATCGTCCACGACAGTGTGAGCAGTGTACGAACCAGGCGAACCACCTCACGGGCCTCGATGGGCGCTGTGGTCGAGTTATCGTAATGATCGACCAGCACGGTGCGCACGCCGGGCTCCGCGCCATCCAGATGCCGTGCCGACGTGATGGTTTCGTTGGACCGCAGGCGGCCGTCATAGTACAGCCGGGAGACGGGTTCGCACACCGCGGGATGCATCCGCCAGGTGCGGTCGAGGAAGTAGCCGCGCGCCGCGGGCAGGGTCTGGCGGCCTTCGGTAAGCCAGCCGAGCACTGATTCGCCTACCGGAGCCGGATGCGCACCGTGTGTGGACAAGGGGGCCGGGTCGCCGAGTAACAGCAGGTTGCGCGCGCTCGCGGCGACAGCGACAGCATCGGCCAGCGCGAAACGGCCCGCATCGGCGATGACGAGCAGATCGAGACCTTCCCGTGCCACCAAGCGCTCGTTCGCGAAATCGGCCGTGGTACCGCCGAGCACACAGCCATTGATCGCGTTGTCCAGAAAACGCGGATAGCGGTCGGCATCGATCACGACCCACTCCGGTGCGAGCGCGGCCACATCTTTCTTGGCGACCAGCTCCGGCAGCACACCGATCCGCACTACGGCGTCGAGCAGATTCTCCACGGTCGAATGCTCTTGGGCGACAATGCCGATCCGCCACTTGTGCCGAGTGACCAAGCGCTGCAGCACTCGGGCCACCGTCGGGGTCTTCCCCGTGCCAGGCGGCCCTTGCACCGCAAGATAGGAGCAGTCGAGGGCGCAGACCGCCATGGCGATCGCGGCAGCATGATCACCATGTTTTTCGGGTAATCCGGCGCCCGTGTGTAGCCGAGGGGTACGGCGGGTGAGGATGTCGAAGATGGCTGCGCGCGGTGTGTCGGGGAGGGCCATGAGCAAGCGCTGTGCCGCGAGTTCGATTTCTCGCTCGGCGTTCTCGTCCTGAGCGGGTAGGCCGGGCACGATTGTGAACGGCAGCTCGTCATAGGGTGCGAAGCTCGCGGGCAGTAGTTCTTCCAACCGGACGGTGTCGTTGAACTCGTCGTCGACCGAGCAACCGAGCACCGTGGCTTCCGCAATGACCCGTCGGCCAGTCGCCGTGACCGTATCCAGGGCAGGCGGGTTGTCGTAGCAGGTGTAGACGGTGGTACCAGGGGCGAGCGCGTTCGGCGCGGGTACATCACCTCGACCTGCTCCGAGCTGGCCGGTCAGCGTCAGATACCGTCGCATGGTCGCGTGTCCAGGACGGCGATGCCACTTGGTATCGACAGCTCCCCAATCGGCGACCAGGACTCCCGGTGCGTCGGTCCATTCGTCTACGGGCAGGCTGAGCCGGTCGACATGCGCCCACCACAGCGATTGCCGCTCGCGCCGATGGTAGCCGAGCGCCGCAGCCATCAGAGCAGAAGGCTGCAGCTTATCTTCTTGTGCCGCAGCATATTCTGTAAGGGCTGCCTCCAATGACGACGGCCGGGATACTAGCGGGTCCGGTTCGCCGGGGCCTGACATCGCACACCATGGGCTCACCTGCTCAGTGCTCGCCGCGTGTGGGCTGATGCCGTGCTCGGCCGCGCGGTTCAGCAACCAATCGCGTAGCCGCAATACCGTGCGACAATCGTTGTCGGCCGTGGGCGGTGGCATATCGGGAAATGAGCGACACAGCATGCTCAGCTCATAGGAGGATTCCCCGATGATCAATGCGTTACGGACAATCGGGTACAAGTCGACCAGGACACCGGCGTACAGCAACTCGGCCACGAGTTCTTCGTTGACCCCATGCCGTCCGGTGCAGTGCAGCAGGGCCGTGCGTACCCGCGGCGTGTAGTGGTAGACGTGCAGGTCCGGATACAGTCGACGTCGCTGGGTCAGGTAATCGAGCACCTGCTCCAGCGCACGACGTTCCTCGGCCTCGATCCGATGCGGTTCTGCTGTCGCGTCCGATGGCATACGCAGTGACAGATACACCGTGTCCGCCCCGCCGATCTCGACCAGGAGCGGCGCGTGCCCGCCGCCGGTGATGGTGAGCGAGAGATCGGCAGGGGAGGCCTGCGGCAGCGCGCCGAGCGCGATCGCGTTCACCAGTATGTGCGTGCTCTTGCCCGATACTTCACACCGCAGTTGTGCTCGCGCTTGTCTGCGCAGTGTGGTGACAGTAGGGGCAGGTACGCCTGGCACCGGGATCCCGGCGGCGGCAAGTCGATCGATGGTGCGCACTCCCGCTGCCCGGAGCCGGGCGCGGGTCGTCCATCGCATACCAGCCACGAGCAACAGGTCACGCGCGGCGGACAAGGCGATAGCGCAGGTGCGGCAGTGGCCGCAGGCGAGATAGCGTGGATCGCCCCACTGTACTGGCAGCAGTTCGCCGAGCTTCTCGTCCACGATGCGTTCCACTCGGTGCCGACGTGCGCGGTACAGCATGCGCAGTTCGCTCAACGTATAGGCAGTGCTCGCTTCGCTCGTATGCAGTCGGACCAACGGCGCGGACAGCGCACCCGAGCGGTCGAGGGACTCAGCGCACGCGGCGAGCTCGAGCAGGGGGCCCGCCCATTTCGCGGGTGTGGGCGCGGTACCGTGCACTGTGTAGCGGACCCGATGTTCGGCACGCACCAGAAAGTCGCAAGAGCAATGGAATCGGCCATCGAAGAAGGTCGCGCCGTCGATCACTGGTGCGCCCGCGCGCAGGGCCGAGACAGTCGCGGTGTGCGCTACGGTCAACGCCGCGATGTGTTCGGCCGGATCACCTGACTGTCCGAGCGGGCGATCGATCTCCACCATCGCGCTACCGAACTGTGCGCGATAGCCGACGCGTCGATGGTGTCGGGTATCGGCGATTGTCTGTGCGGGCGCGGACCCCAGCGCGGCAACGTCGGGTTCGGCCGGGGCTGTGCCCAGTGCGGTGTCGAGGGTCCGCAGCAGCGCGAACTCGCAGTGTGCTGCGTGGACGAGATCGACGGCGGAGCAGACGACACGATCACCGAACACGAACAAGCGCGGCCTCCTGTGTCTTCTCGGGACACTCGCTACCGTCCGTGCGCCACATTACGCACGGACGGCAACACTGTAGCCAGCACGTCCGGCCTCGACGTGCTCTCCCCGGTCAGGAGCGTGGTTTACGGCGCTCCGGTCGTTTGGCGCCCTCGCGATCCCGGCGCTGGCCGCGACTGAACGTGCGATGTTGTGGCGGTCCTTGGTCCAGTTGCAGCTGAATGAGCACACCACTGATCCTGGTGCGTCGCAATGCCTCCAGCGTTTCCGACGGCAGCTGCGCGGGTAGCTCTACCAGGCTGTGATCGGGGCGGATGCTGATATGCCCGAAATCGCTGCGGCGTAGCCCGCCTTCATTAGCGATAGCGCCGACGATCGCACCGGGTACCACGCGATGTCGCTTGCCGACGTTGATCCGATAGGTCGCCAGCTCGGCTCCGTTGAGCCGGTGGTGTGAACCACCGGCTCGATCCTCGTCGAATTTCCGGGTTACTCGTTCCCGTTGGGCCCGGTCGCGCCGCGGGCGCTCGACCGGTTCCGGCTCGGGCTCCATGAAGAAGTTGTCGCCGTCGTGGGAGCTGACTGCCAGTGCCGCGGCGATATCGGCCAGCGGGGTGTTGTGCTCGCGCTCGTAATCCTCGATCAGCTTGCGGAACAGCGCGAGATTCGCCGAGGCGAGATTCTCGGTGATGGCATCGCCGAATTTGGTGACACGCTGGGCGTTGACGTCGTCCACGCTGGGCAGTTGTATTTCGGTCAGCGGATGCCGGGTGGCCCGCTCGATCGATTTGAGCAGGTGTCTTTCGCGTGGCGCGACGAACAACAGCGCTTCGCCGCTGCGTCCGGCGCGTCCGGTGCGCCCGATCCGATGCACATAGGACTCGGTGTCGTGTGGAATGTCGTAGTTGACCACATGTGAGATGCGGTCCACGTCCAGCCCGCGCGCCGCGACGTCGGTGGCGACCAGGATATCCAGTGCACCGGACTTGAGCTGGCCGATGGTGCGCTCGCGCTGATTCTGTGCGATATCGCCGTTGATCGCGGCAGCGGAGAAGCCCCTGGCGCGCAGCTTTTCGGCAAGCTCCTCGGTGGCTTGTTTGGTGCGGACGAAGATGATCATCGCTTCGAACGACTCGACCTCGAGAATTCGGGTGAGTGCGTCCAATTTGCGCTGATGCGAGACCTGTACCCAGCGCTGGGTGATGTTGGTATTGGTCGAAGTTTTCGCCTTGACCGTGATCTCGACCGGATCATGCAGGTATTGCTTGGAGATCTTGCGGATAGCGGCGGGCATAGTCGCGGAGAACAGCGCCACCTGCTTGTCTGATGGCGTATCGGCGAGAATGCGCTCGACATCCTCCTGAAAGCCCATCTTGAGCATCTCGTCGGCCTCGTCGAGCACGAGGTACCGCAGCTGCGATAAATCGAGCGTGCCCTTCTCCAAGTGGTCGATCACCCGGCCCGGCGTGCCGACTACAACGTGCGCGCCGCGGCGCAGGCCCGACAGTTGCACGCCGTAGCTCTGGCCGCCGTAGATGGGTAGCACATGCAGACCGGGAATGTGCGCGGCATAGCGGCCGAATGCCTCTGCGACCTGGATCGCGAGCTCGCGAGTCGGTGCGAGTACAAGGGCACGTGGGCTTCGACCCGCTGTTTCTCGCAGTCCCATCAGGATCGGGATGGCGAATGCGGCGGTCTTGCCGGTACCGGTCTGCGCGAGCCCGACGACATCGGCGCCGGAGAGCAGCGGAGGAATCGTCGCGGCCTGGATCGGCGAGGGCGATTCGTAACCGACGTCAGCGATGGCCGCCAGGATGCGGTCATCGATTCCGAGATCGGCGAAAGATGGGCCGTCGGTGTCCCTGTCGTTGTCGCCAGGAACGCTGTCGACCTGATTGGTGCTCATTGAGCAGGAGTTTACTGCCCCGTATTGGTTGTCCTGGCCACCGCCCCAATACGGTGAGACATATGCAACTGAATAACTCGTCCGTGCATCAGGCCCCGGCGACGGCCCAACTGGATGTAGCGATCGTTCAGTTCGCCCCTTCGACCGACCCCGCGGCCAATCTTGTCGCGCTCCGCGAACATGTGCGCACGGCCAGTGCGCGCGGCGCCCGCGTGGTCGTCGCGCCGGAGTACTCGATGTTTGCCGTGAGCAGGCTCGATGAGCGGGTTGTCGCTGCTGCCGAGCCGCTGACCGGCCCATTCGTCACCGGCCTCGCTGGAATCGCACGTGAGTTCGGGGTATTCCTCGTCGCCGGAACAGTCGAGCGGACAGCTGAGGGCGGTGACCGAATCCGCAATACTCTTGTTGTACTCGGACCTGACGGTGTTCTGATCACGTGCTACCGGAAGGTGCATCTGTATGACGCTTTCGGCCACCTCGAATCAGATGTGGTCGAGCCGGGAGCGATCCAGCAGCCCGCCACGTTCGCGGTGGCTGAGGTGACGTTCGGTCTGCAGACTTGTTTCGATCTGCGCTTTCCCGAGGGGGCTCGCCGGGTCGCCGCAGCGGGTGCGCAGGTGCTGTTGTTGCCTGCGCAGTGGATACCAGGACCGGCCAAAGTTGATCAATGGACCACACTGGTGCGTGCCCGAGCCATCGAGAACACTGTGTATGTGGTGGCCGCCGATCAGGCCGCGCCGCGCGGCGCGGGCGCCTCGATGATCGTCGACCCGACCGGTGTGGTGCTCGTCGGTCTCGGTGACGAGCCAGGGGTATTGACGGCCGGAATCGACCTGGAGTACCTGGACACGGTGCGCACGGCCAATCCCAGTCTTGCACTGCGTCGATTCGCGATCACCGAGCGCGAACCGGAGTAGCGTTCGGAAGCGATGGTCTACATCGATCGGACTTCTGCCGGTCGCACGCTGGGAGCCCATCTGGCGCACCTGCGGGCGCGACAGCCACTGGTACTCGGTCTGCCGCGGGGCGGTGTTCCGGTGGCGGCCGCGGTGCGCGAGGTGATCGGCGGTGACCTCGATATTCTTCTGGTCCGTAAGTTGGGCGTGCCGTGGCAACCAGAGCTGGCGATGGGTGCGGTCGGTGAGGACGGTGTGCGGGTATTCAATCCGGATGTGCTGGCGTATGCGGGTGTACCGGCACAGCGGATGGCCGCGATCGAGGCGCGGGAGTACGCCGAGCTGGAACGGCGCAGACAGGTACTTCGCGGCGCGGCAGGTCCGATCGAGCTGGCTGGTCGCACTGTGGTGATTGTCGACGACGGCATGGCGACCGGTGCCACTGTCCTTGTTGCCTGTCGGGTCGCGCGCCTGCATCAGCCTGCTCGGATCACAGTCGCGGTTCCGGTCTCCTCGACAGAAGCGATGCGTCGGGTCGCCGCCGAGGCCGACGAGGTGATCTGTCCTTGGGTACCGCACTCGCTCAACGGTGTCGGTGGCGCATATCGTGATTTCCATCAGCTCGAGGACGCCGAGGTCACCGCCTTGCTGTGCTGAGTCGTTTCCGCCGGAAGCGTCCGTATCGGTCATGAATAGGCCTCGCGCCGCTCTCGCTTTCCGGCCCGAGCCCATTCGGCGGAACGGGCTCAGATTTCGGCAATACCCTCACGGTGGCG
This sequence comes from Nocardia sp. TBRC8007, assembly GCF_056629435.1. Taxonomy (NCBI): domain Bacteria; kingdom Bacillati; phylum Actinomycetota; class Actinomycetes; order Mycobacteriales; family Nocardiaceae; genus Nocardia; species Nocardia sp. TBRC8007. The sequence goes on along the minus strand of NZ_JBWSOR010000004.1, from coordinate 116,788 downwards.
CTTCGCCAGTTCCGCGTAGAAGCCTGGGTTCAGCTGTACCCACATCTGGGCCTTGGTGCCTTCGATCGGGCGCTTCACTTCGGCGGGTGATCCCGCGGCCAGCACGCCGTCGGGGATCTCGGCGCCGGGCGGCACCAGTGAGTGCGCGGCGATCATGCTGCCCGCCCCGATTTTCGCCAGGTCCAGCACAGTGGTGCTATTGCCGATGATGGTATCGGCGCCGACCGAGATGCCGTGGAACACCACGCTGTGTGCGATGGTGGCGCCGGAGCCGATCTCCATCGGCACATCCGGCGGAACGTGCAGCACCGCGTTGTCCTGGATGTTCGCCCGCTCTCGGATGGTGATCGGCGCGAGGTCAGCGCGCAGCACCGCGCCGTACCAGATCGAGGCGCCTGCCTCGACCCGTACCTCACCGATCAGAGTCGCGGTCGGCGCGATGAACGCCGTCGGATCGACCTGAGGACATTTGCCTTCGAATGCGTAGAGTGGCACTCGTACACCGTAAATGACGCCATGGCCGACAGGTGCGTGTCATCGGTGCGTCGCGGCCTGATTCAGTGCCCGTATAGGGGGAAGTGTGTATCCCGGCCGCTACCGGGTCGAGGCGATTCGGTCTTGGTGGTAGGCCGTCATTGGTGGTAGGCCGTCGAGGTGCGCGCGGCCGCGGTGACCAGCGGGCGCAACTGGGCGGCGAAATTCTCCGCGGTCACGGCGAGGATGTCGACGTCGGAGCCGGTACGTACTGTATAACGACCATCGGCCACGACGTCGATCCAGCAGAGCGCATCGAATGGGAGCAACTTCCCCATGCCGCGACGAGCGGAGACGACGATTTGACCGATGCCGTCTCGACGCTGTCTCAGTAGCTTGCGGATCTGGGTCGGCGTGGACGGACCTGCCACCGGGACAGTCACCAGGGTACGGCTGTCTGTGTCGACCTGCGCCAGGGGAGCGGTCAGGCGCGGGACGCTTCCTGGGGTGTTCTCCGGCAGCATAGAGACCACCCGCGCGCACAGGCTTTTCGAGCTGCCTGCGAACAGCCGCACATCACCACCGCGGTCAGGCCGCGCGCCAGGGCGCTGTGCCGCGACCACCGCGATGCCTCCGGCGACAGCGCCGAGGATACGAACCGGTCGCTCGGTTGCGCTGGGTACGGACCCTTTCCCCGCTGCGGGTGTGTGTGATGGCGGGGATGGCCCGCCCTCGTCATTCGAAGCCGAATCGGGTGGGGTAGGTGCTGGATCGCGGTGACCGAATACTTCGATGCATAAGTCCGGCTGCGCGAGGACGCGCAGCGCCGCTTCGAGATCCGCGTCCAAGACCCGGTCACACCAGCGGTCGAGCGCGGGGAGCTGGGCGGCGCGCTCGTCGGTGTCGCGTGCGGAAAGACGCACGGCGAGGGGATAGGGGATGCGATCACCATCGGTACGCGACCAGGCCAGCGCGAATTGGTCCGGGGTCAGCGTCCAGCTCACTCGTCCTCGGTCCATTCGCCGAGCACAGGTGGCGTGGTTGGTTCGAGCGGCCCGATGAGCTCGTTGCCCCCTTCGGAGGGCTCCAGGAATGTGGGTGAATCGTCCAGGTCGAACTCTTCTTCATCGCGGAGAGAGGCAGCTGGTACGGATGTCGCGGTCCGGCTCGACGCGGGCCGTGTGGTGTCGGGGGTGGCTAGTGCACCGCCGAGCAGTCCGCCTGCCATGCCCGCGCCGAGACCTGTCACCGTGTCGCCGTCGGTGTTCTCGCGCCGCTCGTCATATCGGTGTTGTTTTTCAAACGGCGCGGCGCCCGTGCCAGGCGCGGAGTTCGGGCCTGGGGTCGCGGCGGCGGTTGTGGTCGGCGAACGAGACGGGCGGTCGGCGGGAACCATGCTGCTGCTCGCCGCGGTCGCGGCTGTCGGGGGCGGCGTCTCGGCGGCGGGGACCACCGAGGTCGCGGTTGTCGCAGGCATCGGCCCTGCGGTCATGGTGTCGGTCGAAGTGATACCGGCGATGGACGTCGACACGGTGCGGGCGTCGGTGATCTGTCCAGCGCACGTCGCGCTCTCGCTCGGCTGTATCACCCCGCTCGGGGTTGTCCCGTGCGAGCGGTGGATGATGGCATCAGGCGGGACTGTTCGCGTGTCGGCTGTTGTCGAGGGGTTACCGGCGGCCCTTCTCGCCAGCGTGGCTTCGGCTGCTTGGTGCCCCCTACGGTCTGTGTCGTCAGGTGCCAGGCGAGCTGTCGCGCCGGGTATCCGGTGGTCTTCCATATCAGGGAATGCGGGCACCTCCGTGCCGGCCCGGAGAAATACCCCCGCGTAGACGTCGTTCATCACTCGCACGACATCGTGGCGCGCGTGTTCGCTCACCTTCTGTAGATAGGCATTGTCGGTGGCTCGGGCTGGATCCAGTAGCGCCGCGCCGAGATCCGGTGCCGCGACTGCGGGCTCGGCCACCGAGGCGCGCACTGTTTCCGCGGCATCGCTCGCCTGGCTGAGTCGTTGCGAGACTATGGCGAACACGTCGGCGAGGTCTTGGCCGTTCTGCTCGAATATTCGGACCATCGCGTCCGCGCTCTCGGCCGCGGCGCCGCGCCAGCCGTCTGCGATGGCAGCGCGAATCTCGATGTGTGCCTGGGATATGGCTTCGGCGAGGTGTTCCGCTGCCACGGCCCACGCTCGTCCACCATCCGCGAGCACTCCGGGATGCAACAGTTGGACTTTGGCGTGGATCTCCGCGTGGGTGAAGTGGTCGAAGATTTCGATGTTCGGCGCGTAAGGAGGATCGTTGTGCTGCTGTGTGATTCGTGTCTCGGTCTGTGACACTCTACGCATGCACAGCTCCTGTCACGTCGTTTCGATCGACCGCCGCGGCGAACGTGAGGTCGGCTTGCTGGTAGGTGGCCGACGCGGCCAGAAAAAGCTGCGCTAGTTCTCTTGCCGCGATGGCATATTCGCCCAACCGGGCGATCGCGTCGTCGGTCTTGCGCTCGAAACCCGCGCGCAGCGCCACACCTGAGGCGAATGCGCCGAAACCGGGCAGTGAGGCGGCTGCGCGCAGGGTCTGGATCTGCGCCTCCACCCGATCGGCGAGCTGTTCGTACTGTCGCGCGCACCGTTCATGCGCACCATCGGCGACAAGAAGGTTGTCGATCCACAATGTTCCGTCGTCGACGGCTCGATCGAGCGCGGCGATATCGATACCGAGCGCGGTGGCTTCTGTGGGCGATTCCGCGTCGAATTCGTTCTGTTGTGCCGACATCTTTGCCGTCCCCCTTTCTCGTCCGAAAAGCGTATTCGGTTCACGGATATCGTGCTTACCCCATAGCGACACCCGGCATCCAATCCGTGATGTCGGCAGTGAACCACGTGCGCATCGGTGCGTGCCCCGGACCGGGATGCTCCATGATTCTAGGCAGACTCCCTCCCGCGCTGAGCGCGAACGTGATGGCGCTATGCCCGGATCAGGCTGTCCCGCATGAGTGGATATGACACCATTCCGCCACGCCCTGGTGCCGGAAAGCCTTGCGGTGCCGGGGCTTATCCGGGTCGATGCCGAGCAGCCACCGACAGATGCCCTGCGCGGCTACACTGCCTGGCAACCATCCATTCTCGAGTCGAGGTATCACTGTTGAGAACCCTTGGTCGTCGAGGTGCTGTGCTCTCGTCCGTCGTAGGACTGGCCGTTATCGGTGTGCTCGCGCCGGTCGCCACTGCCGAACTTCCTGGCGCTTCCTGTGCTCCTGCGGTGGCGGTTACGGCTGTGCCGACCGGAGTGCCGGTGTTGGATTGGTCGGAGAACATGGGGTACGACGCGCAGGGAAACCTGTGGGTCTCCCGGATCTACCGCAACGAGGTGCAGCGTTACGACGCCGAGGGCAGGTTGACCGCGACTGTGCCGGTAGAGCTTCCCGGTGCGGTGCGACTCGGTCCGGACGGTCTGCTCTACGTTGTCTACGGTAACGCGCCGAGTAGCATCGTTCGCCCCGGCGGCGTGATCCGCTTCGATCCGGCTGCCACGCTGCCGGCGCCAGAAGTGTTCGTCTCCGGGTTCACCATGCCCAATGGTGCCGTGTTCGACTCGAGCGGTGATTTGTTCGTGGCTACCATGTTCGGTGTCATCCGGGTCCGTCCCGACGCGAGTATCGACACCGGGTGGGGAACACAGGCGACCGTACCTGCCGCCAATGGTATTGCCGTGCACGAGGGCATGCTGTACGTGACCGCCAATGGTGGCCCGTTCGGCCGGGTCATTCGCATTCCGATTGCCGCGCCCGCTGAACGAGAGACTGTTGCCGAGTTGTCCGCGAAATTACCCGGCATGCCTGATTTCGCCGATGATTTGCTGGTTGGCCCGACAGGCATTATTTATGTGACTACTCTCACAGGCCGGTTGGTCCGTGTCGACCCTGTTACCGGGGCCGTGTGCACCGTGTTGAACGGCCAGCCGATGACCGCGGTGGTCGCGGTTCCCGGCAGGCGGGCGGAACTGCTCGCGAGCACTGTGGCCGGGGCGATTCTCCGCGTTCACCTGTCGAGCTGACTCGTTCACCCGGATCTTCTCGCTTGGATCGCGGAGTAGCTGTTCGGCGGCCGATCCGCCGCCGCGATGCGTGTGACGTATCGGAACGATCGGGCGAGCATCGCTGCGAAAATCGATGCGGTGGCGAGGTCGCCGGGCGTCGCTGGTTCGCGCTTACGGCGCGGGCTTGGCTTCGGTGTTGTTCGGCCCTGGTGTGACCAGTCCCGACGCCAGGGAGTGGGTGTGGGGCGCAGGCGCGTCGGCAGGCTGGTCCGAGACGGTGAATACGCCGACCGTCGGGGTCATTACACAGTGGGCAAACGGGTAGTCGATGATGCCCCACATCGAGGCGAGCACTGTGCCGGGACCGCTGTCGACCGTTTTGGACAGCGAGGGAAGACCGTACTCTGTCATGTCGTCGAGTGGTGCCAGGCCGCTGGCGCCAGTGTTCACGTTCACCCACGCGACCGTGAGTCCGGAGGCCAGCGGGGTGCCGGGGTGTGCTGGTGTCGCGCTGAACCGCAGTGCGCCAGAGGGGACGTTCAGATCCTGAGGACCACCCGCCCCATGGGTGGACCCGGCGGCGATGATCGTGGTGATCGGCCCGTTGCTGCCACAGCCGAAGGTGGGCGCGGCATAGGAGAACGGCGTGAACGGACTGGAGATATCGCGTAGCTGCCCGGCATCGACCAGAGTGGTGTACCGAACCAGCGCTCCCACGCCCGACCGTGCGGACGAGTCGGCACCTGCGGCCTCGGTCAAGTGTGCCAAACCCGCGCTCAGCGGGGTGTTGATCTGCTCGGCGGCAGCTGGACCCGCACAGGTCAGGATCGCGCCGATGCCGAGAGATGCCGCGATCACCGCGGTGCGTGCGCTGGTCCTGCCGTTCACTCGTTCTCCTCGATACCGAACCTTTCAGGGTCATCGACCCACGAGCAGCAAGGTACCAGCTCGTCGCTTTCGTCGCCCGAGAGCGATGTATGGGTGCGATGTCACAACCACGGCCGTATGGCCTCTTGCTGTGATCCAGTCGACAAAGAAGGGTTACCGAAGGGTAGTTTGAATTCAGACGTACGAGACACACAGGGAGATGCGTATGAAACTTTCCTTGTCCCCCGACGATGTCGCCTTCCGCGACGAACTGCGCACGTTCTATCGGACGGAGATCCCAGACGACATCCGCGCACATGTTCGAAACGGCAGGTCGCTGTCCCGAGACGAGGTTGTCACCTCGCACAAAATCCTCAACGACCATGGCATCGCAGTGCCCGGCTGGCCGGTGGAGTGGGGTGGCAAGGACTGGACGCCGATGCAGCGCCACATCTGGCAAGACGAGATGCAGCTCGCCTCGGTGCCGGAACCACTGACCTTCAATGTGCAGATGGTCGGCCCGGTGATCGCTCATTTCGGCTCTCGAGAACTCAAGGAACGGTTTCTGCCGCCCACCGCTGCGTTGGATATCTGGTGGTGCCAGGGCTTCTCTGAGCCGGATGCCGGCTCCGACCTGGCGTCATTGCGCACCACCGCAGTGCGGGACGGTGATTCCTATATCGTCAACGGCCAGAAGATCTGGACCACATTGGCTCAGTATGCGGACTGGATCTTCTGCCTGGTGCGTACCGATCCCAATGCGTCGAAGAAACAGGCAGGCATTTCATTCCTGTTGTTCGATCTGAATTCACCTGGCGTCACCATTCGTCCGATCAAATTGATCGACGGTGGGTACGAGGTGAACGAGGTCTTCTTCGAGAATGTCCGAGTACCCGCCGATCAGTTGGTCGGTGCGGAGAATATGGGCTGGACCTATGCGAAATTCCTGCTCGGAAACGAACGCACTGGTATTACTGGCGTCGGCCGCACCAAGGTCAAGATCAGCATTGCGAAGCAGTACGCGGCCCAGACCCGATCAGGCAATGCGACCCTCCTGGAGGACCCGGTGTTCGCGGCGCGGATCGCGGAGCTGGAGAACGAGTTGTTGGCGCTGGAGCTCACCCAGCTGCGAGTGGTCTCCAACTCTGCTGAAGGAAAACCGAATCCGGTCTCTTCGGTGCTGAAGCTGCGTGGCTCGGAGTTGCAACAGGCGGCCACTGAGCTGCTGCTGGATATCGCAGGCCCGGATGCCATCCCGGTGGACGCGAAGGATATCGCCTCGCCGGAGTGGGCGCAGCGCAGCGGGGCGAGCTACTTGAACTATCGCAAGACAACCATTTACGGAGGCTCCAGCGAGGTGCAGCGCACCATCATCGCCTCCACGATCCTTGGATTGTGAGGCGACACCATGGATTTCGATCTCACCGATGAACAGGACATGCTCCGTGACACCGTTCGCGATCTGTTCGCGCACAACTACGATGCCGAATCTCGACTGAAGGTCATCGATTCCGAACTCGGCTGGAGCCGTGATGTGTGGCGACAGCTCGCCGAGCTCGGAGTACTCGGCCTGAGTTTCGACGAAGCGGACGGTGGCGGTGGCGCGGGTCCGGTGGAGACGATGGTCGTACTGGAAGAACTCGGCCGCAGGCTCGCGCCGGAACCGATTCTGGACGCAGTGCTGGTGCCGGGTGGTTTGATCGCCGCGGCGGGCAGCGCTGAGCAGCGGCAAAGGATCTTGCCCGAGGTCGCCTCTGGTGCGAAACTGCTCGCCTTCGCTCATGCCGAGCCAGGGGTGCGCTGGCCGTCTACTGAACTGGCTACTATTGCTGTCGCCGGGGCCGATGCGTACACGATCAATGGCGTCAAGAATCCGGTGCCGCACGGGGACAGCGCCCAAGAATTGGTGGTCAGCGCGGTGCTACCAGATGGGGAGATCGGGCTGTTCTTGGTCGACCTCGATGCGGCGGGGGTAGTTCGCAAGACTTATCGCACAGTGGACGGTCAACGCGGCGCACAGCTGGAATTGACAGAAGCGCCCGCTGAACGGCTCGGGGATGCGGATGCGACCGAGGTGATCGCGTCGGTGCTCACACATGCGCAGGCGAGCTTGTGCGCGGAGTCGGTCGGCGCCATGGCAGAGGCACTACGACTGACCACCGAATACCTGAAGCAGCGTAAGCAATTCGGTGTCACACTGTCGAAATTCCAGACGCTCACCCATCGAGCGGCCGACATGTATGTCTCGTTGGAGCTGGCACGCAGTATGAGCCTGTACCTCACGGCGTCGCTTGCTGAGGGGGCCGATGATCCGGTGATCGCCTCGCGTGCGCGGCTGCAGGTCGGGCGCGCGGCACGGCATATCGGGCAAGAGGCGATCCAGATGCATGGTGGCATCGGAGTCACCGCCGAGTACCCGGTCGGTCACTATGTGGCCAGGCTGACCGCGATCGAGCGCACGCTCGGCGGTGGGCTGGAGCATCTGCGGATACTCGGCTCGAGGGTTGGCGATTACGAGCTGCTCGAACCTTAGGACCGCGTGGTGGTGCGTGCCTCGTGCACCACCACAGCCCTCTTCCTGTCACCTCGTTCGGCGCCACACCGCCTGCCGTTCGCGCAGGAGACCGGAGTTCCGGTCTATCAGATGAGGGAGTTCAGTGAAGTGTCTTCAGATGGAAACGGCATGGAGGGCTCGGCGGATATCGGTGTAGTAGTGATAAAGCCCTCGAACGGCGCTGGGGGCTGCCGGTAGGGTGCGATCCTCCAGGAAGGTGAGGGCGGGATGATCACCGGGGATGTGCCGAGCGGGGGAGTGCTCACGCGAATGGCCGGGTCTGCGGGCTGACCTGTTTCCAGCGGTGGCGGTGGGACATAGGTGTCGTGCTGGCCTACCCCGTATGCGCCGAGCACGACGAGTCCGATGGAAACCGCTCCTGCTGCGATCGCAGGCCCGGCGATCTTGGCCTTGCTGCTGTCCATCGGGGGTACTCCTGGTGTGTCGCGCGTGTCCAACCATACTCGCGGCCGGGGTGGACGCAGGAGCCGAGTGGTCGCTGAGGCGCGCAAGATATCTAAAATGCCAGTGAATCAGATATCGAATTGATCTCTTGGTGTGTCGTGGGTTCGTGTCGCTGTTCTCCAGCGCCCAGGGGCCGTAGCGTATGTGCGCGAAGTTACGTGTGAGACGCCTGTGTCAAAATGCGAGACACGTTGCGTGAGAACGTGACAGTGGTTCCCTGATCGGCGTCATCGAGGAGTAGATGGTGGGTGTTTACTCGACAGTGTCGCAGCGGGAGTCGCCCCAGACCGTGGAAGACGCGGTAGGGGCAACCGCGCGACAACCGACATCGAACCAACGGACACTCACGATGTCCGCGCTCGTGTCACGGACGCTGGGTTGGCCGATCTTCATCGGCGGGCTCACCGGGGCTGTTCTCGGTATCGCCGGACTGAACGTGGAGAGCACCGTCGCCAGTCTCATTCTCGCGTGCACGGCGGGTTTGGTCCTGCTCAAACTCCGTACGGGGGGTGGCGAAGCCGACTGAGATCACTGGTCGGTCCGATCCGGGAGGCGGGCATCCTCCGCGCTGATCGACTCCGCGTCAGGGTGGGCAAGGGACGGCAGTGACACCGGGGGTGATGCTACGGACCGGGAGTGGAGACCAGGCCGATGTTCTTCCTGGACATCGAGTCCGCCGAGGCGGTCGGTTGCTGTCGGAGCCACTCAATAGGCTGACCCGCATGCGTATTGGAGCACACGTCCGGCTCGACGGCGATCCGATCGGTTTCGGTGAGAAATTGGGCGCCGATGTCATCCAGATGTTCGTTGTCGACCCTCAGAGCTGGGACAAACCCGTCCCGCACCCCCGGACCGCGGAGATCCTCGCGAGTCCGATCGAGGTCGTGGTGCACTCTTCCTATCAGATCAATGTAGCGAGCCTGAACAACCGGTTGCGCATACCTTCGCGTAACGCGGTGGCACAGCAGGCTCGAGCGGCCGCTGAGCTCGGTGCGTTCGGTCTGGTGGTGCACGGTGGACACGTGCGCTCCGACAGCGAGTTGACCACAGGAATCGACAACTGGCGCAAACTGTTCGAGCGCCAGCAGGACAAAGGTGGTTTCGCGGTACCGATCCTGATCGAGAACACCGCAGGCGGCAACCACGCTATGGCCAGGCATTTCGATTCCATCGCCAGACTATGGGACGCGGTCGGCGACTACGGGGCGGGTTTCTGCCTGGACACCTGCCACGCGTGGGCGGGCGGGGAGGATCTGGTCGGTGTCGTGGACCGGGTCAAGGCGATTACCGGCCGGATCGACCTGGTGCACCTGAACTCCTCGCGCGACGCCTTCGATTCCGGCGCCGACCGGCACGCCAATTTCGCCAACGGCACCATCGATCCGCATTTGCTCGCCGAGGTGTGCACGACGGCGTGCGCGCCGGTAATCCTGGAAACCCCGGTCGACGGTCTCGCGGACGATCTAGCTTATCTGCGTGAGCTGTGTTGATCGACAGCACCTGCGGCGCTGCGCATTCGTAAGATTCGAACCCGGTAGTGGGGCGGTTCGGCTTCGGTTGCGCTGCTGCGATCGCGCCACACGGTTGGTCGAGTGGTGTATCCGCGCTGTGGCCGGCGGGCGGCATGGTCCACACTGGTGGCATGAGCATTCGGCCGTTGGACGGTGTGCGAGTTCTGGAACTCGGCAATTACATCGCCGCGCCGACCGCTGGGCGTATCCTCGGTGACTTCGGTGCCGAAGTGATCAAGGTCGAACGCCCAGGGGTAGGTGACGAGTTGCGCAAATGGCGACTCTACGGTGGCGATACCTCGATGCTCTACCGGACGATCAATCGCAACAAGAAGTCGATCACGCTGAATCTGCGTACCGAGGCAGGTCGCAGCGTTGTGTTGGACCTGATCCGGCACTGCGATGTGTTGCTGGAGAATTTCCGGCCAGGAACGCTGGAGAACTGGGGTTTGGGCGCGGAGCGGTTGAACGAGGTGAACCCGGAACTGGTGATCACCAGAATCTCCGGTTATGGGCAGACCGGGCCGTTGGCGGCGCAGCCCGGATTCGCCGCGGTGGCCGAAGCGATCGGTGGCCTGCGTGAGCTGGTCGGCGACCCCGATCGTCCGCCGGTGCGCACCGGTGTCTCGATCGGTGACTCGATCGCCGGTATCTACGCCGCGTTCGGGACCGTGATGGCGTTGTTTCAGCGGGAACGTCGCAGCGGCGAGCAGCAGATCCCCTTATCGGAACGTGTGATCGATGTGGCGCTCAACGAGACGGTTCTGTCGGTGATGGAGTCGCTGGTACCGGACTACCTCGCCTACGGCATCCAACGCGAACGAGTGGGTGGCCGAATGGAGGGCATCGCGCCGAGCAATGCCTACCTGTGCGCCGATGGAACCAGCGTCATCATCGGCGGTAACGGCGATGCGATCTTCCAGCGCTATATGACGGTCATCGACCGCCCGGATCTTGCCGCCGATCCGGAGCTCCAGGACAATGCGGGCCGTTGGCGTCAGCGCGAGCGGCTCGACTCGGCTATCGGCGAGTGGACGATCCGGCACACCCGTGCCGAGGCACTGAAACTTTTGGAAGCCGCAGCCATTCCATGTGGTCCGATATATACGGCGGCGGATATCGTGGCTGACGAACAGTATCGGTCCCGCAATATGATCCAGCCCTTCACCGTGGATGTCGGTGCACCGGAACCGAAGACGGTAGGCTTTCCTGGCATTGTTCCCGTGCTCGGTGAGCAGTCCTTGCCTATCCGCACTATCGGTCCCGATCTGGGCGAGCACACCCGCGAGGTGCTGTCCGGCTTGCTCGGCATGAGTGAAGCCGCTATCAACGCGCTGGAGGCGCCATGAGCACGCGACCGGACCGCAGGTGTCCTCCGGGGTGTGGCGCACGGGAACCGCGCGTGTCGGGCAGCCGCAGGCCCGCCGTGCAGCCGAATCCGACCGGGGCGGGTGCCAAGCCATGGGGCGGTGTGATGTGTGGCCGACGTCCGGTGGGTGGAGTGACATGGCAGAGGACATGACCGGACAGGCGATGAACACGGCAGGACAGGTGATGCGCTCGCCGGTGTTGCGTGATGTCACCTTGCGTGACGGGCTGCAGTTGACCGGAAAATTGCTGCCGGTGCAGCGCAAGGTGGATATTGTGCGCAGACTGCTCGCGCTCGGCGTGCCCGCGCTGGAGATCGGTTCGATGGCGCGCCCGGATCTGGTCGCACCTATGGCGAACACTATGGAGCTGATCGCCGCGCTCACGCCAGATGAACTGCGTCGATGCTGGGTGTGGGTAGCTACGCCGCGGCATGTGGCGAAGGCCGCCGCGGCGGGAGTGCGCAACTTTCAATACTGCTTCTCGGTCTCGGACGCGCACAACCAGGCGAATATCGGGCGTGACACCGAGGACAGCGTCTCCGCTATGCCGGAGGCGGTGCGATTGGCCCGCGAGGTGGACGGCTCGATCCAGCTCTGCCTGGCGACAGCATTCAGCTGCCCTTTCGACGGACCGGTGGATCGCAAGCGGGTGCTCGCTATCGCTTGCGATCCGCGCACCGAGGGGGCGGATGACATCGTGCTCGCCGACACTCTCGGACAGGCGGATCCGGGACAGGTGAGCTGGCTGGTCACCGCAGTGCGAGAGCAGACTCCGCGGCGGCGCATCGTGTTCCACGGGCACGATACCTGGGGGATGGGGGTGGCCAATACTCTCGCCGCTGTTGCGGCGGGCGCGCAGATGGTCGACGGTGCGCTCGGCGGGCTCGGTGGCTGCCCGTTCGCGCCAGGTGCGAGCGGTAACACCGCTTCCGAGGATATTTTGTTCGCGACTAGGCCCGCATGGTTCACCCCGGCGACACTGGCCGCGCTGGTGGCGCTGTCAGAGGATTTACTCGCCGAACTCGGCGAGCCCAACCGCTCTCGTGCCGCAGAGGGCGCTCGATCGAAGGCCTCGGCCTTCCCCTGGGCGGTCGGAGTCGAGTCCAACGATCAGAGACCCAAGCCAAGCCCGTAGACCCCAGGCCAGCCCGGCGATTCAGGGGTATTCCCGATGGCGTGGGGGCGTGAAGGCGGTAAGACTATACGGCATGACTTCGCAAGCTTTGAGCGCCGACACCTCGGGTACCGCGCTTTCCACCGATGCCGCAGCTCGCGCCATCGAACTGACGAAGCTTTATGGATCGGGCGATACCCAGGTCAGAGCACTGGATGGCATATCGGTCGCCTTCGAGAAGGGAGAATTCACCGCGATCATGGGCCCGTCCGGCTCGGGAAAATCGACTCTGATGCATTGTCTGGCCGGCCTCGACAGCGCCGATACGGGCACCGTCTGTATCGGCGACACCGACCTCACCACTTTGTCCGACAAGAAGATGACACGGCTGCGCCGGGACCGGATCGGCTTTGTCTTCCAAGCGTTCAATCTGGTGCCGACGCTCACGGCGTTGGAGAACATCACGTTGCCGCTGGATATCGCCGGGCGCAAATCTGATCAAGACTGGTTGGACATCGTGATCGATCGGCTCGGATTGTCTGATCGGCTCACGCACCGTCCCAGCGAATTGTCCGGGGGGCAGCAGCAACGGGTGGCTTGTGCGCGGGCGCTGGCGGGCAAGCCGGAGATCATTTTCGGTGACGAGCCGACCGGCAACTTGGACTCACGGGCCTCGGAGGAGGTGTTATCGATTCTGCGTGCCGCGGTGGACGAGTTCGGTCAGACAGTTGTCATCGTCACGCATGAGCCGCACGCGGCCGGCTTCGCCGACCGGGTGGTGTTTCTGGCCGACGGGCGCATCGTGGACGAGCTGCGCGATCCGACTGCCGATACCGTGCTGGACCGGATGAAAGCGCTGGAGCAGGCATGATCGGGCAGTCAGCGGAGCAAAGGGGGCGGGTGTGATGGCAAGCAATCCGATGCGTAAGGTCGCGCTGCGCAATCTCGCCGCGCATAAGGTCCGGCTCGTCCTGACCGTGCTTTCTGTCGTGCTCGGCACCGCTTTCATCGCAGGCTCGTTCGTATTCACCGATACGCTACAACGTACTTTCGACGGGATCTTCGCCAATGAGGCCGAGGGCGTCGATGTCAGGATCAGTCCGAAAGATCGCCAAGCCCAAGGTGTGCCGAACAACATCGTGGACGAGCTCGCGAAGTACCCCGGTGTGGGCCGGGTAGCGCCAAGCGTGAACGGACAGGTGGTGCTGCTCGATCCGAAGGGCGAGAAAGCTGTGCAGACCGGCGGCGCGCCTACTATCGGCAGGTCCTACCTGCCGCCGGAACGAGCTGTCGAGAAGCCGGAACGGTTTGTGCAGGGCGTTCCGCCTACCCGTCCCGGTGAGATCGCGCTCAATACCGGCGGGGCCGAGCGGGCTGGGCTGCGGGTCGGCGACCGGACCAAGATCCTGATCCCGTCGCAATCCGAGCCCATCGACGTCACGCTCACCGGGATCTACGAGCTCCCCGCGGAAACCGGTGGCTTCATCAGCGTGCTGTTCGAAGACACGCAGGCGCGCAAATTGTTCACCGACGGCTCGCACGTCGCCTACGTCGACCTCACGGCCACCGGCATCTCGGGCGATGAACTACGGGACAACCTGGCCGAGGACTTGCCCGGCTACAAGGTGCAGAACGGCAAGCAGGTGCGCGACGACCTGCAGAAACAGGTTGGCGACGCGCTGAACTTCATCAACTACTTCCTGCTCGCGTTCGGCGCTATCGCATTGATCGTCGGCACGTTCATCATCTACAACACCTTCTCGATGATCGTCGCGCAGCGCTTACGTGAGCTGGCGCTGCTGCGCGCGGTCGGTGCGAGTCGTCAGCAGATCGGCCGGTCGGTGGTAAGCGAAGCGCTCGTTATCGGGGTGATCGGCAGCACGATCGGCCTCGCGGGTGGTGTCGGGTTGGCGTTCGGGCTGTCCGCAGTGCTGAATGCTTTCGATCTCGGGTTGCCGACCGGTTCGATGGCGGTGCGGCCGCGCACCATCGTGGTCGGTTTGCTTGTCGGACTCGTGGTGACCTTGATCAGCGCCTACGCGCCTGCGCGTCGCGCTGCGCGGATCCCACCGGTGCAGGCTATGCGGGAGGAGTTCGCGACTGTGAGCGAGTCGCTGCGGGTGCGCACGATGCTCGGGGCAGTGCTCGCGGTGCTCGGTATCGGGTGTGTCGTGTTGGGGGCACAACGCTCTGGCGGCACGGCGGCCGCCACAGTTGGGATCGGCGCGCTCGGGCTGATCTTCGCGGTACTGCTCACCGCGCCCGCGCTGTCGCGGCCATTGGTAGCCGTACTCGGGGTGTTGGTGCGCCCATTCGGGCCGATCGGCCGCATGGCGCGCAACAATGCCGCACGTAATCCTCGTCGTACTGCCGCGACCGCATTCGCGCTGACCCTGGGTCTGATGCTGGTATCGGCGATCAGCATGCTGGGTACGTCGGCGAAAGCCAGCGTCGGTGTGCTGGTGGACAAGGGGGTGCGAGCCGATTATGTGCTGGCGGGGCCGCAATTTCTCGGGGTGCCGTTCGGCGCGGCCGAAGCGGTCCGCACCACGGTGCCCGAAGTGGCCGAGGCGGTCGGTATCCGCGCCGCAGGTTTCGAGATCGGCGCTGACCAGGTGTTCGCCACCTCGGCGGACGGGTCGCTGGCCGATGTGCTGAACCTCGAGATCGTCCGAGGTAGTAGCACTCTCGGCGATCGAGATGTGCTGGTATCCGAGGACGAGGCCGACGAACGGGGGTGGAAGGTCGGCGACCAGGTGACTCCGGCGAGTTTGGACGGCAAGAAGATTCCGCTCACAGTGGCAGGCATATATCAGAAGAACCCGCTGATCGGGCCCATGATGGTGTCGCAAGTGGTGTACAACGAAGTGGTGCCGCTCAACTTTCGCACTGATTTCCTAGTGTTGATCAAGGCGAAGTCGGGTGCGAACCTCACCGAGATGCGTGCCGATTTGGAGCGGGCGACCGAGAAGTTCGTGGTGGTGCAGGTACAGGACCGCGAGGAGTTCAAGGGCGCGCAAGGTGCGCAGATCAATACCCTGCTCGCCATCCTCTACGGCCTGCTCGCCCTGGCGGTGGTGATCGCGATCCTGGGCATTGTGAACACACTCGCGCTTTCAGTGGTGGAGCGCCGTCGGGAGATCGGCATGCTGCGCGCGGTCGGCATGCAGCGCCCCCAGGTGCGCCGGACGATCTATCTGGAGTCGATGCTGATCGCGGTATTCGGCGCGGTCGTGGGCTTGGTGCTCGGCCTAGGGCTCGGTATCGGCTTTTTGCGTACCCTGCGTGATTTCGGGCTCGATCAGATCGACGTCCCGTGGACTCAGCTGATGTTGGTTCTGATCGGTTCGGCGGTTGTCGGGGTGCTCGCCGCACTCTGGCCCGCGGTGCGTGCGGCACGTACCCCACCGCTCGCCGCCATCGCGGACCTTTGACGGGACTTGTGCGGCGTATAACCATTGTGCGCCGCACGGCCCGCGACCTTGCGCCACACGGCCCGCGACCTATTGCCAAGGTCCGGTGTCGGCTGCCCTGATCATGGCGCGCAGCGCAGGTACTGATAGCGATCACTACCGATTGAGGCGCTTCGATTGCTATGATGTTGCTGTTTTGTTCGCCGTACTGCAGTCCTTGGCGGTCCGCGGTGTGTCCACCGCGAAAGGGCGTGTGGGGTCCTGTTCCCGGGAGCCCGCCTGATCAGCCGTTGAGATCGTCGTACACGCCAGGCGGCGATCACGGGAACAGCGCTCGGCCCCGCGTACTATCGCAAGACTGTCCTATTCGCTAGCTCGAAGAAGGAGTTGTCATGGAGCCGACGATCATCCTGAACACTCTGGCGTTGCTGGCTGTACAGGTCTTCTCCCTGATCCAGGAAGTCACCGGCTTCTAGGCCGACCGAGACACAGTCACCGGCCCCTGCGGCCTCGGCCCTGTTCGTGATCATGGTGAGAATTTCATCTTGTGGCTGGGCACTATCCGGTCGAAGAAGGCCGGGTCGGTGATTGCGATGACGAGACGCAGGCGGAGCCGAGAGCCCTTCCAGCGGTTCCGGTTCCGCCTTCCCGATCGCGAAATAGATGGCGAACCTGCGGAACAGCTGGTTATCGCTGTTCTGGTTCGGTGAGTTCCCATGCGCGAGCAGACCGTATCACTCTTAAGCACCGCAGCCGGTGCAATAGACGCGGCCGCGCGTGGTTCTGCTTCCAACGGCACGGTCGGCGCCTGTTCCGGGACCGTGCCGAGCGCCTCGCCGACGATGAGTCCGCGCACCAACAACTGCAGCATTGTCTCATCGCCGTCGCATACCACTGATCTGGCTGCCTCGGTGATCTCCGGCAGATCGTCCAGCGGGTGTCCGCGCGGCGAGGCGAGCGTATCGGCGAGCCGGACGGCTTCGATGATGTGCGTGCTGGAGACGGGCAGATCTTGGGTGCGCAGCACACTGGCGACCTTGGTCAGCCACCGCGCGATCGGCTGCTCGGTCGCGATGAACAGTTAGCCCGGTGCGGGGACTCCCACCCCGTAGCCGGAGGCCGCGGACAGCTGGGAATGCGTCCATGGCACTCAGGTGAGCCGTGCTTTGATCTTTGGAAGTCCTTTGAGCAGCCGGGTGTTTCGCGCGGCTGGGTCGAGTCGTACCGCAGCGCAACGACAAACGCCGCAATCGATAGATACGACGCAATCAGAAGAAGGTGTGGCTGGAGGTTCGTTCCTCGAGCAGCCAGAAATTGCGTGTTTCGAAATGCTCTGGCATCCTGTCCTGTTCGGCTCGACCGAGCCATCCAGGATGGGTGTTGACATCATCGGGCTGCCCGCTGGGGTGGTACGAGGGGTGGACATCGGGCGTGGCGTACGTGTTTCGATGGCCATTTCCATCCCTGCGGGCAGATTCGCGCTGGTGCGGTGACGGTCCCCGGCGTGATCGGGTAGCGTTTCGCGCAGCTTCGGTATGGGTGCTGCGCGCCAGGTCGGAGCGCGTGTAGCTGCTCGATGGTGGAGGATTTCTCGCATGCGCCAGGACCCCGATGCCGCCGAAGCCGGTACTTCCGTGGAGCCGGAGCCTCGGCTGTCGGAGGTGGTGGCCCGGCGTCTCGTCGAGGACCCGGCAATGCCGCCTTCAGTTGCGCGTACTGTGCGGCGAGCTCTCGGTACCGTCGAATCCGGTCCCGCGACAAAGTTTTTCGACTATTCGGGGATCTACCTGCGCGCTGTTCGAGTGCGTGGATTCCGGGGTATCGGACCGGAGGCGACATTGCGCCTGACGCCAGGACCGGGTCTGACCCTGGTCGTCGGTCGTAACGGCAGCGGCAAATCCAGCTTTGCCGAGGCTGCCGAATTAGCGTTGACCGGTGGAAACCGTCGCTGGGATGGCCGTTCGGCAGCTTGGCGGGAAGGCTGGCGCAATCTGCATGACGGCGTGGCCGCGCGTATCGAACTCGAGCTGCTGACTTCGGGTGAAACCCCTGAGCTGATCATCGCCAAAGAATGGACCGCCGATGCGGATCTGTCCGGCGCGCACTGGACCCAGCGGCATCCACCTGCTTTGCCAACGGAATTCGATATGCGACGGTGGGCGGCTGAGTTGGAACTCTACCGTCCCTTCCTGTCCTACAGTGAACTCGGTGCGTTGGTCGACGGCAAGCCGAGTGACCTCTTCGACGCGTTGCACCAACTACTCGGACTCGATGAGTTGACCGTGGCGCAGGAGCGAATCCGCATGCGCCGATTGGAGCTGGAACGTGCCGTCCGGAACTCGCGGCAGGAACGACTGGAGCTCCTCGAGTCGCTCGACGAGGTAGCTGATGACCGGGCAGTGCGCGTGGCTGGTCTGTTGCGTCCGGCTCAGCCGGATCTCGCCGCAGTGGGTCGTGCGGTGTTCGGCACAGTGGGCGACCCGGCCGGAGTGGATGGCCTGCGGGCCATTGTGCGGCTCGCGGTGCCTGTGGACACAGAGGTGGAGGCAGTCGCGGCCCGGTTGGAGGCCTGCGGAGCGGCCATCACCAGCGGTGCCACCACCGACGCAGCGGCCGATCTGCGGGTGTTGGAGCTCTTGCACGCGGCACGGGCGCATCAGGAGGCGAGCGGGAGTTGTCCGTGCCCGGTCTGTGGCTGTGGCGTACTCGACATGGCATGGGCCCGCGACACCGACTCGGTCATCGAGCAGCTCGCAGCACGTGTCGTCACGCTTACCGCTGCGCGCAGGGAACTCGACGATGCGGTGCGGGATGCGCGGTCGCTTGCTGCGCTCGTACCAGGGGAGCTGGATTTCGATCCGCGTAATCCCCCGTCGGTCGACCCCACCTCGGTGCGTGCGGCTTGGGCCGACTGGGCTGCGTTGATCACCGCCGACTACACCCAAGACTTGCCGGACCGGCTGCGTGGTGCGCATGCGCGGTTGGTCGACGAGCTCGAGCTGCTGCAACAGAGCACCCGTAAGGAACTCGACCGCCTGGACGAGGTATGGACGCCGTTGGTCGCGCGGATCGTGCAATGGTTGAAAGACGCGCGCGAAGTCGCCGCGCACGCGGCCGAACTGCGTACGGTGAGGAAGGCCGAGGACTGGCTGAAGGCGGCGTCCGCGAGTCTGCGTGGCGAGCGCATGACCCCGCTGGAGACGACTGCCCGCTGGGTATGGCGTACTTTGCGGCAGCAAAGCAATGTCGAGCTGGGTGCAATCCGCCTGCAGGGCAACGCGGGTACCGCGCGCCGTGTGCTGCTCGACGTGACGGTGGACGAGGTGGACGGCGCCGCGTTGGGGGTGATGAGCCAGGGAGAGTTGCACGCGCTCGGGCTTTCACTGTTCCTGCCGCGGGCTACTGTGCGGGAAAGCCCCTTTCGTTTCGTCATGATCGATGATCCGGTACAGGCGATGGACCCGGCCAAGGTGGACGGCTTGGCGCAGGTGTTGGCCATGGTCGCCATGACCAGGCAGGTAGTGGTTTTCACGCATGACGAGCGGCTCGCCGAGGCGGTGCGGCGTATGCAGCTCGACGCGACGGTATTAGAAGTGCAACGCCGTGACCGTTCAGCGGTTGAGGTGCGAGTGTCCAGCGATCCGATCCGCCGCTACCTCGACGACGCCAGGGCACTGGTGCGTACCCCGCAGCTGCCCGCGGCGATCGCTGATGAGTTGGTGGCCACCTGCTGTCGTTCCGCGGTGGAGGCGGCCAGTTTGGCCAGGGCTAGACGTATGTTGCTGGCCGCTGGCATGAACCATAGCGAAGTGGAACGTCATGTGGATGCTGCGCATTCGACCAGGGCGAAGGTGGCATTGGCGGTGTTCGGTGTCGGTAGCAAGGTCGACGATCTGAACAAGAATCTCCTTGCGCGAGAAGGGCGATGGGTAGTAGAGGCATTACGCGACGCTACGGCAGGTGCGCACGTACCGATCAGGCGCGATATGCGTGAGTTGATCAGTGAGACCGAGAAATTCGTTGCATGGCTGGCCCAGTGACGGGCCGATGAGCAGGCGGCACAGACATGCTCCGGGCAGCCCCGCTGCCCGGAATGGGCCGCGCGGGCCGAGGAATGGCGCACGCAGGCGGCGCGTGCGCAGACCTTCGGTGGCCGAGCGGTTGGAAACTGCTGAGCTGTTGCTCGGTGGGTCGGTGAGCGTTGCAGGTGGGTTGTGGTCGCGGGCTACGGCGTGGATTCTGCGGATCGCCTTGGAACAGTCCGTCGACGAACTGTGGCTGCGCGCGGCACCGGCGCTGGCCCGCTGTCCGATGCGGGCTCAGCTGATCGCGTTACGAGCCTTCGTGGGGCCGGACGTGGCGGCACGGGTGGCGGTGCTGTGGGCGACGCTGTCACGCGCCGCCCACCATCATGACTACGAGCTTGCGCCGAGCGTCACCGATCTGCGGCGTTGGTGTGAACAGACCTTGGCTCTCGCTATGGAACTGGAGGCTGTCGACGTGCACCGTGGATGACCCAAGCGGTCGTGCCGGGTAGCCCGGCGGCAAGATCGACGTTATGGACACATCGCACAGATGCCCGTGCGGCCACGGTGAGGCATTCGATAACTGTTGTGCTCTAGTGCTGCGTGGTGAGCGCACTGCCGCGACTGCCGAAGCGTTGATGCGTTCACGCTATACCGCGTTCGTGGTGGGCGACACCGACTATCTGCTGCGTTCCTGGCATTCGCGGACGCGTCCGAGTGCGCTGGCACTGGATCCACTGCGCCATTGGTTGTCGCTGGAAATCAACCGCACCGAACGCGGTGGATTGTTCGACGACACCGGCACTGTGGAGTTCGTCGCGCACTATCGGAACGTGACAGGCCGTGGCGCACTACATGAGATCAGCAGATTCGTCCGATCCGATGGTGCTTGGGTCTATCTGGATGGTACCCATCCCACCTGACCGGTAGCGTCAGCGGACATGGCACGCGTCGCGATCGAGTACTGCACCCAATGCCGCTGGCTGTTGCGCGCGAGCTGGATGGCGCAGGAATTGCTCAGCACTTTCGCTACCGATCTGGGTGAAGTAGCGCTCGTCCCTGGTTCGGGCGGGATATTCCGGATCACCGTCGACGACGAACAGATCTGGGAACGCAAGGCTGATGGCGGATTCCCCGACATCGCGCTGCTCAAGCAGCGAGTGCGCGATCGGGTCGCGCCTGAACGCTCCTTGGGCCATACCGATCGGCGTGACTGACGCCCGCGCCGGTGGAGTGCGGTCAGCCGCAGCAGCCGCCACCACCGCAGCAGCCGCCGCCCGCTGGTGGCGCTATCTGGCTCGGCGTGGGCGCGCTGCCGCCCTTGGTGACAGCGGCGAAGGTGGTGAGCAACTTGACCGTGTCTTCGTGTCCATGGGGGCAGATCGCTGGTGCCGATGATTCCGCCATCGGACGGATCGACTCGAACGTGTCGTCGCAGCTGCGGCACCGATAGCTGTAACTCGGCATGCGGCCAGTGTACGGTCTGTGTCTCAGGGATGGGCACCTTCTCGCTGGAACCGCCGGCTTCAGATGTCAGTGGAGAAACGGATACCGCCGTCGGGAATCTGTACGCCTGGCCAGACCCTGGCGCCGCGCAGGAGTTCGCACCGTGCGCCGATGACGGCGCCGTCGCCGATGACGCCGTCCCGGACGAGCGCGCGTGGGCCGATGCGCGCGCCGAACCCGATGATGGTGCGCTCAACGGTGGCGCCTGCCTCGATCACGGCGCCGTCGAAAACGACCGCGCCGTCCAGTCGTGCTCCTGCGCCGATTTCGGCACCGCGGCCGACCACGGTGCCGCCGATGAGTACCGCGCCTGGGGCGACGCCCGCGCCGGGGTGAACCAGCGATTCGCCCCGCTGTCCGGGGAGCGCGGGGGAGGGAGCGATGCCGCGGACCAGATCCGCGGAGCCGCGGACGAAGTCTTCAGGGGTACCCATGTCGCGCCAGTAGGAGATGTCGACATATCCCTGGATGTGGGCGCCTTCGGCTAGCAGGGCGGGGAACACTTCCCGTTCCACGGAGACCGGACGACCGGACGGGATCTTCTCGATGTACTCGCGACGGAAGACATAGCACCCGGCGTTGATCTGATCGGTCGGCGGGTCCTGGGTCTTTTCCAGGAACGCGGTGACCCGGCCGTTCTCATCGGTCGGCACGCAGCCGAACGCACGCGGGTCCCCGACCCGCACCAGGTGCAGCGTCACATCGGCGTGGGTCGACTCGTGGGTATCGAGCACCGCGCCGAGGTCGGTGCCGCCGAGTACATCTCCGTTGAAGACCAGCACGGTGTCCGATCGCAGCTTGGGCAGCACATTACGGATGCCGCCGCCGGTACCGAGCGGCTCGGTCTCGGTGACGTACTCGAGCTCCAGCCCGAGTTCGGAGCCGTCACCGAAGTGTTCTTCGAACACCTCGGCCTTGAACGAGGTGCCGAGTACCACGTGGGTGATCCCGGCTTCGGCGATGCGGGCGAGCAGATGGGTCAGGAACGGTGATCCGGCAGTCGGCAACATGGGCTTCGGTGCCGAGAGAGTCAGCGGGCGCAGTCGAGTGCCCTGGCCACCGACCAGGATCACGGCATCGGTACCTGCGTTTCCTGCCATCACGCTCCCCTGTCCACAACATTGTCTCTCGCTCGCGACGGCCGGCTATCCGGCGTCACGCGCCTGTCGGCGCAAGGCAGATCGAACCGCAACCTTCGAGCGCACCGCAAGTCCGGCCCGTAGTACCAGCCGCAGGGGTGCCTGCCACCAGTGCGGATGTCGATCGGCTTGGAAGCGGTAGGCACTGGCATGGTGGGCGGGCAGCATCGTCTCGGGCCTGCGGCCTGCCGCGTGCCCCTTGGCGTGGGTGACCTCGGCGTCAGGCACGAACACATTGTGCCAGCCTGCCTTGCCCATGCGGTCGCCGAAGTCCACATCCTCCATATACATGAAGTACCGCGAGTCGAAGCCATCGATCGAATCGAATGCCGCGCGACGCACCAGCAGGCATGATCCGGATAGCCAGCCGACCGCCCGCTCCGAGATCTCCTCGTTCTCCTGCCGGTACCGGCGGGTCCAGGGATTGGACTTCCATATCGTGCCCAGGAGCGCGTGGCCGGCGCCATCCAGTAGCCCTGGTACGCGGCGGGCCGAGGGGTATACGCTGCCGTCCGGCTCCAGCACCAGGGGACCGAGCGCTCCAGCCCTCGGCCAGCGCTGCGCAGCGGCGAGCAGCGTGTCGATAGAGTCGGTGCCCCAGCGGATGTCCGGATTGGCGATCACGATGAACTCGACTTCCGGATCGATCTCCGCGACTGCTCGGTTGATCGCGCCGCCGTAGCCGATATTGCCGCCAGTGCGCAGTAGCCGTACGTGGGTGTCGGCCTCGGCGACCAGTTCGGGCACGCCGTCCGCCGAGCCATTGTCGGCGAGAATCACCTGAGGTTTCGCCGCGGTCGCCTCGGCGAGGGTCGCGATGAAGCGCTCCAAGTGCTTACCAGGCGAATAGGTCACCGTGACGACGGCGAAGCCGGCGGACGCAACGGAATCGGGATCGGAATCGCTCACGGTGTGGCCTTGCTGCTGCTCGGCCTCCCCATGAGCGAAAGCTGCTGTATCAAGGGTTCGCTCGCTGCGCTCACTCACGTCTGCCAACCCTAGCCGGACCGTCGTGCCAGCGCGTCCCCCAGTGCCGTGCGCCAATTGCGCAGGGGGGTCAGTTCGGCTTCTTCCCAGGCCCGCGGCGACAGCACTGAATACGCCGGGCGCTGTGCGGGTCTGGGGAACGTGGTCGAGCTGCACGGGTGGATCCGGCCTGGGTCGGCGCCGACCTCGATGAAAGCCGCACGTGCGAGCTCGAACCGACTGGCCTGTCCGGCATTGGCGGCATGCAGCAACCGCGGCGCATCAGGTTGTCCGGCTAATTCCACTAGCGCGGTGGCCAAGTCGGCGGCATATGTGGGTGAGCCGACCTCGTCATCGACCACATCGATGGTGTCGCGCTCTCCTGCCAGGCGCAATATCTTCGCAATGAAATCGCTACCGTACCCCGTGTATACCCACGCGGTACGGACCACATGGGCGTCCGGACAGCGGGCGAGCACCTCTTGTTCGCCCGCCAGCTTGGATTTTCCGTAGATGGAGACCGGTCCGGTCGGATCGGTCGTGTCATACGGTCGATCGTGCGTACCGTGAGTACCAGGGAAGACATAATCTGTGGACAGATGGATCAGTCTGGCACCGAGGTCGGCGCAGGCCTCGGCAAGTACGGCCGGTCCGGTCGCGTTACCCGCGTAGGCTGCCTCGATCTCGGTTTCGGCCCGGTCGACGGCGGTGAAGGCGGCGCAATTCAGCACCACATCGCCGGGTGCGAGGACCGAGCGCACAGCGGCGGGGTCGGTGATGTCGAGTTCGGCGTGCCCGTAGCCGCGGGCAGTCGGAACCAGACGCAGCAGTTCCCGGCCTACCTGTCCGTGCGCCCCGGTGACGACGAGGTGGGCGGATGCAAAAAGTTCGGGTGCGGTGGGGTCGGTCACGGCGCAAGTGTGGCACGTCGCTGTTCTCCCGCTCGAGATTGTTCGCGTTACCTGTTCGCTGCCTGGGCGTGCCAGGTGGATCAGCACGATCGGCCGTGCGGGAACCGTAGGTGGTGGAGCAGTAGGGCATGCGTCGTCAAGACGTCTTCAGGACATTGATTTTCGGCGAGAGGAGGCAGAATTGTCGCAGCGGAGAGGCACATCAGTGTCGGCGTGGCGAACCGGGTCCAGCGCACAGTGGCCCGGACCGTTGCGTTCGTTCGTCGCGGCTGTGGCGATCTTGGTGCTCGTGTTCACCGGTATGGCTTGGCGCAGCGTCGATGCGCTGGTCTCCAGTATCGAGCGCATCGGCGACCTGGATCTCGGTGGCGGGCGTGATGGCGCGGTCGACATCCTGTTGGTGGGGGTGGACAGCCGGACCGACGCGCATGGCAACCCGTTGTCGGATGCGGAGCGGGCCATGCTGCACGCAGGCGATGAGGTCGGTACCAATACCGACACCATTGTATTGCTACGTGTGCCGAACGACGGACGCTCCGCTACCGCAATCTCGATTCCGCGCGATTCCTACGTCAGTATCCCCGGTATCGGCATGGGCAAGATCAACTCTGCCTTCGGCGCGACCAAAGAGACCCAGCGGTTGAAGATGCTCGACCAGGGAGTCGCGCGCACCGACGCGGAGCGACAATCCACCCAGGCGGGAAGACGGGCGCTGATCAAGACCGTGGCCGACCTCACCGGTATCACCGTCGATCATTACGCTGAGGTGAGTCTGCTCGGTTTCGTGTTGCTCACCGAAGCGGTCGGTGGAGTCGAGGTCTGCTTGAACCGGCCCGTCGAGGAATGGATGTCCGGCGCTGATTTCCCGGCAGGCCGCCAGCGGTTGGACGGACCGCGAGCATTGAGTTTCATCCGCCAGCGCCACGGCCTGCCACGCGGCGACATCGATCGCATCGTGCGCCAGCAGGTGTTCATGGCACAGTTGGTGCAGCAGATGCTCAGCACGAAGACGCTGAGCGATCCGGCCAAGTTACGGCAGCTCAGCGATGCGGTGGGACGAGCGGTCGTGCTCGACGAGGGCTGGGATGTGCTGGCGTTCCTGCAACAGTTGAAGGATCTTTCCGCCGGGCAGGTGACATTCGAGACCATCCCGGTCGCCGATCTCAACGGCTCGACCAGTAGCGGGGAATCGGTGGTCGAGGTCGACGTCAGTTCGGTCGAGAATTTCATCGCTGCTCTGGTAGGCGACGGTGAGTCCGCGCGGATCGCCGATCCTGCGACGGTGACCGTTAGCGTATACAACGCCAGCGGCGTCGGCGGGCTCGCGGCTGAAGTGGCCCGAATGCTGAGTGCCGAGGGGTTCCGTCGTGGCGAGGTGGCCAACTACACCGGACAGCGTGTCACGAGCAGTCGGGTGCTCGCCGCGGATACCGTAGGCCCCTCGGCTCGGGCGGTGGCCGAGACGCTCGGTGGGTTGCCGATCCTGGCAGATCCGGCGTTGTCGCCGGATACGGTGAGCGCCGTGCTGACAAGCGACTATTCTGGTCCGGGCTCAGCGGCAGGTCGAGTGTTCGGCTCTTCCGCCTCAGCGAGCTCGGCGACACCTGTCCCACCCGCCCCACCGATCTATGCAGGCCAGAATGGACCGAAATGCGTGAACTGAACCATGCGTAACTTCGACCAGGAACACACACTCACCGAAGCGGTACTCGATCCGATCCTCGCCAGGGAGCCCGCAGGTCCGCGTGTCACCTATTACGACGACGCCACTGGCGCAAGGATCGAACTGTCCGGCCTGACGCTGGCGAACTGGGCAGCCAAGACCGCCAATCTGTTTCGTGACGAGTTCGGCCTGAGCCCTGGAGCGCGGGTCG
This sequence comes from Nocardia sp. TBRC8007, assembly GCF_056629435.1. Classification (NCBI taxonomy): domain Bacteria; kingdom Bacillati; phylum Actinomycetota; class Actinomycetes; order Mycobacteriales; family Nocardiaceae; genus Nocardia; species Nocardia sp. TBRC8007. The sequence goes on along the minus strand of NZ_JBWSOR010000004.1, from coordinate 90,568 downwards.
CTGTGCTGCTACCCGCGCATTGGCAGACCGCCGCGGTGCTGCTCGGCTGCTGGTGGGCGGGGACCGAGGTGGTCTTGCATCCCGATCAGGACGCCGACGTGCACTTGGCTACTGTCGACAGGCTGGACGAGATCGAGGGAGTCGGCGAAATCGTGGCATTGTCGCTGGACGCCATGGGGGGGCCGGTACGGGACTTGCCGGTGGGCATCACTGATTTCGCCACGTCGGTACGGATGCACGGCGATCACTTCCTGCCGCGCGGCACCGGTGCGGCGCTGGCGGGCATGCCGGTCGCCACTGTGCTCGCCGAGGCAAGGAAATCGGCTGTGCGCCAAGGCATCAGTGTGGGCGATCGAGTGTTGTCCAGCACGTCGTGGGACACTCCCGACGAGTTGATCGACGGATATCTCGCAGTACTGACTCCAGGAGCTTCGCTGGTACAGGTGGCTAATCCTGATCCAGTGCTGTGTGATCGGCACATCACTTCCGAGCGGGTGACTGTGCGACGCGGCTGAGCCGGATCCTACCTGGGTAGGAGAAACGAATCCGACCAGAGGGCATTCCACAGATCGGTGAAGTTCCGTACCGTGGAGGCATCGCGCTACGACGGGGTCAACGATGAAGACACGTTATTGGTTTCACTGGTTGTTGACGCAGGGGGCGCCTGGCTTGCTCTTACGTACCCAGGCCCGCCGCGGCGATCCGTTCGCCGAGTTGATGGGCGGGCCCCTCGGCTGCATGGCGCCCTACCCTTTGATCGAGCAGTTGCGTGGGAAGGCCGACCTGCTGCGTACCCCGATCGCGTGGGCGACTTTCGACTACGAACTGTGTCGCGCCATCTTGCGCGACAACCGTTTCGGTGTGCGCACTATCGTGCGCACTATCGATGGTTTCAATACGCCCGAACCACTCCGGCGACTCGTTGGGCGGTTCCCGCTCCCGCCGAATCCGGTCGATCCGCCGTCGATGCTGGTGCTCGATCCGCCGGAACATACGCTGATGCGCAAACCGGTCGCCTCGGCGTTCACTCCGCGCGCCATCCGCAGGTTGCGCGATCGCGTCGAGACGGTCACCGAGGAACTGCTGAGTGCGCTACCTGTGGGCGGTTCGACCGAGCTGATCCAATCTTTCGCTGCTCAGATGCCGATCGCGATCATCTCGCAGATGTTGGGGTTCCCGGACGAGGACACTCCGATGTTCCTCGAATGGGGTGATCGGATGACGCGATTGCTGGATATCGGTGTTCCATGGCGACCGTACCGCACGGCGCTGCTGTCCATGGAGGCGATGGACGCATACCTCGACCGGCATATCGAACGGCTACGCCGTGAACCGGGTGAGGACATCCTCAGTAGTCTGATCACCTCGGGCGAGCTGGACTCCTACGAGCTCAAAGCCACCGCAAGCCTGCTCATGGGCGCGGGTTTCGAGACGACGGTCAACCTGATCGGCAACGGCGTCGGCCAGTTGCTGGCGCATCCAGACCAGTTGGCGCGGTTGCGCGCCGAGCCGCAGCTGTGGCCCAACGCGATCGAGGAGATCTTGCGTTTCGACTCTCCGGTGCAGGCCACCGCGCGAACTGCGTTGACCGACGTGGAGATCGGCGGCACCAGGATACGCAAAGGCAGCACGGTAGTGCTGTCGCTGGCCGGCGCCAATCGTGATCCCGCGGTATTCACCGACCCGTTGCGCTTCGATGTCGAGCGCGGCAACGCCAAGGACCATCTGTCCTTCAGCAGCGGTGTGCACTCGTGTCTGGGTGCTAGTCTGGCCAGGATGGAGGGCAGCTATGCGTTGCAGGCCCTGTTCGAGCGGTTCCCTGGCTTGCGTCTGGACGGCCCATTCCAGCGGCGCGTGCTATACACCCTGCGCGGTTACCAGCGGATGCCGGTCCGGCTGGGTTCCGAGACGCCCGTGTTGCAACAAGTAGCGGTCTGATCAGCCGGTCAGCGTGCTCTTCCAGAGATAGCGGGTCTTCGGCCTGCCCGCTCCGCCGTAATCCGAGCGCCGGATGAGCAGGCCGTCTTCGGCGAGTTTCTCCAGGTAACGCCATGCGGTGATCCGGGAGACCCCGATCGATGTCGCGGTATCGGCAGCAGTGACGCCAGTGCACTGCGCGGTGCGTACTGTGCGGGCGATCGTGTCGAGGGTTTGCGGCACAAATCCTTTTGGGGTCGCGGTGCGCTGGTCGGGGGTACGCAGTGCGCTCAGTGCCCGGTCGATATCGTGCTGAGACACTGCGGTCTCGCCCTGCGGGAGTGCCGTGTGGAACTCGCGGTATCGATCCAGCTTGTCGCGAAACGCGGCGAAAGTGAACGGTTTCAACAGATACAGCATGACGCCCTGCGATACAGCAGCGCGCACCATGGTGAGGCCACGTGCGGAAGTGATCGCGATGATGTCCGGTCGTGGCGTCAGGCCTGACAGCGAGGCGGCGAGCTCGAGGCCGCTCATGTCCGGCAGGCCGATATCCAGCAGTACCAGGTCGACAGGGGTGTTCTCGGTCGCCGCGCGTATCGCCGCGCATCCGGTATGAGCCACACCGATAGTAGTGAATCCCTCGATTCGCTCCAGGTAGGCACGGTGCGCCTCGGCGATCAGTGGTTCGTCCTCGACGATTAATACTCGAATCATGGTGTGCCCTTCTGCGGAATCGTCACGGTCACCGTGCTTTCAGGGTCCTGTCGGGTATGGATAGTTCCGCCGTGGCGGGTCACCAGACGATGGACCAATGCGAGACCGAGTCCTTGATGCTCGGCTTTGGTGGAATAGCCGCGCTGGATCGCGCGGGTGAACGCCTCCTGCGACATACCGGGCCCGCTGTCGGCGATTCGGGCGAGCAGCACCGGGGCTCCGCGTGCGGTCTCGACGCTCGCTTGTTGATGTCGCAGGGTGACTTCCACCCAACCGGAGGAGTTGTTCGACGCCGCGTCGATCGCGTTATCGATCAGATTGCCGACCAGCGTTACGGTTTCCCGTGTGGACAGCGGAGCTACCGAGTCGAGTGCGGTGTCGTCGGTGATCGTCAGCTCGATACCGCGTTCAGCCGCTTGATTCACTTTGCCCAGGAGCAAGGCGGCAAGCGCGGGCACGCCTACTGCGGCGAAGAGCCGATCGATCAGCGCTTGGGACAGCTGGAGTTCGGCGATGGCGAATTCGACGGCTTCTTGGACTCGGCCCAATTCGACCATGGTGATGACGGTGTGTAGTCGGTTCGCGGACTCGTGCGCCTGTGCTTGTAGTGACTCAGCGAAGCTGCGTACCGAATCGAGTTCACCCAGCACTGCCTGCAATTCGGTATGGTCGCGAATCGTCATCACTGTGCCGATCGGTCGGCCGGCACGTACCACGGTGTCCTGATTGACCAGCAGGATGCGATCGTTGGTCACATGCATCTCGTCGCGGACGGTGTTTGTGCTCCTCCGTTGCAATGACGGCGGAAGATCGTCGTGCTGGACTGGGCCAGGGGGAAGATCGAGCAGGCGGCGTGCCTCGTCGTTGACCACTTCGGCGGTGGTACCAGTTGATCCGAACACCACCAGTCCTTCCTGGATCGAGTGCAGCACGGCGTCGTGGTGCTCGTACATCGCGCGCAGCTCGTCGGGCGCCAGGCCGTGGGTCTGTCGCCGCAGCCTGCGACTCAGCAGAAACGAACCCACGGTCGCCAGCAGCAGTCCCGCGGCCGCGGCGCCGAGGATCGGCGGAAACTCGGCGGCGACTCGATCGCTGACCTTCGCGCCGGTCACTCCCGCAGAGACCAAGGCGATGGTTTTCCCATCGGCATGGACCGGAGTGACCGCTCGGATGGAGGGACCGAGGGGGCCGGTATAGGTCTCGGTGAACGTCTCGCCGGCCAAAGCGCGATCGATAGTGCCCCGGAACGGCAGTCCGATCAGTGCGGGATCGGTGTGCGTATAGCGGGTCCGATCCGGTGCCATGATCACGATGAAGTCCATGCCGGTCGCATGCCGGATCCGTTCGGTCATCGGCTGCAGCACGGCCGAGGGGTCAGCGCTGCGGATCGCTTCTATGGTGGAGGGCGCTTGGGCCACGCTCACCGCGACGTCGATGACCTCGTTGGTGGTGGCGCGGTCACTGTCGTGCTTGGCGTTCAAGACTGCCAGCAGCACACCGATCACAACCATCACCACCAGCACAGCCAAGTGAAGGGCGAATGCCTGCGTGGCGAGGGAGAGTCGCTGCTTTCTCACAAACTCTTCCTTCGCTGAACGTTATGCAACAAACAGTGACTGGGATCACCCCGGCCGCACATCATTCTGCCTGAGAAACATGCGACAGCCCACTCCGATATTTTCGAAGGGAATCCTAAATATGAGTGACTCGACCAGCGTGCGGCGTGACCGCACGCATTGGCTCTACCTGGCTGTCCTTGTGGCAGTATTCGCTGGCATCCTGGTCGGCTGGCTGGCACCTGGCATCGGGCAGGGGCTCGGCTCGCTCGGGACCATCTTCGTCTCCTTGATCAAGATGATGATCGCGCCCGTCATCTTTTGCACCATCGTGCTCGGGATCGGCTCGGTGCGTGCCGCGGCCACGGTCGGCAAGGTCGGCAGTATGGCCGTGGGTTATTTCATGGTCATGTCGACCATTGCGCTCGGGATCGGCCTGCTTGTCGGCAACTTGCTACACCCGGGTACCGGTCTGCACATCACCACATCCGCCACAGCCGGTCGCGATCTGGCAGCCACGGCGCACAGTGCGGGTGGCACCTGGAGCTTCATCCAGCACATCGTCCCCTCGACGTTGCTGTCTTCGCTCACCACAGGCAACGTCCTGCAAGCGCTGTTCATCGCGCTGGTGACCGGTTTCGCGGTACAGGCCATGGGGTCGGCGGGCGAGCCGATCGTGCGCGGCGTGGCACTGATACAGAAACTCGTATTCCGGATTTTGGCGATGATCCTGTGGCTGGCGCCGATCGGGGCGTTCGGTGCGATTGCGAATGTGGTCGGCACGACCGGCCTGAGAGCGGTGGTGGAATTGGGCGCGCTGATGTTCGCGTTCTATCTGACCTGCCTGGTGTTCGTCTTCGGCGTGCTCGGCGTGCTGCTGTGGATAGTCGCGCAGGTGTCGATCCTCAAGCTGGTCCGCTACTTGGCGCGGGAATACCTGCTGATCGTCGCGACTTCGTCCTCGGAATCAGCGTTGCCTCGACTGATCGCCAAGATGGACCACCTAGGGGTGGCGCGCACCACGGTGGGTGTTGTCGTGCCGACCGGGTATTCCTTCAACCTGGACGGTACCGCCATCTATCTGACCATGGCGTCGTTGTTCATCGCCGATGCGATGGGCCAGCCGCTGGCCTTGGGTGAACAGTTCAGCCTGCTGCTGTTCATGATCATCGCGTCCAAGGGAGCAGCGGGCGTCACCGGCGCGGGATTGGCCACCTTGGCGGGCGGGTTGCAGAGTCACCGGCCTCAATTGCTCGACGGCGTCGGTCTGATCGTCGGTATCGATCGCTTCATGTCGGAGGCTAGAGCGTTGACCAACTTCTCCGGCAATGCGGTGGCGACGATGCTGGTCGGCGTCTGGACCAAGACCATCGATATGGACCGGGCGCGCGACGTGCTCGATCGTAAGCTGCCTTTCGACGAGCGGACCATGGTCGACGACCACGAGACCCAGACGCCGTCCGCGCCGAGCAGTCCACAACCGGCGGTGCGTCGATCGGGTCGGTAGCGTAGGAGTATGGCTGATGTGGTGGTGGTCGGTTCCGGACCGAACGGGCTCACTGCCGCGGTGATTCTGGCCAGGGCGGGGTTGGCTGTAGAAGTCTACGAGGCCGAGCCGACGGCTGGGGGTGGGTCACGTACAGCCGAACTGACTTTGCCGGGATACCGGCACGATGTATGCGCGGGCGCGCACCCGATGGCGGCGGCATCACCTGTTTTTCGCGCGTTCGACTTGGCCGCGCACGGTGTCGAGCTGCTGGCGCCGCAAATGTCCTATGCCCATCCGCTGGATGGCGGTGACGCGGGACTGGCTTGGCGGGATCTGAACCGCACGGTCGAGGGCCTCGGCCGCGACGGCCCGGTCTGGCGTGCGCTGTTCGAACCGCTGGTGCGGCACTGGCCGGACGTGGTCGAGGTCGCGATGTCGGATCTGCGCCGTCTGCCTTCCGGGGCGGTGACCGCGATCCGATTCGGGTTGCGCACCTGCGAGCAGGGCTCGCCGCTGTGGGACGTCAGGTTTCGCGAACAGCGTGCACCCGCTCTGCTGACCGGTATCGCCGCCCACGCGATCGTCTCACCGCGTACGCTCACAGCCGCGGGCGCTGGGCTGCTGCTCGGCACGCTCGCCCATGCCGGTGGCTGGGTCATACCGAGAGGCGGGAGCCAGGCGATTCCCGACGCGCTGATCGCCGAACTGGAGCGCCTCGGTGGCCGAGTGCACACCGGGCACCGGGTCGACTCGCTGGACGAGTTCACTACCGCCCGCGCCGTCCTGCTCGACCTGGCTCCCGCTGAACTGCTTCGCATCGCCGAGCACCGATTGCCCACACGTTATGTGCGGCGACTGCGGCGTTTTCAGTATGGCGGTGCGGTATGCAAGGTCGATTTCGCGCTCTCCGAACCGGTGCCGTGGCAGGCTGATGGGTGCGCGGCGGCCGGAACCGTGCATGTGATCGGCACCCGCGCCGAAGCCATGGCGGCCGAACACGCCGTCGCCGCAGGACAACACGCTATACGACCTTATGTGCTGGCCATCCAGCCTGGTGTGGTCGACTCCACGCGCGCGCCGGCGGGCAGTCACACCTTCTACACCTACGCCCACGTGCCGAACGGCTCCACTCGCGACGTCAGTACGGACGTGGTTGCCCAAGTGGAGCGCTTCGCGCCGGGTTTCCGCGACGTGATCGTAGCCGCCAATGTCTATACGGCGGCCGAAATGCCCACGCACAATGCCAACTACCTCGGTGGCGACATCGCCGCAGGTGCGATGACCCTGCGCCAGTTCGCCTTCCGTCCCATCGCACGCTGGAATCCCTATGCCACTCCGATTCCCGGTGTCTACCTGTGCTCTTCGGCTACCCCGCCAGGTCCCGGTGTGCATGGTATGTGTGGCTTGCACGCGGCTCGCCATGCCTTGCGCGACCGCTTCGCCATCACCGCTGATCCGTTCGATCTTCTGCGTTCGGCTGCGCCGAAGCGCTTCGCAAGGGCCGCGACGCCGGCCTCGCGTGACACCGTCCTTGCGTGAACGGCGGGACGGCCCTAACTCTCGGCGGGTTCGACGCGATAGAGATCGGGTTCGAGATAGATGACACGCGCGGCGGGGACGGCAGTACGGACACGGGACTCGGCGTCATCGATGGCGCGCGCGATCGCGGCGATATCCAGGCCGGGTACCACGCCGACCTTCGCCGCCACGAGCAGCTCCTCCGGGCCGAGGTATTGGGTTTTGAGGTGGATCACCCGATCGATGCGGTTGTCGTCGACCATATTCATGCGAATCAGCTGGTTCTCTTCGGTCGTGGCGCCCTCACCGATCAGTAGACTCTGCATTTCCACGATCAACACAATGGCGATAACACCGAGCAGCCCGCCGATGGCCAGGGTGCCGATGCCGTCCCAGACCGGGTCACCGGTGAGCATAGTCAGCCCGACGCCCGCGAGCGCGAAGATCAGACCGATCAGCGCGCCGGTGTCTTCCAGTAGTACCACCGGAAGTTCTGGGCTGCGCGAATTGCGGATGAACCGCCACCAGCTCGCGTCACCCTTCACCGCCGCGGACTCGCGCACTGCTGTCATGAAGCTGTAGGTTTCCAATCCGATCGCGATCACCAGGATGACGATCGCGATTATGGGGGAACTCAATTGCGCCGGATGTCGGATCTTGTGGAAGCCTTCGTAGAGGGCATAACCGGAGCCGAGCGTAAACAACACCAGCGCCACGATGAACGAATAGAAATAGCGACTGCGCGCATACCCGAACGGGTGCAGTTCATCCGCCTCCTTTTCGGCGCGACGCTGTCCGAGAAGCAGCAATCCCTGATTGCCGGTATCGGCCACCGAGTGCACCGCCTCGGCGAACATCGATGCCGAGCCGGTGATCGCCGCGCCGACGAACTTCGCCACAGCGATTCCCGCGTTCGCGGTCAGCGCCGCGATGATCGCCTTCTTGCCACCACCAGCCGACATGGCAGTATGTCCTCTCTGCTCGAGTCACCGCGAACAGAGTATGGCAGCGGCACTCGGCGTCGGAGGAGCTACCCGCTATCTCGCCGCCGGTCAGAAATCCGTACCGACACAGGCACAGAACAGCTGGACTTCGCCATCCACCGCTCGAGCGCGGATATCGGTGTCGGCAGCGGAAAGCCAGGCGGCACCGCCGCGGGTGAGTACAAGTGAGGAGTCGTTTCGCAGCAGGCGCACCGTTCCCATGGTGCACAACACGATGCCCGGTCCTGCTGTGGTCAGCGGGACCTGGGCAGAGCCGGCGACGAGATCGAAGCGACGTAACGTGAATTCCGGCACCGGAGTGCGATAGCGCACCGACCCATCACCTGCGGGCTCCGGCAGTGCGACGGGCAGGTCGATCGGTTCGAAGTCCAGCACTCGCAGCAGTTCCGGCACATCGACATGTTTCGGGGTGAGACCGCCGCGCAGCACGTTATCGGAGTTGGCCATGATCTCTACACCGAGCCCGTGCAGATAGGCATGGAGGTTTCCGGCCGCGAGGAACAGTCCTTGTCCCGGTTCCAGCGTTATCCGGTTCAGCAGTAGCGACGCGATCACACCCGCGTCACCCGGATAGGCTTCGGCGAGTTCGAGTGTGGTGCGGGCCTCGGCAGCGAACTCACGTGTGCTCGTCCTGGACAGATAGCGCACACAACCGTCGAGTACCGCGGGCAGCAATGTGGCCAGCACGTGCTGCGGCAGCGTGATCCAGGTGGTGAACAAGGCGCGCAGTCCCGCCGAATCGGGTTGCGCGGCAAGCAGATCGATGTAGGAACTCAATTTTTCCACGGCCAGCGTGCGGAGCAATTCGACCGTGCGGCGAGGGTCGCGGAAACCGGCCAGTGCCTCGAATCGGTTCAGTGCGACGACCAATTCGGGCTTGTGGTTCCTGTCGCGATAATTGCGTAGCGGCGATGCCAAGGGCACCTTGGCATGTTCTTCTCGCTCGAACCCGGCCTCGGCTTGCGCCATGCTCGGGTGCGCCTGCAGCGACAGCGGCTCCTCGGCCGCCAGAATTTTGAGTAGGAAGGGTAGTTTGCCACCGAATTCCGTTGCAGTGGCGCCCAGTTCACGTTCCGGGTCGGCGGCGATCAACTCCGCGAGGGAGACGGCGCGGTCACCGATGTGCACATACGCGGGGTCGGCGGGGTGGGCACCGAACCAAAGCTCGGCTTCGGGATGAGCGGAGGGTACCGGTCGGCCGCACAATTGAGCGAGCGCGGTGCGCGAGCCCCAAGCGTACGAGCGCAGCGTACCAACGAGTTCGTGCACTAGTAATTTCTCCCGTACTGCCCTTGGTTGTCAGCTGTAGTAGCGCCGAAGCCGATCAGCTGCAGATAGGCGGCGGCCATCTCGAGTCGCAGCGCGAGTACGGCGAGTTGTTCGAGCTCGGTGCCGTGCTCGGGTGCGGATTCCGCTCCGGAGGCCGGAGCGGAATCGGTGATCTCGGTGTCCAGCAGATCTACATCGGCATTGATCAGATCGGCGTCCACCAGCCCGGCCCGGCCCCCGTCGAAGACGGCGATACGGCGGCGTGCGGCGGTCCGATCGTGATCAGCACTGAGCACGAATACCTGGACACGCTCCACAGGAGCGGGGCCGTCGAGTTCTTCGTCGTGGAACAGCGGATCGAAATCGGGCGCGGATTCGCCTGCCGCCTCAGCAAGGCGATCCTTCGCTGCGATGGCTTCGGTGAGGTCCACCGCGGTGGCCACCCTGCCCGCGGACTGTAGCAGTACCTCGGTGCCGTGTCCGGCCAGTATGGTGGCGGCCGGGGAATCACCCGCGAGTATTACGCTGCGCTGTTGCATACGCGCGGCCAACGTTTTGGCGGGATTGTGGAAGACCTCGTTACGCGGACCGTCGCGCAGTGCCTCCGCATCCAGGATGTCGGCCAGTTCGGTGAGCTCTGGGACGGCGATGCCGGTACGCACAGGGTCGACCGCGCGCAACACCGCGATTCCGGCGGCCAGAAAACGTAGGAGGCGGTTGCGCCCGAGTACCTGCACTCTGGGTTCCAGCAGAGCAGCGCGCCCGGCCGTAATAGCACGCAGCGGCCCTTCATGCGGTGCCGCGACCACCACTTCGGCGCCCCGGCGAAGCGCCCGGTCCACGGCGTCGATCAGCCTCGGGTCGCCCGCGTCGTCGCCGGAGACCAGCACGACATCCAGCGGGCCCACCCAGGGCGGCAGCGCGGTGACGGGGACGACAGGCAGGCCCGCCTGATCACTGAGAGCGGCGACCAGGAGTCCGGCAGCACGAGCGGCGCGTCCGGAACCAGAGACCAGCACCACGCTGCGTGGCCGAAGATTGGCCAGATGAGCCAATGCGTCCTCACCGACGGCTGCCGCGGTAGCGCGCACCTGGGCGCCACCGGAGGCGGCCGAACGCAGGGCGCCGCCAGCGTCAGCTGCTTCGAGTGAAGCGGCATCGTCGAGGTCGAGCACCGGTGTTCCAGCGATCATCGGGCGTTCCACCTCCCCTCATCGCGTTGTATCGTTTCTGCCGCTCCCGTGCCCACCCGGTTCGACTGCCGGACCGTGCCGGAGCCGGGTGAATCCAAGGCCTGTGATTCCACTATTCCAGTCAGGGGCGCACGGTGCTGAGGATCTCGGTCACGAGTGCGTCTACTTCCCCCGCCGATCGCGCCTCGACGTTCAACCTGAGCAGCGGCTCGGTATTCGATGCGCGCAGATTGAACCAGGCATTGTCGGCCAGTTGTACCGTTACCCCGTCCAACCGGTCCACCGAGTGCGCCCGGTCGGTAAACGCTTCGACCACGGCCATCATCCGCTCGCGGGGATCGGACACGGTGGAGTTGATCTCGCCGGAGGCCGCGTAGGTGGTATACGACGACACCAGTTCCGACATCGGCCTGGCTTTCTCGCCGAGTGCGGCCAATACGTGCAGCGCCGCGAGCATACCGGAGTCGGCGCCCCAAAAGTTTCGGAAGTAGTAGTGCGCGGAATGCTCGCCGCCGAAGACGGCACCGGTGGCGGCCATCTCCTGCTTGATGAACGAGTGGCCGACTCGGGTGCGCACCGGAGTTCCGCCTAGCTCGTGCACCAGCTCGGGTACCGCGCGCGACGTGATCAGGTTGTGGATGATCACCGCGCCGGGCTCTTCGGCGAGCTCTCGCTCGGCGACCAGGGCGGTGATCGCCGACGGTGATACGGGGTCGCCGTTCTGGTCGACCACGAAGCAACGATCCGCGTCACCGTCGAAGGCGAGACCGATGTCTGCGCCTGTATCGCGGACAAGCTTTTGCAGATCCACCAGGTTCGCTGGATCGAGCGGGTTGGCCTCATGGTTCGGGAAACTGCCGTCCAGCTCGAAATATAGTGGAGCGATGGTCACCCGCGGCAGTGATCCGAGTACTGCGGGCACGGTGTGTCCTCCCATGCCGTTGCCTGCGTCCACGGCGATGGTGAGCGGACGGATATCGCCGAGATCCACCAGGCTGTGCAGGAAGGTCGCGTAATCGGCGAGCAGATCGAGTTCTGTCGCGGTACCGCGCGTGCCCGTGTACGCGGGCACGCCTACGACCAATTCGTTTTTGATGGTGGCCAGGCCGGTGTCCTGGCCGACAGGAAGAGCTTTGGCCCGGCACATCTTGATGCCGTTATAGCGGGCCGGGTTGTGGCTCGCGGTGAACATGGCACCTGGACAGTCCAAATGACCGGAGGCGAAATACAACTGGTCGGTCGAGGCGAGGCCGATACGCACCACGTCGAGCCCCTGACCGAGCACGCCGTCGGCGAAGGCGGCCGACAGTTCGGGTGAGGAGTCCCGCATATCGTGTCCGATGACGATCCGGTCCGCGCCTTCCGCGCCCATCAGCCGGGCGAAGGACGCACCGATATCCTCGACGAATTCCGCGTCGATCTGCTCACCGACCACGCCGCGAACGTCGTAAGCCTTGATCACCGCGTTTACGAACTCGGCGGAGCGGGCGACTGTCATGCCCAACACCCTAGTGGTTGCGCTGGGCCGGTCCGACACCGTCCCGGTCCGGATCAGGATGGGGGGTCGGGAAGAACGCGCAGATGGCCGCGACGGCCGGTGCGGCCGGTGCGGGGCGGGGGCGCGTAGTCCCGGTAGCCGCGCTGGTCGCGTTCGGGCGGCCTGCGGCGCAGCCCTGCCTCCCGCACAGCTTCGGCGAGCGCGGTCAGATCGTCGTCATCCGGTGTGCTGGAGGAGAATCCGCCTTCGTGGCGAACCAGTTCCCAGCCCTTCGGTGCGGTGATACGTGAGCCGTGCGTATCGCAGAGATCCCAGGAATGCGGTTCGGCGACTGTCGCGAGTGGTCCGACCACCGCTGTCGAATCCGAGTACACATAGGTGAGCGTCGCGACAGCCGGATTCTTGCAGCCCGGTCGGCAGCAACGACGCATGGGGATCACGCCGATGAGAGTAGCCGCCCCGGCGCGTCGATGGGGACAGACACGCTCGAAGAATCATCGGTCTGTGCTCATCCGGCCTCCGGATCGATCACGTCGGGGTCCACGCCGAGGTAGGTCGCGACTTGCTGGACCAGCACCTCGCGCAGCAGATCGAGTAGATCCTCAGGATCGCCCGCACGCAGTTCGAGTGGCTTGCGGAACAGCACTACCCGCGCGCGGGTAGCTGTGCCGTGCCGGTCGACGCCGGCCGGGATGAGCCGAGACAGCGGTACCGGACCATCGGCGACCACCTCGTCCGGCCAGGTGACCGAATCCGGGTGCAGCGGACGTATCTTAGGCACATCGTCGACGGCGATATCGAGTTTGGTGAGCCGGTCGTGCCAGCGAGTGTCCAGCGGTGCGAACGCCTCCAGCACCAGTCGATCGAACTTCTGGCCTCGGGTTCGCCATGCCGGCACGGTAGGCGGCAGCATCGGGCCGCGTACCCCGTGGCCGCGGCGGGTCACGGATCGTGCAGTCGGTGGTCGGCGCTTACGGGAACGTGCCACAGCACAGAACCTAGGCCAAGTCGCCCGAGCTGTCCGTATCGAGTCGGGAGATCCGGTCGAGTCATGTCGCGTGCGCTCGGAGCCGTCCGCCCCGCCAGGGCGACTCCGAGCGCACGCGTATGTCTGTCAGCCGATGCCGCGCTTGAGTCTGCGGCGCTCCCGTTCGGAGAGTCCACCCCAGATGCCGAAGCGTTCATCGTGCGCGAGCGCGTATTCCAGACATTCGTCGCGTACCTCGCAGCCCATGCAGATCCGTTTAGCCTCGCGGGTCGAGCCGCCCTTCTCTGGGAAGAACGCCTCCGGATCGGTCTGCGCGCACAGGGCACGCTCCTGCCACTGTTCTTCGATGGAGTCGAACATTTCGTCGAAGCCGACCACGACCAGGCTGAGCGGAGGGGCCGCGACTCCGTCACCCCCCTCCTCGCCCTTCTGGTCGTTGTCTGCGCAGACGCCACGTGCTGCGCCTGCTGTGGAATCGGTCGGCGAGACCATCTCGTTGGCCATCGCTCCGCCTCCTCACTGTGTGTTAGCGCAGAATGATTCTTTCCGTCGGACCGACATGCGCGCCGACGGCCATACCCCGCGACGTTGTCCCGCGGACGCCTCCGAGCCCATCATCCCGATGCGAACATCTGTTCGAAAAACTGCCCGCGCCTTGACCTTCCGCGCGAACGCTGGAATGACATGACTGTGATTAGACACGCCGGACGCGTCGATGGTCAAGCCGCCGACGCTATTCCGTTACTATCCGCAGCCACATTCCGAACCGATCTTGTTCAGTGTAGTAGCAAATTGATGGCAAATTGCTAGTGAATCGAACCTGTCGTGTCAACGCATAGGCTGTACGGATGTGACTGGACAACAAACGGACACCACGACCGCGCGCAGACCCCGGGTCGCAGTCCTGGTCGGTGGTGTCGGTGGCGCGCGTTTTCTTCAGGGTGTCCGGGAACTGCTGCCCGAGGCGGACGTGTCGGCGATCGTGAACGTCGGTGACGACATTTGGATGCACGGCCTCCGGATCTGCCCTGACCTCGATACCTGCATGTATACCCTTGGTGGCGGTATCGATGTCGAGCGGGGGTGGGGCCGGGCCGGTGAGACCTGGCACGTCAAGGAAGAACTCGTGAAGTATCGCGCACAGCCGGACTGGTTCGGCTTGGGGGACCGTGATATCGCCACACATCTGATCCGCACTGAAATGCTACGTGCCGGTTACCGGCTCTCTGTGGTCACCGAGGCGCTGTGTAATCGGTGGCAACCCGGCCTGAAACTGATCCCGGCAACTGATGATCGATGTGAAACCCACGTCGTTGTGTCCGATCCGGACAACCCTGGCGAACGGCGCGCGATCCATTTCGAGGAGTGGTGGGTCAGGTATCGCACAGACATCGACACCTATGGATTCGTCACAATTGGTGCTGATGAAGCGAAGCCGGCGCCAAATGTGATAGAAATCATAGAATCTGCCGACGTGGTCCTGCTCGCGCCGTCGAATCCTGTCGTGAGTATCGGTGCCATCCTCGCGGTGCCCGGCATTCGCGGTGCCCTGCGCACTACTGCGGCCAAGGTAATCGGCGTATCCGGTGTTATCGATGGAAAACCATTGCGTGGCATGGCCGATGAGTGCTTGTCGGTGATCGGGGTGGAGAGCTCGGCCGAAGCGATCGGCCGGTACTATGGCGCGCGCTCGGCGACCGGAATTCTGGATGGCTGGCTGATCCACAGTACCGACACCGCCGAGGTGCCCGGCGTCGAAGTGCGTAGCGTGCCCCTGTTGATGACCGACCCGCCGACCACCGCTCAAATGGTGCGTCAGGCATTGGATCTCGCTGGAGCCGAGCTGTGACCATACCGAACGACCACGCAGCGCAAGAGTTGCGCATTCTGCCCGTCATCGGACTTCCGGAATTCCGGCCCGGTGACGATCTCGCCGGACACATCGCACGGTGTGCGCCCTGGCTGGCTGATGGTGACGTGCTCGTGATCACCAGCAAGATCGTCGCCAAGTCCGAGGGGCGGATCGTGCACGCGCCGCTGGATCCAGAAGAACGCGATATCGCGCGGCGCAGGCTCGTCGATCTGGAGTCGGTGCGGGTGCTCGCGCGCAAGGGCCGCACCCTGATCACGGAGAACAAGCTCGGCATCGTGCAGGCGGCTTCCGGAGTCGACGGCTCGAATGTCGAACGGGGCGAACTGGTTCTGCTGCCGACCGACCCGGACGCCAGTGCCGAAGCGTTGCGCGCCGCGCTGGCCGAAAGGTTGGGCGTGTCAATAGCGGTGATCGTTACCGACACTATGGGCCGCGCCTGGCGTCATGGGCAGACCGACGCGGCAGTCGGTGCGGCGGGGTTGCGAGTGCTGCACGATTACGCTGGCACAGTCGATGCCCAGGGTAATGAGCTGTATGTCACCCAGGTCGCCGTGGCCGATGAGCTGGCTGCCGCCGCGGACCTGGTGAAAGGCAAACTCAGTGGCGTGCCGGTCGCGGTGGTGCGTGGGCTGTCGATTGTCGACGATGGGTCCACTGCCACTGATCTGCTTCGGGGTGGCGCTGAGGACCTGTTCTGGCTGGGCACCGCCGAGGCCATCGAACAAGGGCGGCGCGAGGCGGTCCTGTTGCGTCGCTCGATCCGACAGTTCGCCGATACCCCGGTGGATCCAGAGCGAATCCGGGCCGCGGTGTCCGTCGCGTTGACCGCGCCCGCACCGCACCACACCCGGCCGGTGCGGTTCGTTTGGCTACGTGAGCCGGGCTTACGCACACGGCTGTTGGAGGCGATGGCGCAGCAGTGGCGTGCCGATCTCGCCGCTGACGGGCTTGCGCCGGAACGGATAGAGCGTCGCGTGGCTCGCGGCCGAATCCTGTTCGATGCCCCAGAAGTAGTCATCCCGTTCTGTGTGCCGGACGGCGCACACGACTATCCGGATGAGCGCAGGCGTGCCAGCGAGCGCACCATGTTCACCGTCGCGGTAGGCGCTGCTGTGCAGGGTCTGCTCGTCGCGCTGGCCACAGAAGGGCTCGGCAGTTGTTGGATCGGGTCGACTATCTTCGCGCCGGAACTCACCCGAGAGATCCTCGGGTTGGCTGGTGATTGGAACCCCTTGGGTGCTATCGCCATCGGGTATCCGCTGGAAGAGCTGAGTCCGAGGCCGGTACCTGACGCCGGTTCCTGGCTGGTCGAGCTGTGAGGGCGCTCGGTTCTGGTTCGTTCGCTGCGGGGGGAGGCAATCGGTGAGCGTCGAGTCGCTGCATGCCTCGGCGACGGATTTGCTCGAAACATGGCGTCCGGACACCGATGCGGATCAATCGTTACGCGAAGCGATATTGGCATTCCTCGGCTCGGCACCACGTGGGTGCCTGCGTGAGCACGCGCCAGGGCATATCACCGCCTCGGCAGTGGTCTTTTCGCATGATGGACGTGAAGTATTGCTGACTTTGCATCCGCGCGTGGGCCGGTGGATCCAGCTCGGCGGGCACTGCGAGGAGCATGACGACACGGTCGTCGATGCGGCATTGCGCGAAGCGACGGAAGAGTCTGGGATCACGGGTCTTCGGTTGGTGCCCGAACTGTATGGCGCCCAGGCGCACTCTATCGTCTGCTCGCTTGGTGCGCCTACCAGGCATTTGGACCTGCTGTTCCGGATCATCGCGCCGGCGGGGGCAGTGCCGGTCCGCAGCAGTGAGTCCACCGATCTGCGTTGGTGGCCGGTCGACGCAATGCCTGCGGGCGCCGACGTTCTCTTGCGCTGAGTTACGACCGAATCGAGTAGGCGTCATCGGGCACCGCGCCATTCGGTGCGGTGCCTGGCGGCCCTTCTGCCCGTTCCATGCTTTACATACGAATAATTTTGTCTAGACATACGACAAATATGCAGATATTGTCTATCTGGAAAGTATGTTGCATCACACGCATCGCGTTGTGGATGGGAGACGGCAATGTCGGCGAAGTCAACGCACCTGACAGATGCGGTTACTTCAGTAGCCTCGAAGGAGGTTGGCGAATCCGCAGGCCAGGTCGAGGTATCCGCATGGCGTGATAGCAAGCGTTACCTATGGCTGTGGGCGCTGTTCGCGCCGACCGGCTTGTTCACGATCGGACTTCCGCTGATCTGGGCATTCAACGAACTCGGCTGGCATCGCCTCGCGCAGGTGCCGTTCTGGTTCGGTCCGATCCTGGTCTACATGTTGATCCCGGTGGCCGACCTCTTCTTCGGTCCAGACGGCTCCAACCCGCCCGATGAGGTGATGGAGTATCTGGAGAACGACAAGTACTACCGCTACCTCACCTATCTGTACTTGCCGTTCCAGTACGCGACGTTGATCATGGCCGCTTATCTGCTCACCGCCGATGCGGTGGGCTGGCTCGGTATGGATGACGGCCTGCATGTGGTGGACAAGATCGGTTTGACCCTCTCGGTCGGCATCGTCGGTGGTGTCGGTATCAATGCCGCGCATGAACTCGGCCACAAGAAGGTGGACCTGGAACGGTGGTTGTCGCGCATCGCATTGGCGCAGTCGTTCTATGGGCACTTCTACATCGAGCACAACCGCGGCCACCACGTCAGGGTTGCGACACCGGAGGATCCGGCCAGTTCTCGGATGGGTGAGACGTTCTGGGCTTTCTTGCCGCGCACCGTATCGGGCGGTCTGAAATCAGCCTGGCGGCTGGAGGAGGTTCGCCTGCGGCGGCTCGGAACGCGACCGTGGAGCTTACGGAACGAGGTGCTCATCGGGTGGCTGATGTCGGCGGTGTTGTATGTGGCACTGCTCGCGGTATTCGGCCTCGGCCTGTTGCCCTATCTGGTGCTACAAGCCGTGATCGCTTTCAGCTTGTTGGAGGCGGTCAACTATTTGGAACACTATGGTCTGGTGCGGCAGCGCACGCCGAATGGGCGCTACGAGCGCCCCGCGCCGGTGCACAGCTGGAACAGCGACCATCTCGTCACCAATATCTTCCTCTACCACCTGCAACGGCACAGCGACCACCACGCCTATCCGACTCGGCGCTATCAGACGCTGCGTAGCTGGGATGGTGCGCCGAGTTTGCCGAGCGGCTACGCCAGCATGGTCCTGCTCGCCTATGTCCCGCCTTTGTGGCGCCGCGTCATGGACAAGCGGGTGCTGGCACACTATGGCGGTGATATCACCCGCGCGAACATAGCTCCCGCCAAGCGGGACAAGGTGCTCGCGCACTATGGCACCGCTGCCACCCAAGGGGGCTCCGCCCATGCTGAGAGAGGCACAGCATGAGAGTCGGATCCGGAATAGGCAGCGGCGTGTGACCACGCGAGGTCTCGCTCATGCTGAATGGAGCGCAGCATGAGCCGTCGGACCTTGAATGCGGCAGCGAAGCGTGGTCACACAGGGCCCCGCTCATGCTGAATGGAGCGCAGCATGAGCGGTTAGGCCTTGGAGGCGGTGAAGTGAGTTCATATGGAAAGGGGTGCGGCGTGAGTGGCCGAGGCTGGAGGTGGCAGCGGAGCGTGGTTCCACAGAGCTCCGCTCACACGGAGAAAGGGCGCAGCGTGAGCACATACCGCTGCCCGGTATGCGAGTACGTCTTCGATGAGAAGAAAGGCGCTCCGCGCGAGGGATTTCCTCCGGGTACTCGGTGGGGAGCGGTGCCGGATGATTGGTGTTGCCCTGACTGTGGCGTGCGGGAGAAGATCGACTTCGAACCGATAGAGCTCGGACGATGACCCCATACAAGCTCTACCAATGTATCCAGTGCGGCTTCGAATACGACGAGGCCATGGGTTGGCCGGAGGACGGTATCGCACCGGGCACCCGCTGGGAAGATATTCCAGACGACTGGACCTGCCCGGATTGTGGTGCGGCCAAGGCGGATTTCTATATGGTCGAAATCGAGCGGTCGTGAGATTTTGACTGTTCCCGGTGCCCATGACAATGTCGCGGGTATGCCGCGTAACGGAAATAGAATTCCCTATCAGGAGGCCGCGCGGGAGTTACTACGAACGTCACTTCTGGACGCGATGCGTGAGTTACTCAGCGAACGGGACTGGTCCAAGATCACTCTCGGCGATATCGCGGCCAAAGCCGGGGTGAGCAGGCAGACGCTGTACAATGAGTTCGGCTCGCGTAGTGGCCTCACCCAGGCATATGCTCTGCGTTTGGCCGACGATTTGGTCGACCATGTGGCGGCTGGGATCGTAGGGAACGTCGGTGACGTCCGGGTCGCACTCCGGGACGGTGTGGCCAGTTTCTTTGTCGACGCGGCCGCTGACCCTTTGCTCCAGTCACTGATCGCGGGCGAAGCGAAGTTGGATTTGTTGCGGTTGATCACGCTCGATGCCGCTCCTTTACACGAACATGCGACCGCGCGATTGTCCCAGGTTTTTCAGCACAGCTGGATGGCGACGACGGCCGCTGAAGCAAATGTGATCGCGCACGCGCTGGTGCGAATCGCCTTCAGCTACATTCCTACTCCGCCCGGTCCGGATCAGGACGCATCCACCGAACTGAGCGTGCTGCTGAGCCCTTATATCGAAGCGATCCTCGCGGAGCGGGCGCGGGATTGAACCGCCGCGGCCACTGGTCGCGGGGCTGTTCGCGCCCATTGTGAAAACCGACCATACGGTTTATGATCGTTGTCACAATTGAGCGGTGCAGGGGGGCCCAGAGAACAAAATGAACAAAAGTCTGCCAGTATGCACAGGCGTCAAAGTTCAGGTCTTTATCTAGTGGGGCAGAGTGCGAACGGCTGGCAGATCAACGGGCACGCCCGATCCCAAACGTTATTTGTGGCCCTTCGGCCTGCTCGCACCCATGTCCGCATTGTTACCGTCGCAGCTGGTGTACCAGACCGGTGTCGAGATCTTCTGGTGGATCGGCCCGATCGTCGTACTGGTCATGATTCCGGTGCTGGACCTGGTCATCGGAGTGGACGGCAACAATCCGAGGGATGAGGACTACGAGCTGCTGTCCAATGATCGCTACTACCGATGGTGCACCTATCTGATGATCCCGGTCTTGCTGCTCGGGCTTGCGATCGCAGGCGCCATGCTGGCCGGTGACGAGCTGAGCGTGATCGACAAGCTCGGTCTGGCTGTCACGCTCGGACTCGCAGGCGGCATCGGCATCAACGCCGCCCACGAACTCGGGCACCGATCCGAGCGGCTGGAGCGCTGGCTGTCCAAGATCGCTCTCGCTCAGACCGGTTACGGGCACTTCTTCGTCGAACACAATCGCGGCCACCACGTGCGGGTGGCGACGCCGGAAGACCCGGCCAGTGCCAGGTTGGGGGAGTCGCTGTGGGAATTCCTGCCGCGTAGCGTATCCGGGGGCTTCTGTTCCGCGATCGCCCTGGAGCGCGGGCGCCTCGCGCGCAAGGGCAAGGGCTGGTGGAGCGTCGACAACCATATTCTGCAGGCGTGGTCGATGACCGCGGTGCTGTACGGCACTCTGGTCGCGGCATTCGGCTACCAGGTGCTGCCATGGCTCTTGCTGCAGGCTGTCGTCGGCTTCAGCGTGCTGGAGACAGTGAACTACATCGAGCACTACGGCCTGTTGCGGGCGCGTCACCCGAACGGAAGGTATGCACGCTGCTCTCCGCGCGAAAGCTGGAACAGCGATCACCTGGTGACCAACATCTTCTTGTTCCATGTGCAGCGCCACAGCGATCATCACGCCAACCCGGGCCGCCGCTACCAGACGCTGCGCACCTCGCAACGTTCGCCGCAACTGCCCGCGGGATACTCCGCCATGATCGTGCTCGCCGTTATCCCACCGTTATGGCGGCGGGTGATGGACGCGCGCGTTCTCGCCCACTATGGCGGTGATGTGACGTTGGCGAACATCCAGCCGCGTAAACGGAACCGGATTCTCGCGGCGCACGGGGTGACCACGTAGCCCATATCCGTTGCGCGGGGACTAGCCTTGCCTTGGTACTTGCCGAACCAGGAGAGGCTGATGACCACCTCAGAAATTCCCGCACGCGCATCGTTGACCGCCGATGTCCGCAACAGCATCGACTATAAGGTGGCAGATCTGTCGTTGGCCGATTTCGGCCGGAAGGAGATCCGTCTCGCTGAACGCGAGATGCCCGGTTTGATGGCGCTGCGCCGTGAGTACGCCGAGGTGCGGCCGTTGCAGGGGGCGCGTATCTCCGGCTCGCTGCATATGACCGTGCAGACCGCGGTGCTGATCGAGACGCTGACGGCGTTGGGTGCTCAGGTGCGCTGGGCCTCCTGCAATATCTTCTCCACCCAGGACCATGCGGCAGCCGCGGCAGTAGTCGGCCCGCATGGCACTGTCGAAGAGCCCGAGGGCGTCTCGGTGTTCGCCTGGAAGGGCGAGACCCTGGAGGAATATTGGTGGGCTGCCGAGCAGATGCTCACCTGGCCGGAGGAGCCGGCCAATATGATCCTCGACGACGGTGGCGACGCCACCATGCTTGTGCTGCGCGGCGCGCAGTTCGAGAAGGCCGGTGTGGTGCCGCCGGAGGAAGAGGGGCACTCGGCCGAGTACAAAGTGTTCCTCGGCCTGCTGCGTGAGCGCCTCGAGACCGACAAGGGCAAGTGGAACGAAATCGCTCATTCGGTCCGCGGTGTCACCGAGGAGACCACTACCGGCGTGCTGCGGCTCTACCAGTTCGCGGCGGCGGGCGAGCTGGTGTTCCCGGCGATCAACGTCAACGACTCGGTCACCAAGAGCAAGTTCGACAACAAGTACGGCACCCGTCACTCGCTGATCGACGGCATCAACCGCGGTACTGATGTGCTCATCGGCGGCAAGAAGGTATTGATCTGCGGCTACGGCGATGTGGGTAAAGGCTGCGCGGAATCGCTCGCCGGGCAGGGCGCTCGGGTGCAGATCACCGAGATCGATCCGATCAACGCGCTGCAGGCGCTGATGGACGGCTACGACGTGGTGACTGTGGAGCAGGCGATCGGTGCGGCCGATATTGTCATCACCGCGACCGGAAACAAGGACATCATCACCCTCGAGCACATGAGAGCGATGAAAGACCAGGCCATTCTCGGCAATATCGGCCACTTCGACAACGAGATCGATATGGCGGCACTGGAGCGTTCCGGTGCAACGAGATCGGCGATCAAACCGCAGGTCGACCTGTGGACTTTCGGGGACACCGGTCGTTCGATCCTGGTGCTTTCGGAGGGGCGCCTGCTCAACCTGGGCAATGCGACCGGGCACCCTTCGTTCGTGATGTCGAACAGCTTCTCCAATCAGGTGATCGCCCAGATCGAGCTGTGGACCAAGCCGGACGAGTACGACAACGAGGTCTACCGTCTGCCGAAGCACCTGGATGAGAAGGTCGCTCGAGTTCATGTCGAGGCGCTCGGTGGCGAGCTGACCAAGCTCACCAAGGACCAGGCCGAGTACATCGGTGTGGATGTGGAGGGCCCGTACAAGCCGCCGCACTACCGCTACTGATCTGGGCTTCGGCGTCCCGTCGGCTGTGGGCTTCGGCGTCTCGTCGGCCGACCGGCAGGCGGGACGGCGGCCTGATGTTCCCCGTCTGCGCGCATAGCGCGGCGAACCGGGAATCCGCACTGGTCAGCCCCAGTCGGCAGTAGACGGGCCGCAGGGTACTCTGCCTGGCTATGGGAGTGCTGATTGCGGTCGAAGGCCTCGACGGCGCGGGCAAACGGACATTGATCGACCGAGTCGCCGCCGAACTTCGTGGGCGTGGGGTGCGTGTCGCGGCGATGGCTTTCCCGCGTTACCAAGTCTCGGTGCACGCCGATCTCGCCGCAGAGGCGCTGCGTGGTGCGCACGGTGATCTCGCCGATTCGGTCAGTGGTATGGCGTTGCTCTTCGCGCTGGACCGCGCGGACGCCTGCGACGAGCTGACGAAGCTGTTGGCTGACAACGACGTCGTGCTCCTCGACCGCTATGTCGCCTCCAATGCCGCCTACTCTGCTGCCCGGCTCGGACAGCCGGCGGACGGCGGAATCGTGAATTGGGTAGGCGAATTGGAGTTCGGCAGATTCGCCCTGCCCGAGCCCGCGCTGCAGGTGCTGTTGGATGTTCCCACCGAGCTTGCGACCGAGCGCGCCCGCAGACGAGGCGAACTCGACCCCGCCCGTGCGCTCGATGCTTACGAACGTAACGGCGGTCTGCAGCGCCGAACCGGCGAAGTGTACCGTGAACTGGCCGAACGCAGCTGGTACGGACCCTGGTGGATATACCGATCCGGTGACGATCCAGCCATGTTGACCGCGCGGATCGCCGAAATCGGTGGCCGATGAGGTTGGCTGTGTCCTGGGTTCGGCACCAGTGTTGGCGTGGCGGCCCGATCTTGGCCTGGGAGATGACAACATAGTAGTTATGAAGCCGAAGATTCTGGTCGTCGACGACGATATGGCACTCGCTGAGATGCTAACGATCGTCTTACGCGGGGAAGGGTTCGACCCGCATGTGGTCGGCGACGGCACACAGGCCCTGGCCGCGGTGCGCGAAATCCGCCCGGACCTGGTTTTGCTGGACCTGATGCTGCCCGGTATGAACGGCATCGATGTATGCCGGGTGCTGCGGGCCGACTCCGGGGTTCCGATCGTGATGCTCACAGCCAAGACCGACACGGTCGACGTTGTGCTGGGTCTGGAGTCGGGCGCTGACGATTACATCGTCAAACCATTCAAGCCTAAGGAACTCGTCGCCCGCGTCCGGGCTCGCCTGCGGCGTACCGAGGAAGAGCCCGCCGAACTGCTCTCGATCGCGGATATCGTGATCGATGTGCCCGCGCACAAAGTCAGCCGTGGCGGCGCGCAGATCTCGCTGACGCCGCTCGAGTTCGATCTGCTCGTCGCGTTGGCACGCAAGCCGCGCCAGGTGTTCACCCGAGAGGTCCTGCTGGAGCAGGTCTGGGGTTACCGGCATGCCGCTGATACCCGGCTGGTGAACGTCCATGTGCAGCGGCTGCGGGCGAAGGTCGAGAAGGATCCCGAGAATCCGGAGATCGTGTTGACCGTCCGTGGTGTCGGTTACAAGGCCGGACCGCCATGATCCAGCCTGAGCCGAGGGCCCGGAGGCGGTAGTTTGCGTGACCACAACGGCCCTCGTAGCGGCCGGAGATCAGGCACCGGTAGAGTGATCGCGCGTCTTCGTCGATCACTGACGTCGTCGGTGACCTGGTTCCAAGCGGTCGGCACTGCCTTGGGGCATCTCTGGCGCCGATCGCTGCAGTTACGCGTCATCGTGTCGACGCTGACTCTGTCACTGATCGTCATCATGTTTCTCGGTGTGGTGTTGATCGGTCAGATCACCGATCGGCTACTCGATGCCAAGATCAACGCGGCAGTCGAGGAGATGGACCAGGCCCGCAACACAGTGGAAGGCCAGCTTGTCGGCGTACACGACATCGGCACCCAACCGCAGCGGATGGAGGACGCTCGCAACGCGCTGTCCAATCGCGGCGCCACCGGTCAAGCTCTCGGCACCGCGGATAGTTTCGATGCGGCGTTGAGCGTGATCGGTGGCATGCCGCCCCAGCAGATCCCCATCGGTCCGATCCACGAGATACCCGAGCAACTCCGCCGGTTCGTTCAGCGCAATCAGGTCAGCTACCAGTTCGCCACGGTTGTCGACGCAGATGGCTACAGTGGCCGCGCACTGATCATCGGCAGCCCGAGCACTGAGATCCCGACCTTGGAGATCTATTTGATCTTCCCGTTGGCCAGTGAGGAGCGCAGCCTGTCGTTGATGCGCGGCACCATGCTGGTCGGCGGCATCGTGTTGCTGGTGCTGCTGGCCGCGATCACCGCACTGGTCACCAGACAGGTGGTCCTGCCGATCCGCTCCGCGGCGCGAATCGCAGGCCGGTTCGCTGATGGCAGGCTCAAGGAACGCATGCTGGTGCGTGGCGAGGACGATATGGCGCGGCTGGCGCAGGCCTTCAACGAGATGGCCGAGAGCTTGTCCAACCAGATCACTCAGCTGGAGGAATTCGGCAATCTGCAACGTCGGTTCACCTCTGATGTCAGTCATGAACTGCGCACCCCGCTCACCACGGTGCGCATGGCCGCCGATCTGATCCACAGCAGCAGTGACGACCTCGATCCCGCGTTGGCTCGTAGCGCTGAGCTGCTGGTCAACGAGCTGGACCGGTTCGAGAGTCTGCTCAACGACTTGCTGGAGATCAGCCGTCACGACGCAGGTGTCGCCGAGCTCCAGGTCGAATCCTTGGACGTGCGAATGTGCGCGCGGGCCGCGATCTCCACCGTGCGGCATCTGGCCAAGGACGCTGAGATAGAGATGATCATAGATCTGCCGGAGGAGCCCCTGGTCGCCGAGGTCGACCCGCGTCGGGTGGAAAGAGTGCTGCGCAATCTGCTCGCCAACGCGATCGATCACAGTGAGGGCAAGCCGGTGCTGATCCAGATGCGTGGCGACGCCGCCGCCAATGCGGTCGCCGTCGTCGTGCGCGATCAGGGTGTCGGCTTGAGACCCGGTGAGGAGAAACTGGTCTTCAATCGGTTCTGGCGCTCGGATCCGTCCAGGATGCGCCGCTCTGGAGGTACCGGCCTCGGCCTGTCGATCAGCGCGGAGGATACGAATCTGCACGAAGGCAAGCTCGATGCGTGGGGCGAGGTCGGGGTCGGCGCCAGCTTCCGTCTGACGCTACCGTTGGTCCGCGGTAAGAAACTCGGCCCGAGCCCATTGTCGCTGGAACCAGCCCGTAGGGCGATGCCCAAGGTTGAGCAGGAGCCGTCCGCTGACCGGGGTGCCGTAGCGGCGGTGGACGTTACGGAGCCCTCCGGCACGCGGCCGACTGCCCCGGAATCGGCCGCTGCCCCTATGGCGGAGGTGGATACGGCGGCCACGGAGCTCGATGTCGTCAGGGCAGACACCGCCGAGCCGAGTGCGGCCGAGGCAGCGCAGCACCATTCGGTAACATCACATGCCTCGCCGGATGATACGATCGGCCTTTCTGATGAAGCTCCGTCCGTAGATATGCCTGTATCTGGTTCGAATGGATCGCAGGTGTCCGATTCGGCGCAGGCCGATAGCGGTGGGGCACTCGAGTCCGGTGACAGACAACCATGAAAATAAGTGTCAGATCTGCGCGGGCGCAGCGACTGGCTGTGCTCGGTGCCGCAGCTATGGCGGTCCTGCTGGCGCTCACCGCGTGTGCCAGCTTGCCCGAGTCCTCAGCGCCGGAGGCACTGGGCACTATCGAGCCCGAACCCACTCCGGAGGGACCACCGCAGCCGCTGGAGAACCGCGATCCCGACCTCTTGGTGCGCGACTTCCTCCAGGCCACCGCGGATCCGGCCAACCGACATCTAGCTGCTCGCCAGTACATGACGCCCGCGGCCTCCGTCAAGTGGAACGACGCGGAGGGCATCGTGATCGTCGAGAAACCGGACACGCTGCGTGAATCGCGCTCCGGTGACAAAGCCACCTACCGGATCCGGGCACGCAAGGTCGGCGAACTGGCCGGGGACGGAGCGTATCGGCCCAGCGACGATCTCGTCATGATCGAGAACAAGATCGAATTGACCAAGGTCGACGGTGAATGGCGCATCGACGATCTACCCAACGGCGTTGTGATGGACTCCACCGCGTTTTTCAAGTCCTATCGGCGTTATGTGCTGTATTTTGTCGACCCGAGTGGAGACACCCTCGTCCCGGACCTGCGCTGGATGTCGGTGGCGAAGAGCGAATTGCCCAAGCGGTTGCTCGGTGCATTGATCAAGGGGCCGCAGCCCGTGCTCGCGTCTGTGTTGCGCAACGAGCTGGTTCCGGTATCGCTGCGTGACACCATTACCAAGATCAATGGCGATCCTAACGATGTCGGTATCGGACTCGGCGGTGTCAGAATCGATCTCGCCGGTGCGTCGATGCTGAGTCCGCACGATCGTGAATTGTTGGCTGCCCAGATAGTGCTCACGCTGTCCGGTGCCGATATTCTCGGGCCCTACATGCTGCTCGCCGATGGTAAGCCGTTGGACGAGCGGTTCGCTGCGAACGGGTGGACTGTCGGGGATGTGCAACGGTTCAATCCGGCCACATTCTTACGCAATAAGACCGGCCTGCACGCCCTGCGCGGCGGTGGGCTGGTGCAGGTCAGCGAGACCGGTGGCAGCATACCGACCCTGGGGTACTTCGGCGGGGTGAACAACCTGCAGTCCGCGGCGCTGTCGTTGGACGGAAGACTGGTCGCCGGGGTAGCCGAAACAGGAAGGGCGGCGCCGGAACCGTCGCACACCTTGATGGTCGGTACCTACGGTGGCAATGCCTTTCCGGTGGCCGAAGGTTTCACCATCACCCGTCCGTCATGGGCCGCTGACGGCCGTGCGGCGTGGGCGGTGATCGATGGTAGACGTGTCATCCGGGCGTTCACCAACCGGACCACCGGGACTGTTTCGGTACAGGACGTCGACATCTCGGAGTTGGCGTTGACTTCCTCGGCCACAGCACTCAGGTTACCGATTACCGAACTCCGGATCTCCCGTTCGGGGGTGCGGGCGGCGCTGATCGCCGATGGCAAGGTCTATGTCGCGGTCGTGGTGCCGAGACCGAACGGGGGGTTGGCGCTCACCTCCGCGCTTCCTGTGGTCATCGGCCTCAGCACGGCCGCGGTGTCGGTGGACTGGCTGGACGCCGATACGATCATTGTCGTGCGTGAGGGCACCGTCGATCCGGTGAGCACAGTATCGGTCGACGGCTCGGAGCCGACACCATTGACATCGCAGAACCTGACCGCGCCGGTGCGCATGGTGAGTGCGAGCCCGGAGCATCAGTACGTCGCCGACTCACGCGCCGTGCTCGAATTGGCCCCGGCCCCGGACTACGGGCAACCCTACTGGCGTGAGGTGCCCGGCCTCGGTGCGAACGCCGTTCCGGTGCTTCCCGGCTGAGTCCGCGGGTCGTCGGCGATGTGTACGGTGGCGAATCGATCGGATCTCACCGCTCGCTGGAAGGTGCACTATCGCCTGTGTTCGAGTGATCTGTCCGTGGTGGCCACGCGAACCTGTCAGCGGTGAGGTGCACACTCGGATGATGCGAACACTGCTCGATCTGGTGCTTCCCGTCGACTGTGCGGGCTGCGGACGTCCAGGCGTTGGTTGGTGTGCCTGTTGCGCTCCGGCGCTGGCCGGTCCGCCGGTGCGGATATGGCCGCGTGTCGATCCCGGCATCCCCTGCTGGGCACTCGCGTCCTACGCTGGACCTGCACGTCGTGCGGTGCTGGCGGCGAAAGAGCGAGGTCGACGGGATCTGGCGGAGCCGTTGGGAGCGGCGCTGGCCGGCGGACTCGCTGAGCTACGGTCGTCACACCTGCCACTTGTGCTGGTGCCTGCGCCGAGCAGAGCCGTTGCGGTGCGGCGCAGAGGTGGCGATCCAGTGCTGCGCTCGGCTCGCGTTGCGGCGCGGCTGCTGCCGGATAGCTCTGTATCGCCGGTCTTGCGGGTGCGAGGGGTACGCGACTCGGTAGGCCTGACATCTGCTGAGCGGGTTCGTAATCTGGGCGGGCGAGTGACCATCGCACCTGGCTGTGCCGATGTCGGAGAGGTACGGGCAGATGCCGAGGTCGTGGTGGTCGACGACGTGCTGACCACTGGCGCGACGGCTCGAGAGTCGGTGCGCGCGCTATACCGATCCGGGTTGCGGACACGTGGCGTTCTAGTTGCTTGTGCTGCTTGACTCCAGGAAATTTGCGTGAAGACTGGCGGTCGGACCATCGGCGTACTAGCGTCGCGGACACACACCTGAACCGGGAGTTTGGAGGTGGCGCCTCGGACAACGTATGCCGAGCGCATTGTCGTTCGGCACAGCTCAATCCCGCCGCATGGGAATCGGTTCGTGCGGCCAGATCCGGGAGGTATGCGTGACGAATTCCTCACGTCCTTCAGCGAAAGATTCCGCTACTTCGGTACTGGATACCAGTGCCGTGGAAACGTCAGAGCAACCTGTTGCGGAACGACCACGGGTGCCGCGCGCCGATATCGTGGTCAAGGGCCGCAATGTCGAAGTGCCTGATCATTTCCGAATCTACGTCGCGGAGAAAATCTCCCGCTTGGAACACTTCGATCCGTCGATCTTCCTCTTCGACGTGGAGTTGTTCCACGAACGCAATCGTCGTCAGCGTAAGAGCTGTCAGCGTGTCGAAATCACCGCGCGTGGAAAAGGTCCCATCGTGCGGGCCGAGGCCCGCGCGGACAGCTTCTACGCCGCATTCGAATCGGTGACCGCGAAGCTGGAGAGTCGATTGCGCCGCACCAAGGATAGGCGCAGGGTGCATTACGGGGAGAAGACGCCGGTGTCCGTCGCACAAGCCACGGCTGCTCTGGTGGATGATTCCCTGTTCGAACGCCCTGCCGCGCCGATGTCCGAGCAGGGTGCTCCGGACGAATCGCAAGACCTGGATCATGCCGCAGGCCCAGGTCATATCGTGCGCACGAAGGTGCACTCGGCGACTCCGATGACTGTCGACGACGCCCTCTATCAGATGGAACTCGTCGGCCATGATTTCTTCCTGTTCCAGGACAAGGAGACCGAGCGGCCCTCGGTAGTCTATCGGCGCCATGCCTTCGACTACGGGCTCATTCACCTCGCCTGACGACAGGATTCCCGCCCCTTCCTGGCACTCGGCATGTCGGCTGAGTGTCAGGAAGACTGTGGGGAAGTTGCTGTGAAAGGGGCTATCGGTGGCGGCGCATGGGCTCATGGCTCGGTCGTAGCGTCTGTCGCCGTTGGTGCGCTTCACGGGCGATGATCCGTAGGCAGGTCTGGTGCTTGGTTTCGCCGGGGATGCCCTCTCTGCGTAGGCGTAACGCCGCCTGTGCCAGATCGATGCCCAGCTCGCTGGACAATCGAACAGCATCGACATCGGCCATGGCACATACCTCCTGAAGAACGAGCAAACCGCAATTCGAAGCGGTTTGGTTCTTGTCGTACCCAGTCGATACCTGGTTGAACCATGAACAATATGTTCCGCTTCGTGCCCAGCACACCACCAGCTTTTGGTAGTGATACCGGTGTGAGCGTCATCCGCGATAGGTTTCGCGGTGGATCGCTTCCGCCAGCGGTCTTCCTGCACGCCAGCCGAAGCGCTCGAGATCGGGGAGGTGCTGGAATTCGTGGACCGGGCCGACACAGAGCCAGGCGACCGTGCGGATGCCCTCGGGGAGGCCGATCAACTCGGCCAAGTATTCGGGGTCGTAGAACGAGACCCAGCCCACGCCGATGTGCTCGGCCGTAGCTGCCAGCCATAGATTCTGAATCGCGAGAACTGCTGAATAGATACCTGTTTCGGGCACGGTAGCCCGGCCGAGTACGTGCGGTCCGCCGCGGCTGTGATTATAGCAGACCACGATGCCGGTGCCGCTCTCGAGAATTCCCTCGATTTTGATCGGCTCGAACGTCGCGGCGCGATCAGGCGGCAGCGCATCCAGGAACGCGCCGCGCTTGTGCGTAACGTGGTCGGCGAAAGTACGCAACGTTGTCAGCTCACGAACGATCACGAAGTCCCACGGTTGCGAGTTCCCGACGCTCGGCGCTTGGTGTGCGGCCTCCAGTATCCGCCACAGCGTGGCATCGTCTATGATCTCGCCGGTAAACTCCGCGCGCACGTCACGACGCCGTCGGATGGCCTCATAGACGCTCAGAACTTCAGCATGCACCGCCTGAGTCAAGCACAGAACCGCCGCCGCGCCGCATCCATATCCATTCAGAGGGATGCGGCGCTCAGCCGACGAAGTTCAGCGCACGGTGGTGGCGGCACCCCGCCGCGCGAACCGCCGCCGCCCTTTGGTAAGCGCGGTACGTAGACCACGGCGTTTGCCGGTCGCCGGATCGATGGTGGGGTTGGTGCTGCCGCCGAATTTGCGTTCCGAGGCGGTCTCCGGCGCGTCGTCGGTGGTGGCGCTCAAGTATTTGTTCGGCAGCGACAGTTTGAGTATGGTCCGCCATGCCTTGAAGTACTGCACCGGGAGTGAGCCGGTGGTGTAGGGAAGATCGTATTTATCGGCCAGCTCGCGCACTCGTACAGCGATCTCGGCATACCGGTTGCTCGGCAGATCCGGGAACAGGTGGTGCTCGATCTGATGGCTCAGGTTGCCGGACATGAAGTGTATGAGCGGTCCGCCGGAGATATTGGCGCTGCCCAGCATCTGGCGCAGGTACCACTGGCTTCGCGTTTCATTGTCGATATCGGATTTGGTGAACTTCTCCGCGCCGTCGGGGAAGTGGCCGCAGAAGATGACCGCATTCGACCACACATTGCGGATCGCATTGGCTACCAGGTTGGCGGTCAGGGTCTTCTTGAACGCCGGACCGGTGAGCGCGGGGTAGATCACGTAATCCTTGAGGACTTGCTTGCGTATCTTGGCGAGCGCCTCGCCACGCTTGCGCTCGAAATCGGCGCGTTCGGGACTGCCCGGCTTGTATCTGCCTGCCGCTAATTTACCCAGTTCCAGATGCTGGATTGCCACGCCGTATTCGAAGAGCAGCTGCAGTAGCAGGTTGTAGACCGGATTGCCCAGGTTGAATGGCTTCCAGCGCTGGTCGCGGGTCACTCGCAGCAGGCCATAGCCGATGTCGTCGTCCATGCCGAGCACATTGGTGTACTTGTGGTGCAGGTAGTTGTGCGTGTGTTTCCAGTGTTTGGCCGGGTCGGTATTGTCCCATTCCCAGGCGCTCGAGTGGATCTCCGGATCGTTCATCCAGTCCCACTGCCCGTGCATGACGTTGTGCCCGATCTCCATGTTCTCGATGATCTTGGAAATACCGAGCAGGGCTGCGCCTGTCAGCCAGGCAGCACGCACAGGGCTTGCGAAGAGCACTGCCCGACCACTGATCTC
Organism: Nocardia sp. TBRC8007; assembly: GCF_056629435.1. Taxonomy (NCBI): domain Bacteria; kingdom Bacillati; phylum Actinomycetota; class Actinomycetes; order Mycobacteriales; family Nocardiaceae; genus Nocardia; species Nocardia sp. TBRC8007. Next base: position 58,627 of record NZ_JBWSOR010000004.1, on the reverse strand, counting down.
GAGGACGCGTTGTAGCCGTATGACATTGCGGATGTACCTCGCGTCGCGCTCGCCGCGCGAGGCCTCGATTTCTCGTCGTATCGCGTCGAACTCCGCGCCGAGTGCCGCCACATCGGCCTCCGTGAGATGCGCGTATTCTTTGACATCCGAGATCGCCATGTTGGTTACCTTATCGTAGGTTACGCGACCGTAGGTTAAGAACTCGAGTGTAGGTATGTGTTGATCGCCTTATTGTTAACCTGGTGTTGACTCGGTACGATACGCCGACGTTGACGGAAGTGGAATGCCTTGTTTTTCCCAGCTTTCTTACGCAGTACGGCTCGTTCCTGTCTAGCCTTTTCCTGAAGCGCCAGCTTGGCCGTGCGTAGCATCCGCCGCTCATGCGCGGCCTTCTCCTTCAGTGCCGCCTTTGCCTCGCGCAGCGCCTCTTTCTCTTGTCGCGCCTTCTCTTGGAGCGCGACTTTGGCTTCGTGCAGTGCCCAACGCAGCCCACGCCGTTTGCCGGTCTCCGGATCGATGCGCAGCCAGTGCTTGGACTCCATGCCAGGAAGTGTCACGCCACTCAGTGACGGCAGTGTGATGCCTGCGAACTTGTGTTCAGAGGAGGTCTCCGGGGCGTCATCGGCGGTTGCGGTCAGGAAGCGGTCCGGAAGTGCCAGCTTGTGAATGGTGCGGAAGGCGAGCAGATACTGCTTCCCAAGGGGGCCGGTAGTGTAAGGCAAGTCGTATTTGTCGCACAAGGCGCGCACCTGTGCTGCGATCTCCGGGTATCGGTTGCTCGGCAGATCGGGGAACAGGTGATGTTCTATCTGGTAGCAGAGATTGCCGCTCATGAATGCCATAGCGGGCCCAGCCTCGAAGTTGGCGCTGCCGAGCATCTGGCGTAAGTACCACTCGCCAGGAGTCTCGTTCTCCAGCTGCTCGATAGTGAACTTCTCCGCGCCGTCGGGAAAATGACCACAGAAGATCACCGCGTACGCCCACACGTTGCGCACCAGATTGGCCGCCGCGTTTGCCTTCAGTGTTTGCTGGAACGCTGGTCCGGTGAGTGCGGGATGGATCAGGTAGTCCTTCACCACCTGGCGGTAGATCTTGCGCACGAACTCCTTGTTCGGCCTCGAGTCGAGCTGCCAGGGTGGTGTCTCGGACAACTGTTTGTCGATGCCCCAGTCATGCAGTGCGATACCCCACTCGAAAGTAGCGGCCAGCAGCAGGTTCGCCAACGGCTGTAGTAGATGGATCGGTCGCCACTGCTCGTCCCGGGTCATTCGCAGGATACCGAAGCCGAGGTCTTCGTCTTTGCCCAGCACATTGGTGTAGGTGTGATGGGAGTAGTTATGCGCGCGGCGCCATTGTGACGAGGAACCCGTCATATCCCATTCCCAGGAGCTGGAGTGGATCTCCGGATCGTTCATCCAGTCCCACTGCCCGTGGCTGATGTTGTGTCCGAGCTCCATATTCTCGATGATCTTGGCGACCGATAGCAATGCGGTACCGGTCAGCCAGGCCCACCGTTTTCGACTGCCGAGCAGCACCGTGCGGGCCACTACTTCGAGACCGCGTTGTGCAGCGATGGTACGTCGAATGTACTTCGCGTCACGTTCACCACGGGACAATTCCACCGATCGCCGGATGGAATCGAGCTCTTGTCCCAGTGTTTCGATGTCGGTCGCCGTCAGGTGGGCAAACGTCTTGATATCGGTGATGGCCACCGGGATCCTTTCCTGCTCGATCTCGATCCGGATCGAGGGTACCTGGCGGACTAGACGTCCAGCGTGCAGTCACCCGCTGCCGCTGAGATACAGGTCTGCACTTTGTCCCCCTCGCGATGTTCGCCGCCATTGCGCAGATCTCGCACCCTACCGGAATTCACAGCGACCACACAGGTTTGGCAGATGCCCATCCGGCAGCCGAACGGCATCTGCACGCCGACGGACTCGCCTGCCTCCAGTAGGCTGGTCGCACCATCCACTGTGGTGGTACGTCCCGTCCTGCCGAAGGTAACCGTACCGCCTTCGCCGACCGCGGAACGCTCGATCTCGAAACGCTCGACATGCAGTTGGTTCGTCAGGTCTGCCGTACGCCAGTGGCTCTCGACCTCATCGAGCAGCGTGGCGGGACCGCAGGCCCAGGTGTGCCGCATGCGCCAGTCGGGTATTTCGGTGTCGAGATCGGTGAGGGCGAACTTGCCGCGCTCTGCGGTGAGGTGCAGCCGCGTGTGGAAATTCGGATGGCGATCGCGCAGTGCGTGCAGCTCTGTGCTGAACATCACGTCATCGGCCGTCCGTGCCGAGTGCAGGTGTACCACATCGGTGAACAGGCCACGGCGATCCATCGCGCGCAGCATGGACATCACCGGGGTAATGCCGCTGCCCGCGGTAAGGAACAGCACTTTCTCCGGCAGCGGGTTCGGCAGCACGAATCCGCCCTGCGGTGCGGCGAGGCGGATGATAGTGCCGACCGGGATCCCGCTGACCAGATGGCTGGACAGGAAACCTTCCGGCATGGCTTTTACCGCGATGGAGATCAGCCGCTTGCCACCGTGTTCCGGCGTGGACCAGTTCGGCGGACAGGTCAGCGAATACGAGCGCCAGTGCCAGCGGCCGTCGACCAGGATGCCGATGCCGATGTACTGTCCGGGCTGGTATCCGAAGTCGAAGCCCCAGCCCGGTTGGATCACGAGCGTCGCGGAGTCGGCGGTCTCTTTGCGCACCTCCACAATGCGCCCGCGCAGTTCGCGCGCCGACCACAGTGGGTTGGCCAGGTGTAGGTAGTCATCGGGCAACAATGGTGTGGTCACCCATGCCACCGCGTCGCGCAGCAGCTTCAGCGTACTTCCGCGTTCGGTGGCATTCGTCTCGGCGATATTCGCGCCGTGCGCGGCCAGCCGCGCACGGACGCTCTGCCTGGAGAAGCCCCGCATTTTCGAACTCATCGCTGCCGTCGGTCTCCCTGTTCGTCGGATGCGTGGGCAGCTGTCTCACCGAGCGGACGCTGCCTGAGCAGCTAGGTTACGGTATCGTAGGTTTCGGCGTTCGCCGAGCCTCCGCACAGCATAGCGATTCAGAGCAGTTCGAGCAGAAACGGCAGCTCTTGGGCCGCATAACCGGCTAGTTTGGTGGAGTGGTCGTCGTCGACGGCATATGCCTCGTGCCCCGCTGTGGCGAACACGCCGATATCGGCCATTACATCGCGGCCGCGGTGCGCCGCGCGAACCGCCGCCTCTTGGTAAGCGCGGTACGTAGACCACGGCGTTTGCCGGTCGCCGGATCAATGGTGGGGCTGGTGCTGCCGCCGAATTTGCGTTCCGAGGCGGTCTCCGGCGCGTCGTCGGTGGTGGCGCTCAAGTATTTGTTCGGCAGCGACAGCTTGAAGATGGTCCGCCATGCTTTGAAGTACTGCACCGGGAGTGAGCCGGTGGTGTAGGGAAGATCGTATTTATCGGCCAGCTCGCGCACTCGTACAGCGATCTCGGCATACCGGTTGCTCGGCAGATCCGGGAACAGGTGGTGCTCGATATGATGGCTCAGGTTGCCGGTCATGAAGTGTATGAGCGGTCCGCCGGAGATATTGGCGCTGCCCAGCATCTGGCGCAGGTACCACTGGCCCCGCGTCTCGCCGTCGAGATCGGCCTCGGTGAACTTCTCCGCGCCGTCGGGGAAGTGGCCACAGAAGATCACTGCGTTCGCCCACAAACTGCGCACCATGTTGGCGGCGAAGTTGGCGGTCAGTGTGGAGAAGAACGCTGGACCGGTAAGCGCGGGGAAGAACACGTAGTCCTTGAGAATCTGTTTACGCGCCTTGGCGAGCACCTCGCTACCTCTGCGCTTGAACTCGGCGTGTTCGGGCGTGCCCCGCGGGTATTCGCCCTCCATCACTTTGTCCAGTTCCAGGTGCAGGACCGCTATGCCGCATTCGAAGAGCACTTGCAGCAGCAGGTTGTAGACCGGGTTGCCCAGGTGGGACGGCTTCCAGGGCTGATCGCGCGTCACCCGAAGCATGCCGAAGCCGATGTCGTTGTCTATGCCGAGCACATTGGTGTACGTGTGGTGCAGGTAGTTGTGCGCACGCTTCCAGTGTTCGGCCGGGCTGGAGGTGTCCCATTCCCATGAGCTGGAGTGGATTTCCGGATCGTTCATCCAGTCCCACTGCCCGTGTATGACGTTGTGCCCGATCTCCATGTTCTCGATGATCTTGGCAGTGCCGAGCAGTGCCACGCCTGTCAGCCAGGCAGCGCGCACGGGGCTCGCGAAGAGCACTGCTCGACCGCTGACCTCGAGGGTCCGCTGTAGCCGTATGACATTGCGGATGTACCTCGCGTCGCGCTCGCCGCGCGAGGCCTCGATTTCGCGTCGTATCGCGTCGAATTCCGCGCCGAGTGCCGCCACATCGGCCTCGGTGAGATGCGCGTATTTCTTGATATCCGAGATAGCCACATAAACCACTCTATGTTGGGTTGCAAAACCGCAGGTGGGATCTCGTGATAGAGATATATTTGTTAACCCTTTTATCGGCGGAGATATGTTTTTAACTTATCGGCGGAGATATGTTTTTAACACTATTACTATCTCGGTGTCGAAATGGCCGAGTTCGCCCCTCGGCGGAGCCGGCGAAACGATGTGTTCCGTCCGGCTTTTGTGCGCAACGCCGGGGCTGCTGCGTTCGTCGAGTCGTCGAACAGTGCTTCTCGTCGAACAGTGCTTCACGACTCAGAGCAGTTCGAGCAGAAACGGCAGCTCTTGGGCCGCGTACCAGGCCAGTTGGTGGTCTTCGGCGTCGCCGAGCACGAACTCGGCGTCGAGGTCGCCTAGGTCGGCGGCGTCGACCACATCGACGGCCTTGGCGACCTGCGGTTCGGCATCGGCCAGGTCGACGTGCACCGAGGCGATCTGCTGGTAGCTGATAGAGCCCGCCAGCCGGACCACTGCGTCATCGAGGTCGGGTCGCAGTTTCGCGCCGGTCACATCGGCGGCGATTACCGCACGGCGATAGATCGGGCCGCCGCTGGTGCCGAGTGCGGCCTCGTCGGGATTCCCCGGTTCGAGGTCTGCTTCGGGTCCGCTCATCGTCTCCCGCTCGGCGGCGAGCAGTCGTAGCGACGCGCGGGCGGCCTCGCTCATGGCTACCTCGCCGAGTTCCTCGTCGTCCCCGACGGCATAGGCTTCGCGTAGCGCGGGCGTCACCGCGAACGCGGTTCCGCCGATAGCGGCCAGTTCCCGGCGGGCGATCAGCTCACGCAGCATCGCCACTGTCGCCGGAATGTAGACCCGCAGCTTCTTCTGATCAGACGCAGGCACCGAGCATCTCCTCCATGGAATCGCGTACCGCCGCGGCGAGCACACCGATATCGGCCATCGCGTCGCGATCGGCGTTGAGCCCGTAGAAGACACGCCCGTCATAGGACGTGATCCCGATGCTCGACGCCTGATTGCGTAGCAGTGGCGACACCGGGTACATCTCCAGCATCCGCGCACCGCCGATGTACATCGGCGTTTGCGGACCCGGTGCGTTGGTGATCACCAAGTTGAATGTGTGCTCTGCGAAGGTACTCGCTGCGCGCACGCTCATCGCATGCAGGCTCGCCGGAGCGAATCCGGCCAAGTGCACGAGAGTGCGGGCGCGAACGCCACGCCACTGGCGGCCATGGAACTCGGTGGCATGCGCGATGTGCGACAGACGGATCACCGGATTCGGCTCGCCGACCGGAAGATCGATCAGAAACGACGACACCTCGCTCCCCGACCGGGCATGGTTGCCGTTGGCTCCTTCGACGTACACCGACATCGGCACCACCGCCCGGAGCGTCGCCGATTCGGTGAGTGCCTCACCGCGCGACAACAACCAGCTGCGCAGCGCACCGGTGACCACAGCGAGAATCGCGTCGTTGATCGAATAGCCGAAGCGCTTGCGGATCGTGCGATAGTCCTCCAGTTCGGTGCGCACCACGGTGAAGCGTCGGTTCCGGGAGGTCTGGGTGTTCAGTGGGGAGTGCGGCGCTCCGGTCACCATGGCGAGCGCCGCCGAGACCGCCGATTCCACGGCCTTGCTCGCCGTCTCCAGCACCGCGAACGCGTCCGCGCTCGCGTCGCGGGCCACCTCCAGCGCCCTGCGTGGTTGTGTCGCGATGTGGGCCAGCGCGCCGACCAACAGCTCGATGTCGCCGGGTTCACGCGGCGCGATCCAGGAGTCGGTGGCCAGCTCGCGCGGTGCGGGCCCCGAGTCGAGGATCACATGACCGATCTCCAATGCGGCATCCCCGTCCACCAGGGCCGAATGCGACTTGGTGAAAATCGCGCAGCGGCCATCGGAGAGCCTTTCGATCAGATACATCTCCCACAGCGGCCGGGTCGGATCCAACGGGTGGGAGGCGAGTCGGGCGATAAGCTCGTGTAGTTGCTCCTCGGTGCCGGGTCCGGGCAGCGCCGAACGCCGGATGTGGTAGGTGATATCGAATCGGCTGTCCTCGACCCAGACCGGACGCCCCAGCGACAGCGGGATCTCACGCACTTTGCGGCGATATCGCGGCACCAGCGCAAGCCGGCTCTCCACCAGATCGACCAACCGGTCGTAATCCAGTATCGACACACCGGTGCTGTCGCCGGGGTCGGTATTCCGGACGATCGCCAAGGAGCCTATGTGGATCGGATTACTGCTCGGCTCGAGTCGGTAGAACGCCGTGTCCTGTGGCGTCAATCTCGTGATCACGCTGCCCGGTACTCCTTTTCCCGATGCTGTCCCCCGTTATTGTGATGCCGCAACAACTGTTACCGAGGCAGCTGTGGTATGTCTGGCGATTCGGTGCATTTGCCCTCTTGTGGGCCTGTGCCGAGAATGTGTACGGCACACCACTCTCCATGATGAGCGCGGTACATCAATTCGATCACAGTGCGAACTGGTGTGCACGGTCGGTACGTGCGATCGCTGGTCGTGTCGAGCAGAGCCCACGCGGTTATCGCATGGGCTCTGCGCCCGGCCGCAGGCCAGGAGGCCGCGCCGACATACCGGAGTGGGTTGCCGCGCATCGGCGCATACCATGGGTGCCGCATTACTATGAAGCGTGCATTGGAGTCCGCGCGATCGTGTGGACTCCACCGGCCAGGGGGCCGACGACACGATTTGCCACACCGACCAGAGGACTGACGAAACCCGTGCCTGCGCTGACACTGACGAGGTTGCTTCGGATTGGTGAGGGTCGCATGGTCAAGCGGCTCTCGCATTTCGCCGATCAGGTCCTCGCCCTGGAGCCGGAATACGCGGACCTCGCCGACACCGAGCTGCGGGCCAAGACCGATGAGTTCCGCGAGCGTTACGCCGAGATGGTCGAAGCAGGCGAGAGCGACCCGCTCGGCCAGTTGATGGCAGAGGCGTTCGCGGTCGCACGCGAGGCGTCGTGGCGGGTGCTCAGCCAGAAGCACTATAAGGTGCAGGTGATGGGCGGCGCCGCGTTGCACACTGGCAACATTGCCGAGATGAAGACAGGGGAGGGCAAGACCCTCACCTGTGTGCTGCCCGCTTATCTGAACGCGATCAGCGGCGAGGGTGTGCACGTCGTGACGGTGAACGATTATTTGGCCAAACGCGATGCCGAGTGGATGGGCCGAGTGCATCGTTTCCTCGGTCTAGAGGTCGGCGTCATCCTGTCGGGCATGAGCCCCACGCAGCGGCGGGCGGCCTACCACGCCGACATCACCTATGGCACGAACAACGAGTTCGGTTTCGATTACCTGCGCGACAATATGACTCACTCGCTGGACGACCTGGTGCAGCGTGGACACAACTTCGCCGTCGTCGACGAGGTCGACTCGATTCTGATCGATGAGGCGCGTACTCCGTTGATCATCTCCGGTCCGGCCGATGCCTCCTCGAAGTGGTACGCCGAGTTCGCGCGCATCGCGCCACTGCTGAAGAAGGACGTGCACTACGAGGTCGACATCAAGAAGCGCACCATCGGAGTGCACGAGGCGGGCGTCGAGTTCGTCGAGGACCAGCTCGGTATCGACAACTTGTACGAGTCCGCCAACTCGCCGCTGGTAAGTTATCTGAATAACGCCGTCAAGGCCAAAGAGCTGTATACCCGCGACAAGGACTACATCGTCCGAGACGGCGAGGTGATCATCGTTGACGAGTTCACCGGTCGCATCCTGGTCGGACGCCGCTACAACGAGGGGATGCACCAGGCTATCGAGGCCAAGGAGAGGGTGGAGATCCAGCCGGAGAACCAGACCCTGGCCACGATCACGCTGCAGAATTACTTCCGCCTCTACGACAAGCTCTCCGGAATGACCGGCACCGCCGAGACCGAGGCCGCTGAGCTGCATCAGATCTATAGCCTCGGCGTGGTCCCCATTCCGACCAACAAGCCGATGATCCGCACCGACCAGTCCGACCTCATCTACAAGTCCGAAGAGGCCAAGTTCGCCGCTGTGGTCGATGACGTCACCGAACGGCATGAAAAGGGCCAACCGGTGCTGATCGGCACCACCAGCGTCGAGCGCTCGGAGTATCTGTCCAAACAGTTCACCAAGCGCAGCATCCCGCACAATGTGCTGAACGCGAAGTTTCATGAGCAGGAAGCCCAGATCATCGCGGAGGCAGGACGGCCGGGTGCGGTAACAGTCGCGACCAACATGGCCGGTCGTGGCACCGACGTCGTACTCGGTGGCAATCCGGACATCATCGCCGACATCCTGTTGCGCAAGCAGGGGCTCGATCCGGTCGAAACTCCGGAGGAGTACGAACACGCCTGGCTGTCCACCCTGGACCAGGTCAAGGCCCAGACCGCAGAGGACGCCGAGGCTGTGCGCGAGGCGGGTGGTCTCTATGTGCTCGGTACCGAGCGGCACGAATCCCGTCGAATCGACAATCAGCTGCGCGGCCGTTCCGGCAGGCAAGGCGATCCTGGTGAGTCCCGCTTCTACCTGTCATTGGGCGACGAGCTGATGCGTCGGTTCAACGGTGCCGCCCTGGAATCGATCATGACACGTCTGAATCTGCCCGACGATGTGCCGATTGAGGCGAAGATGGTGTCCAAGGCCATCAAGAGCGCGCAGACGCAGGTCGAGCAGCAGAACTTCGAGATCCGCAAGAACGTGCTGAAGTACGACGAGGTGATGAACCAACAGCGCACCGTCATCTACGGCGAGCGCAACCGGATCCTGCGTGGCGAGGACATGGAGGGGCAGGTCCAAGTCATGATCTCCGATGTGATCACCGCCTACGTGGACGGCGCTACCGCCGAGGGCTACGTAGAGGATTGGGATCTGGACAAACTGTGGGCGGCGCTGAAGACGCTGTACCCGGTGAGTCTGGACTACAAGGAATTGGCCGGGGAGAACGAGCTCGGCGAGGTGGGTGAACTCAGCCGTGAGGAGCTGCTGGAGGCGATCTTGGAAGATGGGCACAATGCCTACGATCGCCGTGGGGACGAGATCGACGAACTCGCAGGCGAGGGCAGCATGCGCAATCTGGAGCGCCAGGTGCTGCTTTCCGTGCTCGACCGCAAGTGGCGTGAGCATCTCTACGAGATGGACTATCTCAAAGAAGGCATCGGCTTGCGCGCGATGGCTCAGCGCGATCCGCTGGTGGAATACCAGCGTGAAGGCTTCGATATGTTCACTGCGATGCTCGATGGCCTGAAAGAGGAGTCGGTCGGATTCCTGTTCAATCTTCAGGTCGAGGTGCAGCAGCCGCAGCCGGAAGGCGTTTCGGTGGATCCGGGCCTGCGCTCTCCGGTCGGCGCGGTGGTGGCCGCGCCCTCAGAGCCCACCGAAGAAGCTCCCGGTGCCAACGGTCATGTCCCGGCGGCCTTACGTGCTAAGGGCATCGACGATGTCGGCACACGCGGACTCAGCTATTCGGGTCCGGATGAAGGAGGCCGCGCCGCGGTGCGCAGTGACGCCCAGGAATACGGCACTGACCGGGGGCCCCAGCCCACCCGCCGCGAGCGGCGTGAGGCAGCCCGCGCAGAGGCGAAGGCCAAACGCGGACCGAAGTCCCGCCGCCGCCACTGAGGCGCCGACCTGTGCGGCGTTTGGGAAACTTCGAACGCTGCACAGGTGGATTCGGTATTTCGATGTCTGGGGCCGTATATCCGGATCGCTGTCCTGTCACCGGCCTCGCCGGTTCACCAAGGATCGTTGGCGGTGAGCGCGGTGAGCAAGCGGCGGATGGCGGTTACCCGATGCCCCTTGCCGGTGAGCCGGTCCAGTGCGCATTCCGGGTCGGCGGGAGGGCCGAAGTGGGTACAGCCGCGCGAGCAGCTCTCGATGGCTTCTGCGAGGTCGGTGAAGGCGGCGAGAACATCGTCGGGGGTGATATGGGCCAAGCCGAACGACCGGACGCCGGGGGTATCGATGACCCAGCCGCCGCTGGATAGGGGGAGCGCGACCGACTGAGTAGAGGTGTGTTTTCCCTTGCCGACGCCGGAGACTTCGCCGACGGCTCGATCCGCGTTCGGCACCAGCCGATTCACCAATGTGGATTTGCCGACACCGGAGTGCCCGACCAGTGCGGTGAGGCGATCAGCGAGCAGGTCCAGTACTGGGGTGAGTGGATCCTTCATGCCGCCGCAGACGATCGTGAGATCGAGACCTTCGAAGGCGGTGGCGAATTCGGAATCAGCGACCAGATCGTGTTTGGTCAAGCACAGAATCGGTCGCAGGCCGCCTGCGTAGGCGGCGACCATGGCGCGTTCGACGAAACCGGTGCGCGGCGGCGGATCAGTCAATGCCACGACGATGAACAGCTGGTCGGCGTTGCCGACCACGATCCGCTCGTACGGGTCGGTATCGTCGGCGGTGCGGCGCAACACGGTTCGGCGCTCGGTGACTCGGACGATGCGGGCTAGAGTGTCCGGTCGTCCGGACAAGTCGCCGACCACATCGACTCGGTCGCCGACCACGATCGGAGTGCGGCCCAGCTCTCTGGCCCGCATGGCCACGATCCGGCGATCATGATCACCGCCGAGTACGCATCCCCAGCGGCCGCGGTCTACGGAGACCACCATGGCGGATTCGGCGTTGCTGTGCCGGGGCCTGGTCTTGGTGCGCGGACGGGAGCTACGTCCGGGACGAATCCGGACATCGGATTCGTCGTAGCTGCTCGCAGGACGTCCCGCCCGGCTCAGCGCGCCGCTCCTTCCTCAGATAGCGCTGGATCGAGCATCCGTTCCCACAGATCGACGAAGTTCGGCAGTGTTTTGGCCGTGGTCCCGATGTCTTCGATCTCGATACCGGGTACCCGGAGACCAAGAATGGCGCCTGCGGTCGCCATCCGGTGATCGGCATAGGAATGCCATTGACCGCTGTGCAGGGACGCGGGAACGATCTCGAGACCGTCCTCGGTTTCGGTCACCTTGCCGCCGAGCCGGTTGATCTCGGTGGACAGTGCGGCCAGTCGATCGGTCTCGTGGCCGCGCAGATGGTCGATACCGCGCAGCACGGAGGGGGAGTCGGCCAGTGCGGCCAGTGCCGTGACCGTCGGGGTCAGCTCACCCACATCATGTAGATTGATGTCGATACCCGCGAGCTGATCGGGACCGTGGACGGTGAGCGTCCCGTCGAAGAACCTCGCCTCTGCGCCCATCCGAACCAGGATCTCCCGGATCACATCGCCCGGCTGCGTGGTCAGCCGTGGCCAGTGCGGGATGCTGACGGTACCGCCGGTGACCGCGGCCGCGGCGAGGAATGGGGTCGCGTTGGACAGATCCGGTTCGACTTCCCAATCCACTGCTCGGATCGGTCCGGGCTCGACAGTCCATGTCTGCGCTTTGAAACTGTCCGTGGGCGCCTGCACCCGCACGTCGGTGCGGCGCAGCATCTCCACGGTCATCTCTATATGTGGCATCGAGGGCAGCGCTTCGCCGTCATGGTGCACCACCACTCCTTGATCGAAACGCGCGGCCGACAGCAGCAGCCCGGAGACGAATTGCGACGAACCGGACGCGTCGATGGTCACTGCGCCGCCGCGCAGTGCACCCGTACCGTGTACAGTGAACGGCAATGCGTCGCCGTCGATATCGGCGCCGAGCGTACGCAGCGCGTCCAGGATGGTACGCAGCGGACGTATTCTGGCCTGTTCGTCGCCGTCGAACGCGATATCACCCGAAGCCAGCGCCGCGACCGGCGGCAGGAAGCGCATTACGGTGCCGGCCAGTCCACAGTCGATCGCGCCCGCGCCGAGCGGTGCGGGGGTGACGGTCACCGTAGCGCCCTCCGCGTGGATGCCCACGCCCAGCGTGCGCAGCGCGGTGATCATCAAGTTCGTGTCCCGGCTGCGGAGCGCACCGGTGATCGTCGAGGGCTCATCGGCCAGAGCGGCCAGGATGAGCGCCCGGTTCGTGATCGATTTCGATCCGGGCAGGGTCACGGTCGCGTGTACAGGGACATCGACATGGGGCGCTGGCCAGAAGTTCACCCATCTATCATCACCCATAGCGGTGATCGTCTGTGCAGCGCCTGTGTAACTGGGTGCTCGCTGTACGCCGATGGTAGGTGTTCGAGTCGTCGCCACGATGTTCCAGGGCGTCGCGGGGCGGTGGCCGGGCTACCGTTACTGGTGACCTCGGTGCCGAGCGCCCGGTCCCAGAGGCCGGGCGCTCGGCACTGCTGGATGTCCGGAACCGTTGCACGGCTTCCCTTTTCCTTATTTGTGCCGTCCATGTAGGAACGGAACGATTGTGCGCATTAGTTTCATGGTGGCTTCGGTGCGGGTATAGCTCAACAAGGCCATGCCGGGAATGGCGAAGCGCTGCACGGCGATCGAGTGCGGGCGAGCGAACTCGAGCAATCCGGGCGCGCCGTGGATGCGGCCGATGCCGGAGTCGCCGACGCCGCCGAAGGGCAGACCGGGAATCGCGGCGAAGGCAAGTACCGAGTTCACCGAGGTGGCGCCGACACGCAGCGCGCGTGCGATGTCCAGGCCGTTCTTTTTCGAATACACCGCGGAGGACAAGCCATAGGTCGAGTTGTTGGCCAGTCTGACCGCTTCGTCGACGCTGTCCACCGTGCGGATGGTGATGGTCGGGCCGAAGGTCTCCTCGCGCACCGCGTCGGAGTTCTCGTCCACGTCGACCAGGACCACCGGTTCGACGAATGGCGCTTTGACCGACTCAGGCCCGCCGAACACCGCGGTGCCGCCGTTCTTCAGCGCGTTTTCGATGTGGTGACGTACGATGTCGATTTGGCCCGGCATGGTCATCGGGCCATAAGCAGCCTTGTTACCAGAACCAGGCTTGATATCGCGGAGGACCCGCTTGACCTCCGCTACGAACGCATCGCGGACCGTGCGTTCCACATAAACGCGTTCGACCCCCGCGCAGGTCTGACCGCTATTGGCAGTAGCTCCCCAGGCGACCGCGTCGGCGGCAGCGGCGATGTCGGCGTCGGCGGCGACGATCACCGCGTCTTTCCCGCCACACTCCAGAAGCAAGGGGGTGAGCTTCTCCGCAGCCGCGGCCATGATCCGCTTGCCGGTGGCGGTCGAGCCGGTGAAGGCGATCTTGTCGACATCAGAGCGCACTAGTGCCGCACCAGTGGTGCCGTAGCCGTTGACGGTGTCGAACACGCCCTTGGGCAGCCCAGGATTGGCCTCGGCGAATGTGTCGGCAAGGTAATTGCCGACACTGGTTCCGTATTCGCTCGGCTTGAATACCACGGTGTTACCCGCGGCCAGCGCGTAGGCGATGGAGCCATTGGGCGTGTAGACCGGATAGTTCCACGGGCCGATCACACCGATAACGCCGAGTGGTCGTTGTTCGAGCCGGGCGCTGAAGTTCGACATCAGCAAACCGGGGCTGATCTTCCGTGGACCGAGGACCTTCTTGGCATTCTTCGCCGCCCAGGCGATGTGTTCCAGGGCGAGTGACAGCTCCAGATAAGCGTCATCGATCGGTTTGCCGTTTTCGGCATGGATCAATTCGCAGAGTGTGTCCGAATGCCGCACCAGTGTGCTCGCCCAGCGCAGTAGGTGTGTGCGCCGCTCGTCGAAACTCAGTGCGCCCCACGTGGTCGCCGCCGCACGGGCTTTGGCCACCGCGGCTACCACTGCGGCGTTATCGGCGATGACGTGTGTGTCGATCACTTCTCCTGTCGCCGGATTGATCGAAGGGAGAGCGATACTGTGGTCGGTTGGTTCGGTGTCGGGGGGTGTCACAGCTGGTCTCCTCCTGCTGTCTGCGGTCCGGTGCTGCGCACGCTGGTATGGATGGCGCCGAGTCCGGCCTGCCGATGAGAAAGTGCTATGTCGAAACTCTCAATAGATCGTCAGCGTAATCGGTTGTCTCGGGTTACGACGGATCATCGGTTCTGGCGTGCATGGCAGTAGCTGTGATCGACAGCGGCGACGTGATCGCCTGTGGCACTTGTCGGTAGCGGATGGAACGATCGAGGTATGTGCGGACGATACGCGGTCACGGCCGGCCCGGGCAGGCTCGCAGTGGAACTGGACGCGATTGATGAGACCGGGCCCGCGAGCCAGGACTCCTTCGCCAACTACAATGTCGCTCCGACCACACAGGTGCTCACCGTGGTCGATCGACACGACCCTGGACACGCGGACGGTGATCGCAAACGTCGTATCCGGGCTATGCGTTGGGGGTTGATCCCGGTCTGGGCCAAAACCGCCGAGCCTGGTGTCCCGGTCAAGGGCAAACCGCTGTTCAACGCCCGTGCAGACCGGGCGGCCACCACGCCCGTTTTTCGGGACGCGGTGAAATACCGGCGCTGCCTGGTGCCGATGGACGGGTGGTACGAATGGGTCGTCGAACCAGATCCCGCATCCGGTGTGAAGGACCGGGTCGCCAAAAAACCGTACTATATGGCCAACGCCGATGGTTCTCGGCTCTATATGGCGGGACTGTGGTCGGTATGGCGTGATCGTGCCGAGCCGGAGAGCGAGCCGCTGCTGTCGTGCGCCATCGTGACCACCGACGCACTGGGCGAGTTGGCCCGGATCCACGATCGGATGCCGTTGCCGTTGCCGCGTGAGCATTGGGATGCCTGGCTGGATCCGGATCACCCGGCGTCGGCGAGTCTGCTGTCGGCTCCTGGGGCGGAGACGATTGAGGGGATCGTGTCACGACCGGTGTCCAGTCTGGTCAATAGCGTGCGTAACAATGGCCCTGCACTGCTTGCCCAGGTAGTGGATCGGGAAGAAGCCGGACAGCTACCACTGTTGTGACTCTTCGGCTTTGGTGCGCTACAGCGTGCAGCGCACGCTCGGGGTAACGATATTCAACCCGCACTTGATCACTCCGGTGACGAGGTCGATGGTCTCGGTCGCCACCCGACCGCCCAGTCTCTCGGTCTTCTCGGCCCTCCGTTGCCACTCCTGGTCGCTCGGGTCGGCCGGAGTGTCGTGACTGTGCTGCTTCTCGAAGGAGAAGCCGTCGGTCCGTGGGGTGCCCGGTGCGGCGGTGACCGCTGGGGCGAACAACGTCATCGAACCGAGAGTTACGACAGCTCCGAGCAATACGACGGTCATGGTGCGTAAACGCTGGTATGCGAACATTCGCATCACTTCCTCGTGTCGGGCGAATCTGGTTCTTCCAGTAATGCACAGATCGTGGTCGATTCAGCTGAGCTACGCGGATGTCACCGGCGCGGTCACCGCGGCGGTCATCCGGATCAGTTCGGCTGGTGCAAGCTCGATCTCCAGGCCCCGTCGCCCGGCGCTACACAACACTCGGTCCCATGACAGTGCCGAGTTGTCGATCACGGTGGGCAATTGGGTGCGCTGGCCCAGCGGGGAGATTCCGCCGAGCACATACCCGGTTGTCCGCTCCGCCCGAGCCTTGTCCGCCATGCCTGCCTTCGCCGCACCCAGCGCCTTGGCGGCAGCTTTGAGTGACAATCTGTTCGGCACCGGGAGCACGGCCACAGCGAGCGTGCCGGTGGACAGTTCGATGACCAGAGTCTTGAAGATCTGCTCGGCTAAGATGCCGAGTTCGGTGCCGAGCGCCTCGGCCGCTTCGACGCCGTAGGAGTCGGTGCGCGGATTGTGCGGGTAGGCGTGTACGCGGTAGGACACCTCAGCCTGGACCGCTGCCCGGATCGCCGGAGTCGAGCCTGTCGCCATAGCCGAAACCCTAGCTGGATAACTGGCCCGGCACGGGAACACCGCGAGGGCCGTGCATGTTGTAGGCGATACACAGCGTTCGAACGCTTCCACTGCGTGCGCACGCCCAGCGAAGACCCAAAAGGAGATGCCGGTGCCCGTACTGCTCGACGATTGTTCGGTATGGACACCCTTATCACCGACAGCAGGTAGCCGCTCGCTCGATATGCCGCTGCCGGTAGATTGGGCAGGGACGGCGACCGAAGGGACAAGTGTGACGAGCGACGATGACGTGGTGGCCGACGATGTCGCCGCCGTCGACGATGTCGAACTGGTGCGGCGGTTCGAGCGGGACGCGCTCCCGCTGCTCGATCAACTCTACGGCGCTGCGCTGCGGATGACCAGGAACCCGGCGGATGCCGAGGATCTGGTCCAGGAAACATATGTCAAGGCATTCCAGGGGTTCAAGTCGTTCCGGGAGGGCACCAACCTCCGGGCCTGGCTGTACCGGATTCTGACCAACACGTACATCAATTCTTATCGCAAGAAGCAGCGGCAGCCCGCGCAGTACCCGACCGAAGAGATCACTGATTGGCAGTTGGCCGCGACCGCGGAACACACTTCGCAGGGGCTGCGCTCCGCGGAAGTCGAGGCGTTGGACGCATTGCCGGACGACGACATCAAGGCCGCGCTCCAAGAATTGCCAGAGGAATTCCGGATGGCGGTGTATTACGCGGACGTCGAGGGGTTCCAGTACAAAGAGATCGCCGACATCATGGGCACCCCCATCGGGACGGTGATGTCTCGGCTGCACCGCGGTCGTAGACAACTGAAGGGTTTGCTCGCCGATGTGGCGCGCGAGCGTGGATTCGATAGGGCGGGGGAGCACCAGGAGGTCAAGCAGTGAGTACCGAGCGGGATCCCGACATGGAGCTGGATTGCGCAGCGGTGCTCGCCGATGTGTGGCTGATGCTGGACGGCGAGTGCGATGAGGCGACGAGGGGCCGGCTGCGGCACCATATGGATCATTGCGGCCCCTGTATCGAGGCATACGGTATCGAGGAGAAGATCAAGAGTCTGCTCAGCCGCAAGTGCGGCGGCGATCGTGCGCCCGATTCGTTACGTGAGCGTCTGACCATCGAAATTCGCCGTACGATCATCGCCACGGAGTGTTCGATCGAGACCACGGACCGGTCGGCCGGTCCGTGAAACGCCGAGCGGCACGCTTTCCTGCCGGGACAGCGTGCCGCTTCGTGGCTCGAGTCGAGCCGATGCTCAGGCGTTGGGTCGCTTGCCGTGGTTGGCCGCGTTGCCCTTACGGCTCCGCTTTTTACGTCCGCGCTTACCCATGAGTATTCTCCCTTCTGGTTGAAGGCCATTGTTTCACGTGTGGTTGGCTGTATCCGCAGCGGATACTGACCAACCGACGAATGGGGTGCCATGGCCGAGGAAGTGCTCGCCGAGCTGGTTTCGGTCGTCTATCAGGTGGTTGTACAAGAAGGCGACGAGGTCCAAGAGGGTGACACCCTGGTGATCCTCGAGTCGATGAAGATGGAGATCCCGGTGGTTGCGGAATCCAGCGGTACGGTGACCTCGCTCGGCGTCAGAGAGGGCGACGCTATCAAAGCGGGCCATCTGATCGCAGTCATCTCCTGAACGGTTACGGTGATAACCTCTCATGGCGACTTTGAGTGAGCTGTTGGCCGAGCACACCGACCTCCCCGGCGTCGCCGTGGATCACTTGCAGCGTGTGGTGGGCGATTGGCAGTTGCTGGCCGATCTGTCCTTCGCGGACCTGTTGTTGTGGGTCGGTGTGGGTCCAGTGACCGCGGGTGCGGATATCGTGTGCGTCGCACAGTGCCGCCCCACCACCGCACCCACTGTGCACCAGGAGGATTCGGTCGGCACCGTAGCTCGGCCCAGCGACTATCCGCAGGTGTTCGACGCCCTGGTGACCGGGGACGTCGTACGAGCCGACAGTGGGGGAGGGGCTTCCGCGGTCCACCACCCGTACTCGGTGCACGTGGTCCGCGAGGCCATCCCGGTGCGCTGTGGCGACGATGTGATCGCGGTACTGAGCCGCGATACCGACCTGCGACGTACTCGAGTGCACAGCACGCTGGAGATCGCTTATGTGGCATGTGCCGACGACCTGTGCCGGATGATCGCTGAAGGCACCTTCCCTACTACCGAAGATCGCGCGGCCACTCATTCCAGCCCGCGTGCGGGAGACGGCTTCATCCGGCTCGACACCGAGGGCACCGTCGTGTATGCCAGCCCGAACGCGCTCTCGGCTTACCACAGGATGGGTTTGCAGGCAGATCTGGCGGGACAGGACCTTGCCGCCACCACCCGAGCGCTGATCACCGACCCATTCGACGCGCAGGAGGTGGTCGGCGATATCCAGGCAGCTCTAGCCGGCCGGACCGGGCGGCGCATGGAGGTCGAGGCGCGTGGCGCTACCGTACTGTTGCGTACACTCGTCCTGCGTCCGCAGGGGGAGTTGGTCGGCGCCGCTGTACTCGTTCGTGATGTCACCGAGGTCAAGCGCCGCGATCGCGCATTGCTGAGCAAGGATGCCACCATCCGGGAGATCCATCATCGGGTGAAGAACAATTTGCAAACCGTCGCCGCGCTGCTACGTTTGCAAGCCCGCCGCACCGAGAACGAGGAGGCGCAGGTCGCGCTCACCGAGTCTGTACGCAGGGTTACCTCGATCGCGTCGGTGCACGAGATGCTGTCGATGTCGGTGGACGAAGAAGTCGATCTCGACGAGGTCGTCGACCGTCTGCTGCCGATCATGGCCGACGTCGCTACCGTGCATACCGCGCGCATCAAGGTGCGCCGCGCCGGTTCGCTCGGTGTGTTCTCCGCTGAACGGGCGACCCCGTTGGTAATGGTGCTTACCGAATTGGTGCAAAACGCTATCGAGCATGCCTTCGATCCCGGCGAAAAGGGCACGGTGACAATCCGTTCCGAACGTTCGGCGCGTTGGTTGGACGTCATCATCAGCGATAACGGTCGTGGCTTGCCTTCCGGATTCAGCCTGGAATCCTCTGACCGGCTCGGCCTGCAGATCGTTCGCACCCTGGTAACCGCTGAACTCGGTGGGTCGATCGGTCTGCATCCTGGCGCTGATATCGGTACTGACGCGGTGCTGCGCGTCCCGCTTGGACGCCGCTCGGCCCGTTGAAGGCGCTGTCGGACAATGTCACCGGACAACGACAATGTCACCGGACAACGACAATGTCACTGGACAACGACAATGTCACCGGACAACACAGCCCGGCACCGCGCGGTGCCGGGCTGAAATTCGTTCATCGAGCCGGGCTGAGCGGCTCGATGAGGTCGATCGTCTGATCAGACAGCGGTGCGGGTGCGGGTGCGCGCATTCCGGCGCTTGAGCGCCCGACGCTCGTCCTCGCTCATGCCGCCCCATACTCCGGCGTCTTGTCCGGACTTCAGGGCCCAGGACAGGCAGTCGGCGGTTACCGGACAGCGAGCGCAGACCAGCTTGGCATCGGCAATCTGCGCGAGCGCGGGACCGCTGTTACCCACCGGGAAAAACAGTTCGGGATCCTCATCGCGACAGATGGCCTTGTGGCGCCAGTCCATTCCTCTGCTCCTTTGCTGGGCGCCGCACAGGGGCGCCTATGGTTTATGTTTCGTTCACTTGTGCGACTTGAATGTTTCCGCACGGTTGCTTGTGAATGCTTTCACGAACACCGTAGATGTCAATAGGTACACGGTGCACCGTGGGGAAGCTCACGCTCTGAAGGCCCTTAGGCCTGCTCGGTCCTTTGTACTCGCTCCACTTGGATTTTGCAGCACTACCACGAGGTTTTTTACGGTATTCCACGTTCAGTGTGGCTGCGGCGCTACGACGGCGAGGACATCGGGGATCGCCGTGAAATCCACTATGTATCGCTTTCCGATGAAGTCGCCATCCATTTGCAGGCCGATGGGTTCTTTGGATTCGATTCGTACAGTGGGGACATCGTCTTCACGAAATAATTTGCGGTACTTGGGATTTCCGTTGGATATGAGGAGCTGACGGGCGAGTAGGAGGGTTGGGATCACGGCCATGGAACGCATGGCGAACACTCCGAGCCCAGTTTCGAACCGTGTGCCGGGATTGGTGTGTACCGGTGTGGTGTTCAGATAAGTCCATGGTGTGGTGTTCGTAACGAATGAGTAATGAACTCCATCAACAGGTTCGTGTCCTGGAATCTCCACCCGGACGTTCGGATCGTTCCGCTTGGCCCGGAAGAATTGCCGCACAGTTGTCCGCACATAACGTGCCGGGGTGACGCTATGGCCGCGGGCGCGGGCGGCATCGATCGCCGCGCATACGTCGGCGTCCAGTCCGACACCTGCGCTGAAGCAGAACCAGCGGTCGTCGGCGACACCGAGGCCGATACGTCTATCCGCGTCCAGCGTGAGCAGATCGATGAGCTGGTTGGTGGCGGTGACCGGATCAGGCGAGATGCCGAGCGCGCGGGCGAAGACATTCGCCGATCCACCAGGGATCACGCCGAGGCGCGGTAACCAGGCTTGGTTGTCGTCTAGTTCGGGCAGCGGTAGGAAGCCGTTGATTGTCTCGTTGACCGTTCCGTCGCCACCGTGCACGACGATCAGGTCCATCTCGCTGGTGGCTGCCCACTGGGCCAGTTCCGCGGCGTGACCGCGATGCTGGGTATGCGCGACGGTCAGTTGAGTGCGGCTCTCCAGCGCGTGCGCCAGCAGGTCTCGGGTCGCCGACGTGGTCGCAGTGGCGTTCGGGTTCACGATCAAGAGGGTCCGCACGTTCGCAGCCTAGTTGGCCGCCGAGCCCAGCTGGAAAGGCGCGAGTCCTGGGGCGCCCTTCGGAGTATGTCGGGACCATGTCGCGGCTGTCCGGGTCGTAGGCTTTCTGCTCGAGCAATCGGGCTGCTCGAGCAATCGGGCTGCAGAAGGGATGGTGCCCCAATGAGCGACAAGGCTGTGGGTTCGGCAGGTGTGCCGATGACAGTGCGGGTGGCCGGAGGTCTGGTGACGCTCGAAGGGACGGTTGCCGTCGTAATCGCGGTCGTATTGATCGTGCGTGGGCTGCTCGGTCATGACCAGACCGCGACCAGCGGCTATGGCACTGCTGCGTGGTTCGGCATCCTCGGCGGCGCGGTGCTTGCCGCTGGTGTCGGGTTGCTGTTCGGGCAACGCTGGGGGCGCGCCATCGCCGTGCTCGCCCAGCTGTTGCTGTTGCCGGTGACTTGGTCGTTGCTCACCGACTCGCATCAGCCGGTTTATGGCACCCTGCTCGGGCTGGTCGCGGTCACCGCGCTCGTGCTGTTGTTCGCCCCGGCCTCTACTCGCTGGCTGGCCCAGGACTACGGGGTCGAACCGGAGTAGTGCCCGGCTGTAGTGCGCGGAACGAGGTGGAAGTCGGTGTGTCTATATGCGTGATGAACTGGCATTATCGCGCCTTGGTGGCCAATTCTCCTAGAGCGGCGCCCGTCAGCCGGTAGCCTGTCCAGTCGTTTTGCGCTACGGCGCCGATCGACTCGTAGAAGTCGATGGATGGCCTGTTCCAGGTCAGCACCGACCAGGCGATCCGACTGTAGCCATTGTCCACTGCTTCTTTCGCCAGCGCGGCCAGCAGCGCTTTGCCGTAGCCTCTACCCCTGGTCTTCGGTGTGACGTATAGGTCTTCGAGATAGATACCGTGCACACCGTCCCAGGTGGAGAAGTTGAGAAACCAGATGGCGCAGCCGAGCAGGCCCATCTCGTCTGCCACCACGTGCGCGAAAACCTTCGGCAGCGGCCCGAACAGTGCGGTGTGCAGTTGTTCAGTGGTGACTGTGCACTCGTGCCGCGCCTTCTCATAGTCGGCTAGCTCGTAGACGAGGTCGACCAATGCGGGCACATCGGAAGGGACGACGCGGCGCAGAACCGCGGTGCCGAGATCGATGACGGCCGGATCAGGGCCGCTGGGATCGGCAGCAGTGGTCTCGGTGCCGGTGCGAGTGGTTCGAGTCACAGTGACGCTCCATCGGGTACCAAATTGTGCGCGTGGATAGTGCGAGTGTCGTGTTCGTAGCCGAGTATGGTCAGTGCGCCGGTCGTCATAGCGAAACGACGGCCTTCCCGGACGTCGAACTCGGTCCAGCGGGCGATCAGCACGCGGGAGAAATGTCCATGTCCCACCAGTACGATATCCCGTTCCGGAAGCACGGGCGTGACAGCGGCGAGTACTCGATCCGCTCGCTCGCACACGTGCGCGGCGGTTTCACCGCCTGGGATCTCGTCGGTCCAGACGGTCCAGCCTGGGAGGGATTCGCGAATCTGCGGGGTGGTCAGCCCCTCATAGGCACCGTAGTCCCATTCGGCGAGGTTGTCGTCGACTACGACGCCGGTGAGCCCGGCCAGCTCTGCGGTACGGGCTGCGCGTTGCCGAGGACTGACTCGCACCAGTGGATTTCGTAATTTCAGCGTGACGAGCAGGCGGCCGGCGGCCTCGGCCTGTCGCTCGCCGTGCGCAGTGAGTGGCAGATCGGTGTGACTGGTATGACGTCGTTCGCGGGACCAGGCGGTTTCGCCGTGCCGGAGCAGAATCAGCCGGGCACTATCGGATGCGGACATGGTTCCCATCATGGCCGCGAGTGTGCGGCACGGCGCGCATCGGGTCGGGTTACGACTGAATCGGCTCTCCGAGTTCGAGTACTACCAGCGGCAATGGGCGTGTGACCTTGGCCTGGCACTCGGCAAGCAGCGGATTGTTCTCCAGCGCCCAGCTCGCGAACTCCTCGTACGCGCTGCCTTCGAGTATCCGTGCTGTGCCTCGGTAGGTGGTCGAACCCAACTCGACCGTAACGCGGGAATCAGCCTTCACGTTGTAGTACCAGGCCGGGTATTTGTCCTCGACGAACGAACTCACATACAGCGTTTCGCCGCGCCGTAGCAGGGTGAGCGGAACCACGTGCTGACTGCCGCTCTTGGCCCCGGTGGTGGTGAGCAATATCAGTTCGCCACCTTCGTAGGCGCCGCCGACCTTACCGCCGTTGGCACGGAACTCTTGTATTACACCTTTGTTCCAGTTGGCAGCCTCTTCGGGGGTGTACTCCTGGTTCCACGGTGCGTCCGGGTCGTCATAGGACGTCGCTTCGGCAGAAGCCGCGCTGGAAGACGTGGTGCTGAAATTGGATGTCGATGTGGTGGAACCAGTTTCGCTCATATTCTCATTATCCCTATGGCACCGAAAAAATCCCTGTGACACCGACGAATTCGGACGGATCAGCCGAGAGCATGCATCGCCCCGTCGCGCAGTTCCAGCACGGTATTGCCGACAACAGCGACAGAGATAGCGCCACCAGCGTAACCGGGCCTATCCACTGGTATGCGCCCGAGCTCGACTCCTGTGGCCGGATCGAGGAAGGCCATAGCACCGGTGGTGGGCAGCAACAGTTTGCCCGCCATGAGCGCAGGTGCGCCGAGTGCTGCGCCCGAGGTCCACAGCGGGTCGAATGTGCTGCCGTTCAAGGCGATCACGCTGTTACCGGTGAAGACCAGGTAAGCCGAGCCGATCTGGGTGGTTATGGTGTCCTGGCTCAGCGGTGCGGAAAGATTATGCAGCGCGACGGGGTTGCCGTTTCCGTCGTAAACGGCGAGTCGCGGCGGCAGCGGCTGCGCGTTCACGGTCGTACCGGGGAAATACAACACGATTCGGCTATCGGACACCGCGACCACCTTGGCGTCGGCGGAATCCATTCCAGGGCCGGTCAATACGTGCGAGCCGTATTCCTCCGGCACGGTGTTGTCCTTCGGAACCGGATCGAGCACGGTGAGCCGGTCGGCTGGGTCGTCGGGACAGCGTTCGAGTACAGCAAGCTGGGACGGGCTGGAGCTCGACGACAGCAGTGTGCAGCCCGAGCGTGGTTGGGTTCTTACGTTCACCGGAGCATCGACGAAGCCGTACTCCAGGGTGCGGACCAGATCCGAGCGCCACATCTCCAGCCTGTGCCGCCCCTGCGCCAGGAAGTAGGTGCCGTCGGCGGACAACCGCACACTCGGATCCATATAGCTGCTGCGCGCGGTGCGCCGGGCGCCACTGTCGGCGGACAACAAGGTGGCCTGGCTGCAACCGCGCTGGTCACGGTACACCGCGACTACTGTGCCGTATTGACTCTCGACTCCGCACAGGGGCATGTTGCGCTGGTATTTCCACAACTGGGCGCCGGTATGTGGATCACGGCCGGTAACGGTGCCATTGTCACCGGTCACCACGACGCCGCCCGCGACGAGTGCTCGCGCGCTCATCGCATCCGGGGCGTGCCACAGTTCGCGCAGCGCGGTCGGCAATCGGTCGGCGGTGATCGGGGTCGGCACAGGGGTCGCCGCGACGATTGATTCGGTGCCGCGTGCGTCTGAATGCAGCCACGTCACGATCCCCGCGACCAGCACGAGAACCGCGATCGCCACTGCGGAGATGATATCGGCGCGCGTTCGCCGCTCGGGTGCGAGCACGGGTGCGAGACTATCGGATCCGGATGATCAGGCCGATGCGGCAGCCGTAGTCGAGGACGCGCTCGCGGTGTCCACGGCGGAGGTTTCACCGGCCGTGGTCTTGCGCCGCCTGCGCCTGCGCCGTGCGGGTCGGTCGGAGTCAGGGGGTGTCTGCGCTGTGGACTGCTGGGCCGCCTCAGCGGTGGAGGCGGTATCGCCGGCGGGGTCGGTGTCGTAGGGGGCGTCGGTAACGGCTTGGGTGTCGTCGACCGGTTTACCGCCGCGGGTGCGCCTGCGAGTGCGCTGGCGTGGGGTGCGTTCGGGACGTTCGACGACGACCGCGTCCGCGTCGCGTCGCGGCTCGGGCTTGCGCACCACACCGGTCACACTCTCCGGAATGGTCAGGTCCGAGTACAGGTGCGCCGAGCGCGAATAGGTCTCGACGGGCTCGGGGATGCCGAGCGCGAGTGCGCTGTCTATCGCCGACCATCGGTTGAGTTCGTCCCAGTCGATCAGAGTCACCGCTACGCCGGTGCGTCCGGCCCTGCCGGTACGGCCGATCCGGTGCACGTAGGTCTTCTCGTCTTCCGGACACTGATAGTTGATCACATGGGTGACGTCATCGATGTCGATGCCGCGCGCCGCGACATCGGTCGCGACCAGCACGTCGATGGTGCCCTTACGGAACTTGGCGAGCGCCTTCTCGCGGGCGATCTGCCCGAGGTCGCCGTGCACCGCGCCTACCGCGAACCCTCGCTCGGCCAACTCGTCGGAGACTTTCTGCGCGGTGCGTTTGGTACGCGTGAAGATCATGGTGGCTCCGCGGCCCTCGGCTTGCAGTATCCGCGCGATCAGCTCGCTTTTGTCCAAGGCGTGAGCGCGATAGACGAACTGGGTGGTGCGGTCGTGCACTGCGGAATCGTGCGGTTCTTCGGCTCGGATATGCGTCGGACGAGTCAAGAAGGTGCGGGCCAGTGTGATGATCGGCCCTGGCATGGTCGCGGAGAACAGCATGGTCTGACGCTTGTCCGGCACCATCCCGAGAATTCGTTCGATGTCCGGTAGGAAACCCAGGTCGAGCATCTCATCGGCCTCGTCGAGCACGAGCACCCCGATCTTGCCGAGGATCAGGTGCTGTTGGTCGGCGAGGTCGAGTAGTCGTCCCGGGGTGCCGACCACCAGGTCTACCCCCTCCCGCAGCGCTTCGATCTGTGCCTCGTAGGGGCGCCCGCCGTAAATAGAAGCGACGCGCAGCGGCCCTCGATACCCGGACAGGTACTTGCCCGCGTTCTGTAGGTCCTCGGTGACCTGGACGCACAGTTCCCGCGTCGGCACGATGATCAGCGCACGCGGCGTGCCGTCCAGCGGCGGTGTGCCGGAGTCGGCGGTCGAGATCCGATGTAACAGCGGCACTCCGAAACCGAAGGTTTTACCCATTCCGGTACGGGCCTGACCGATGAGATCCTCCCCGGTGAGCGCTAGCGGAAGGGTGAGTTCCTGAATAGCGAAAGTGTGTTCGATACCGATCTCGTCGAGTGCGCGCACGATTTCGGTCCGCACGCCCAATTCAGCGAAAGTCGGGGCGGTATGTGTTGCGTCCAGTTCGGCGGTCAACAGAGTATCCGCCAGTCCCGGTTCCTGGTCGACTGTGATCTTACTCAGGTTCGTGCCTTCCTCGTCATCACGTCCAGCGCGCACAAGGTGGGGCGGACCGGGTGGTCCGCGACGACCACGGCTCCGCAAGCGATATTCACCCGGCCACGCTCCGGATGCCGGGTGCCTGCCGGATGAAACGGCGACTACCTCGTAAGACATCGGCGCGGCGCAGTGGTGACGCGGATCTGGTGCGCGCACATTTTCCTGTTCAGCGAAACTTCGGACCCGAAATCGGTCAGCGGCCGTAGCGGCGCCCTGTGGTGCGTGAGCGTGGCATTCAGGCAACTCCGTCGAGCGAAACTTCCGCTGTTCGCAGTGATTGTAGCGTGATATTGTTCTTCCCTCGAATTGCCGCTGCGGCAAGATAGCACGGATATTGGGAAATCGAAGCGCGCTTCCTTATCCAAGGCTGCGACGCGCGCTGTGGCACATGGCAATTCATCGCAGTGCCCCTATGGCGGTCGAGGCGACTTTCGCGGGATTCCATCCCGATATGGTGCAGTGGTAGTTGAGCACCTTATTCCGTGAACACCGTGGTGACGGCCATGTCGCCGCACCGGTCGACCATAGCCTCACCGGGCGCCAGGCTCTGGCCGTTCAGGTGGTGGTGGGTGCGGCGCTGGAGTAGGCATTTCCCATCACAGGTTCTCTGTTCGCGCGGTGTCTTCTGCGCGGTGCGCGACACGACATGCGGTTACTCGGGGAAGTGCTCGGTTGAACCGGACAAGCCACGCCGAGTATTAGTCTGGTTCGTATGGGAGTACAGTCACCTGCCGCGCTAGGTGTTTCGCCGACCGACCCAGCAGCCTTCTTCATCCCCGCGGAGCATCCCGGTGTGACCGATCTGTTCGCGGTGCTCGCCTATGGCGAGATCTCCGCGTTCTACCGGTTGGCCGAAGAGGCCAAGCTGTCACCGACTCTCCGGGGTAAAGCGGCGGTGGCGAAGATGGCCGCGGCCGAGATGGGGCACTTCACCACGCTCCGGTCCGCGCTGGCCGCTCGGGGCGCCGATATTTTCGATGCCATGGCGCCGTTCGTGCGAGCGCTGGACGATTTCCACGCGTCGACCGATCCCTCGACATGGCTGGAATCGATGGTGAAGTTCTATGTCGGCGACGGTATCGCCGCGGACTTCTACACCGAGATCGCGGGGGCATTGTCTCCCGACGTCGCCGCGGTGGTCCGTAATGTGCTCGCCGAGACCAGGCATTCGGAATTCGTTGTCGAGGAGGTGCGCCGGGCGGTCGCCGTGAGCCGTTCCGAACGCGACCGCCTCAGACTGTGGGGCAGGCGGCTGCTCGGTGAGGCGATCACCCAGGCCCAGTACGTCATGGCTCAGCGAGATGAGCTCACCGAACTGGTTCTGACCGCCACCGGCGATCTCAACGGTGTCGCCGCGCTGTTCGAGCGGATGCAGGACAGCCATGCTGAACGCATGATGGTACTCGGTATCTGACGGACCCGAGCGCCACCGGCTGCCCTGCGGATATGGTCGCCGTTGGCCGGATGTGACGGCTGATCACGTAGTTCCGTGGGGATGAGTGACTCGTGCGAGCTGGAATCGCCGAACCTGCCAGGAGAGGCCGGTCGACGCTGCTGGGGCACTCGCTGCACGGCCTGAATACGCGCCGGGGTGTCCTGGCATTAGCCTGGATCCGACAGCACAGGACTCTCAGATTTCGGAGGTTGGCCGTGGAGGTCAAGATCGGTATTTCGGATAGCCCGCGCGAGCTGGTGATTACCAGCTCGCAGACCCAGGACGAGGTCGAGGCGTTGGTGTCCGGCGCGCTCGGTAGTGACGGTGGGGTCTTGTCGCTCTCCGATGAGAAGGACCGCAAGTTCTTGATCCAGGCTTCGAAGATCGCCTACGTCGAGATCGGCTCGTCCGCAGGCGGTCGCGTCGGTTTCGCTGCGGTCTGATCCCGATCACCGCTCGCATACGACGAGCCCCTGCTCTCGGATCATCCGGGGGCAGGGGCTCGTCTGTGTTGTGTCTTCCGGCGTTACGTCCCTTGGCGTCGTGCCCGTTCAGGCGATCGGATGCAGCGGCACGTGCTTCAGACCGCCCCATGCGAGCGAGACGGTGGTGTCGACCGCGTCCTCTTTGGGGATCGGCCGGTCGGCCTCCAGCCAGTAGCGTGCAGTGAACTGGCTCGCGCCCACCAATCCGACCGCCAAGATGCGTGCGCGATAGGGATCCAGGCCTGAGTCGCGCGCCACCACGTCGAAGACCGCGTCCACACACGCCTCGGTAGCCTGCTCGACCCGGCGCTGCACCTGCGGCTCACTGGTCAGGTCGGACTCGAATACCAGGCGGAAACCTTGCATCTCATTGTCCACGAAATCGAAGTACGCCTGCACCGCCGCGCGCACGCGCTGCCTGTTGTCGGTGGTCGATCGCAGCGCCTGGCGCACGCTGGAGACCAGCATGTCCACATAATTCTGCAGCACCGCGACGTAGAGCTCCAGTTTGCTGCTGAAGTGTTGGTACAGCACCGGCTTACTCACTCCGGCGCAGTGCGAGATCTCGTCCATGCCCGCAGCGTGGTAGCCGCGCTGTACGAAGACTTCGCTTGCCGCCGTGAGCAGCTGTTGACGTCGTTCGTCGCGCGGAAGCCTGGTACCGCGTTTGGCAGGTGCCGCGGCCTCGGACGACGATCTGCGGGACAACATCCGGTCCACCAGGTGAGTCATTGTCGGCTCTTCCAGTCGATTCCCCGGCAAGAAGGGGTGTGCACCGGGCTGTCCCATGCACGATACTCGGTTGTCATCGGTTTGCGGAGTGGGGTCGGGTAACTGCGCTTCCCTGGGACGAATCACCGCGTGGTATGCGCTTGCCGGCCGTGTGCTCATAAGGGGCGAGCGGCCGCCATGAGCTGCTGGCGCGTGACCGACCGGAAGGCCCGCACGGGGTCGGAAGCGGTGCGAGCAGTCCGACTGGCTCGGGTCTGTTCGGTTCCGTAAAGTCGGATCGCATGGCGAGAACCGGGCCCGAGACGCGATCCAAGAGGACGGTTCGCGCCGGTGCGGTCGAGTGGCCGGTGGCCAGTCCCGAATCGTTCGGCCCTCCCGCACGGAAGCAGAAGCGCACCGCAGTCGGCGAGCGCCCCGCGCGCCGCCCCGATACCCCCTCGCGCCAACGTGATCGAGACGTAGGTGCGATCGGCGATGAGCTGGGCCGTTATTCTGGTAAAGCCGACCGATCCCACCAGCCATTGCGCGCCCGCTGGGATCCCATTGCTCCGAATGAGGGCAGAACCAGAGGACGCCCGGAGCGGGACGCCAAGAAGCAAAGTGCGCTCGGCAGGTTCGTCTCGACCTACGGCTGGCGAGCCTATGCGCTTCCGATACTGGTCGTGATCACCGCCCTGGTAGTCGTGGAAGCGTTCCGCGCCATCGGCACCGGAGATGCGGTCGGCCCGGTGTCCGGCCAGGAACAACTCGATCCACGCGCCGCGGTCGCGGGTATCATCGACGGCCCGCCGGGAGACGGGCACTTTCCAGCGGATCTGGCCATCGGGGCACTGCCCGCTGGCGGCCCCTTCACCGAGAACGGTCCGGGTACCTGGCGTGTGGTACCGGGAACCACCGCGAAGGTCGGCATAGGAACCGACAGCGTATTCCGCTATACGGTGGAGATCGAGGACGGTATGGACACCTCGGGTATCGGTGGCGACCAAGCCGTGACCGCCATGATCGATTCCACCCTCGCCAACCCGAAGAGCTGGGTGCACGACCACAAGTTCGCGTTCCGCCGGGTGGACCAAGGGAAAGTGGACTTCCGCATCTCGCTCACCTCGCAGGACTCGAGTCGCACAGAATGCGGCTTCGATATCCCGATCGATACCTCCTGTTACAACGCCGACAACCACCGGGTGGTGCTCTCCGAGGCCCGCTGGGTGCGGGGCGCGCTGGCTTTCGAGGGAGATATCGGGTCGTATCGGCAGTACCTGGTCAACCATGAGGTCGGCCATGCCATCGGCTACCACCAGCATCAGCCGTGTGAGACCGATGGCGGGCTCGCGCCGGTGATGATGCAGCAGACCTTCGGCACGAAGAACGACGACATCGCGGAGTTGGATCCGAACGGCGTTGTGCCGATGAATGGCAAGCGTTGCCATTTCAATCCCTGGCCCTACCCGCGCGGGTAGGGCGGTCGCCGATACGTGACGATGGTGCGGGAAGAACGGTCCGATCGCCGGTGTTGTACTAGAGCGGCCCGCGGAGGGCGCCACACCGCCGGTAGCGATCGGCCAAGCGATTCGAGGAGTCCTGGACGTGTCATCACCCAAGTCCCTGCCGCCACTTGTCGAGCCGGCCGAGGAACTGACCAGGGATGAGGTTGCCCGCTACAGCCGCCACCTGATCATCCCGGATCTCGGGGTGGATGGGCAGAAGCGTTTGAAGAATGCCAAGGTGCTGGTCATCGGTGCGGGCGGGCTCGGATCACCTGCGCTGCTGTACCTGGCCGCCGCGGGTGTCGGCACTCTCGGCATCGTCGAGTTCGACGAGGTGGATGCGTCCAACCTGCAGCGTCAGATCATCCACGGCGAATCCGATATCGGCCGTTCGAAGGCCGATAGCGCGCGCGACTCCATCCTGGAGATCAACTCCGGCATCGACGTACGGTTGCACAAGATCCGATTGGAACCCGAGAACGCGGTCGAGTTGTTCGCTCGATACGACCTGATCGTCGACGGTACCGACAACTTCGCCACTCGCTACCTGGTCAACGATGCCGCGGTACTGGCGGGCAAGCCCTATGTGTGGGGTTCGATCTACCGCTTCGAAGGACAGGTCTCGATCTTCTGGGAGGATGCGCCGGACGGTCGCGGCATCAACTACCGCGACTTGTACCCGGAGGCCCCGCCACCCGGTATGGTGCCCTCCTGCGCTGAGGGCGGTGTGCTCGGTGTGTTGTGCGCATCGATCGGTTCGGTGATGGTCACCGAGGCGATCAAGTTGATCACCGGTATCGGTGAGCCGCTGCTGGGCAGACTGATGGTGTACGACGCATTGGATATGAACTACCGGACCATCGCGCTGCGCCGTGATCCGGAGCGTCAGCCGATCACCGAGCTGATCGACTACGAGGCATTCTGTGGTGTGGTGTCCGAGGAGGGCCAGGCGGCCGCGGTCGGGTCTACCATCACCGCGCATGAGCTCAAGGAGTTGCTCGACGCGGGCAAGGAGATCGAGCTGATCGACGTGCGTGAGCCGGTCGAATGGGACATCGTGCATATCGAGGGTGCCAGGCTGATCCCGAAAGACCGCATCCTGTCCGGCGATGCGTTGGCCGAGCTGCCGCAGAACCGCTCGATCGTGCTGCACTGCAAGACCGGTGTGCGCTCCGCTGAGGCGCTGGCCGCGCTCAAGCGCGCCGGTTTCTCCGACGCCGCCCATCTGCAGGGCGGCGTGATCGCCTGGGCCAACCAGATCGACCGCTCCTTGCCGGTGTATTGATGCCGCCGAGGTAATTCGGCATCGGGCAGTGGGAAGTGAGTCACAAAACAGGGCGCCGTACGGCGTGCCGTCGGCTCGTCGAATCGGACCCGGCATACGGTACGGTCGTGACTTCTGTGGAACCTCCCGAGCATGTGCGCGCTACGTTCGGTCTACGTGAAGTGACCCCGGTGGCGCTCGGCAACTGGGAAGGCGGCTGGCGCTTCGGCGATGTGGTACTCAGCCCGGTTTCCGATCACGCGCGTGCGGCGTGGTCGGCCAACGTTCGCGAGTCATTGCGGGTGGACGGGCTGCGGCTGGCCCGGCCGGTGCGGGCGACCGACGGCCGCTACGTGGTGTCCGGTTGGCGTGCGGACACCTATCT
This sequence comes from Nocardia sp. TBRC8007, assembly GCF_056629435.1. Lineage (NCBI taxonomy): Bacteria > Bacillati > Actinomycetota > Actinomycetes > Mycobacteriales > Nocardiaceae > Nocardia > Nocardia sp. TBRC8007. The sequence goes on along the minus strand of NZ_JBWSOR010000004.1, from coordinate 26,613 downwards.
GGAGGGCGCTCCGGAGCCGCGGCACGATGAAGTAGTCTCGATATCGGTGCGACTGCATCAGGCTACAGCGGCGCTGGAGCGGCCACGTTTTCTCGCGCAACCGCCGGTCGCGCCCTGGGCGGATACGGATGTATTCGTCGCCGCGGACCGTGCGGCCTGGGAGACGGTGCCGCTGCGAAGCCTACGCGCGGGCGGTGCGCAGCTGTCGTCCTCACCGGACGCTCGCCGCGGCCTCGAACTGATCGGTCAGCTGGCTACGCTCCGTAAGCCGGTGCGGACCCAGCCACAACTGGTGCACGGCGATCTGTTCGGCACGGTCCTGTTCGTCGGTGCCCAGATCCCCGGTCTCGCCGACATCACACCGTACTGGCGCCCCGCGCCGTGGGCGGCGGCGGTCATCGTGGTGGATGCGCTGGCTTGGGGAGGCGCGGACGACGGGCTGCTGGAACGATGGGCTGATTTGCCGGAATGGCCGCAGATGTTGTTGCGGGCGATCATATTCCGGCTCATTGTGCATACCCTGCACCCCCGTTCGACACCGCACGCCTTCCCTGGGCTCGCGCGCACCGCCGATATGGTGCGCCTGGTGCTCTGAACGGTGAGACCTACCGTGATATCGCCGCCGGATTCGATCGTGTCCTGCGCGAACTACGCGACGCCGACTGAACACGTTGGCAGACAAGGGGTACCAGGGATCGGACGGGGTGCTGACCCCGTACAAGGGACGCCGCAAGCCGCCCTCGCAGAAGTGCGTCAACCGCGCTCACGCCCGCCTACGCGGACGCGGGCACATGAGCTCGCGGCCTGGTCGGCGGTGACCGCGTTCGTGTCGGGTGTCGAACTGTAGGTGCCGGTACGACGTCCGGCTGCCGCTGGTATTTCGTCGTGTGCGCTGCCGGTGCGCGGTGTGCTGCCGGTGTCTGGAGGAGGTGAGTTCTCGATAGTTGTCTGTTACCGTTGGCGCAGCCTGCGTCGTTACGGGCCGAAAGGGTGGGGATGGTTCGCCGAATTTTGTTGCCGATAATGGCTTTTCTACTTGTTCCTGGCGTTGCGGGCTGTAGTGAGACCACAAGTGGTGGCTCGCCTGCTACGAGTACTGCCGCGACCGCGAAGCTGTTCGACCCGTGCACGGGGATTCCGGATGAGGCGTTGCGGGCGGCGGGGGTCGATCCGGCGACCGAAGTGCCCGGAATCCTTGGCAGGAGGCTGGAGTCCGGCTGGGAGATCTGTGGCTGGGAAGGTCCACGATATTTCATCACGGTGTTCTCGACCGGCCGCACTGTGGCGGAGTTCGAGAGCAAGCCCGGGAATGTGGAATTCGAGGACGTCACGATGGCGGGCCGGCAGGGTCGGCGGTTCAAGGTCGAGGGTGCGTCGAAGGATCTGCTCTGCGATATCGTGTTCCCGGCGCGTCAGGGGGCGATTCAACTGCGGGTATCGAATAAGCCGATCACCGGCGAGCGGGAAGATCCTTGTATAGTTCTGGATCGTATAGGAAATTTTATTGTGCCGGTATTTCCGGAGTAGCGGGAGGGGGGTGTCATGAGCGAGGGCAATGCCCTGGTTCGGCGGCAGCTGGCGGGACAAGCGCGTGCGGGGGAACTCTATCTCGATGACGAGAGGACTGCGTATCTCTGCGCCGAAGCGTGTGAAGAGCGGATTGCCCAACTATTCCGCATCCTCGAGGCTGCGCAGAGGACCAAGAATGTTTCCGGCTTCGGAGATTTCAAGATGGCGGATGATCTGGCGAGGAAGTTTCTGAAGCAGGCCGCTGGTGAGGAGAATTCGATTGAGAATATCCTCCTCGAGCATATCGAGGTCGTGAAGAATATGCGTGAGGTCATGGCGATCTCGTTCAAGCGCATCACCGGCCAGGATATCGAGAACGCCGACCGGTTGGCGTATGCCACCGAGCAGGTGGACTGATGGGTAACCCGTATAGCCGTATGGAGATCTTCGACCCAGGCGAGATGGGTTCGGCGATGCTCCGCAGTATCACCAACTGGATTTCCGGTGAACAGCTGCAACCCGAGATCGATCCGTTCGCGGTGCAGGACATATACAACCGGCAGCGTGATGGTGTGCGAAGCCAGTTGGCCGATATCGGTTTTCAGGGCGAGTTCCGGCCGAGGGAAGTGCTCGACGCCGACGAGTTCGAAAGGTACGACATCGCCACGCTGCGCGGTAAGGTCGATCGGATCGATCTGGCCGTGGTCAGTGACTTGGCGGCCGCGTGGAAGAATATCGGCACCGGGCACCAGGAGTCGCTGGACGGCTTTCTCCGGGCCATGGACAAGGCCACCGATACGAGCGTGTGGCGGGGTGCAGCAAGAGACGCGGCGGCGAGCGCAGTCCGCGACTATGCTGCCGAGGGCGCGCAAGTCTCGAAAGCGGCTCGGTTGACCAGCAATAAGCTGGACGAATTACAGACCGGCTTGACGCCGACCAAACAATTGGTCCCACATGCCCCGGAGCATCGCAGCGGTCTGGACAACTTCCGCGGTTTCATCGCCGGCCGCGGATGGCGCAATGACGATGTCGCCGAGTACAACGCGAAAACCGAGGCATTGCGGGTGCTGCGCACTGTATACGCCCCGGTCGTCATGGAATCCGATACCGATGTCCCCTTGATACCCCGCCCGGCGTTGAGCATGAATCCCGACGGCGGCACCGGCGGTATCGGTGGTATAGGAGCGGGTGGCTCCGGTACCGGCGGTAGCAGTGTCGGTGGCCTCGGCGCCGGTACCGGCGGCGCGAGCCTATCGGGACCTCGAACTATCGACACGGAAATTAGTGCCGCCCAAGATAATTCGATTACTTCATCAGACGTTCAGCAGGCTGCGGACGAACCAGCCGACACGCCACAGCGGGCTCTCGCTGATCCCTCGTCCACAACTCAGGCTTCTACCACTTCCGCCTCGGCCCCCACGCCGAGTACTTCCGGTAGCCCGGAACTTCGTACGCTGGGTGGTCTCGGCAGTTCCGGAGGCCAAGGAACTCATGGCAGTCTCGGAGGCCAGGGAAGTTACGGCGGAACCGGAGGCCAAGGAAGTTACGGCGGATTCGGCGGTTACGGCGGATCAGGTGCCTCGGCGCCGCCTCAGGGACGTTCGCTTCCTGGCGCGACACTTCCTTCCGGACCGGCCGCGACGGCCGCGCGGGCGGGGACCGCGACGGGTCGCCCCGGAATGGGCGGCATGCCGGGTGGTATAGCGCCCGGTACGCGCGGCGGTAGATCCGATGACGAATCCAGCAAGGGTGTTCCGGACTATTTGATCACTCAGGAACACGGCGATGAACTCACCGGGCTGGGCAATCTGCCGAAAACTACGCCGCCGGTCATCGGCGAGTAACCGGACAGGACAAGGATACTTCCGATGACAGCGATGCCGAGCTGGCGGTTCACCGCGCTCGAATTCCGGACCCTGTGGGAGTCCACTGGCAGGGACGTGCTGCCCTATCCGTTGCGCCACCAGCACACCACCGAGTTCCGTTCGGAGAGTCTCCGGTTGCGTCGAGCGGCGGCCCGCTCGCTGCACCCGCGTATCGACGATGATCTGCTGCGCGCGGTCGAGGTGCTGCTGGCCCCGGAGGCACGGGTGGAACTGGCCGGGTTCGTCGGTGTTCGCCGGGATCGCAAGGTGCGTGCGCATGCCGGAGTGCACTACGAGCACGGCGCGATCGCGGTGCAGGAACCGGGACCGAACCACGAGCAGGGCGGTGATGTGCTGTTGGCCTTGCTGCCCGCCGGTGCGGTAGCGCAGGCGGTGGTGGATGTGCTCCCGAGTCGCGCTGCGGGGCAGGGGAGGCGAATCCAGGTATCGGCTGAGGAATTGGAGCAGCCCCGGCCACCGGTCCGTGACGCCTGGCGTCCGACACCACGGGAGGAGTTCGAGAATTTCTTCACTCGTACGATGACGATGCTCTGCCATGTCGGTGTCTACCCGATGGGCAGCGTGGACAACCGGCATATTCACGGCCGCAATGACTTCCAACTCAATGATGCCGCCGATGACGGGCGCTACGTTACTTTCGGAACGCACACGTTGACCCGCAAACCCACTACCAGCGAACGGGTCACCGCCACCTTGCAGCAGATGATCACACGGACCGTCACGGAAGTTCGTGACGGCGTACATCTACCGCATTGACCGCTGTCGGGCAGTGCCCGATGTCGTGGTCGCTTGGTCGGACGAGTCCGCTCTGGTAGCAGAGCTGGTCGGCGATCTCCGCATTGCCGACGCCGTAGGCAACGGTGACCACCTCGATATCGTCGGGAATGCCCAGGGTCAAGGCGAAACCATTACGGGCTGAAGCTTGGTCGTCGGCAATGAGCCCGCAAACACTCATACCGACTCGTCTCCGATCGGCAGCTGAGCGACCACTCGGAACCCTCCTTGCGCACGCGGCCCCGCCTCGAGGCTCCCACCCAACAGCAACGCGCGCTCACGCATTCCGATAATTCCGTGACCACCTGACTCCGGTAGCGTGAGCGTCGATACGGACGCGGTGGTGCCGCGTCCGTCGTCGAGCACCTCGATGGCGATGGCGTTGCGTTCGATGCTGAGCCGTGCCTGCGCGTGCGTGCCCGGACCAGCATGCTTGAGCACGTTGGTGAGTGCCTCTTGGACAATGCGGTAGGCGAACAGATTCACCTGCGCGGGCGGCGCGGTGGGCAACCTGTCTGTCGCCAGCGACACACGCACACCCGCGCCGCGAATCTGTTCGACGAGCCGTGGCAGATCGGCGAGGCCGGGCTGTGGACCGAGCTCGGCTTCGGGCCGCAGCACGCCGAGCAGATGCCGCATCTCGGCCAGTGCCTGGCGACCCGCTTCTTCTACTGCTCCCATGGCCCGCACGGCGGCGTCGAGGTCACGGGTAGCGATGGTCTTCGCCGCACCGGCCTGCACAGTCATCACACTCACCCGATGGGCGACCACATCGTGCAGCTCGCGCGCGATACGGGTCCGCTCCTCGGCGACTATCCGATCGGCTTCGGCAGCGCGGTCGCTCAGCAGCCGGGCGGTGCGCTCGGTGCGCAATCGGAGCATGTACCCGATGTCCCACGCGCCGAAAAGGAAGATGCCGCCGAAGAGGGTCTCCTGCCACCACGGGGCAGGTTCATCGAGGCCGTCGACGATGAGCAGTGCGACGACCGCGGCGACGCCCGCAGGGTACCAGCGATTCACAGTCCCGTAACGGCCCATGCTGTACAGGGCTATGAGAACGGCCGGGCCGAGATGCGAATATCCGGTCATGAGCAGCACTGCCCACCCGAGCAGTACCGTGCAGAGCACGTTCAACGGTGCGCGTCGCCGCCAGTACAGCACGGCATTGCCCATCGCGAGGACCAGCACGGCGGGATTCACGATCTCGGCGAGCGGACGGACGGCCACGGCGTCGCCGGGTGCGTCGACTACGAACAGCGCTACCAAGAACGCCGCCACGGCGAGCGCGGCATCCGCAGTGCGTGGCCAGCGGGCGAACGGACCCAGAAACCTGCGCGGACCCGCGACAGGCGGTGTCGTGCTGTCCACCGGGGAGAGTACCTTGTCGGCGGGCATCGGCTTACAGTACGCCCAGTCGCGAGCGCATTCACCTGGCGCGAGTTCGGTCTGATAGGTGCGCCACCTGCGGAGAGTGCGGTGGGCGGTATGCGGTGTCCCGTGGCCTCGCGACCACGGGACACCGGGAGCGGTCAGACGTTCGCGTACGCCAGCGAGGGCACGCGTTCGACCACGAAGGAAGACCGCAGGTAGAACCACCAGGTAACGCCACCCATGACCAGGAAGGCCGCCGCATACCCCCAGAAGGCGGGCGCCATGCTGCCGAAGTGGATGTTGGACAACCGGAGCGCCTGCTGCAATAGCCAGCCGCCGCCCGCGCCTACCGCGCCGATGACGCCGATCGCGGCACCCGCCTGGCGCTTGGCTGAGGCGGTTGTCTCCGCCGGGTCCTGACCGCTTTCCATGGCACGTCGTTTGGTCTCCGCGCTGAAGATCATCGGGATCATTCGATAGGCCGAACCGTTGCCGATCCCGGTCAGTACGAACAGCAGCAGGAACGAGATCAGGTACAGCGGGAAGCTCTTCACTGAAAGTGATGCCATGATGAGCGCGATGCCCAGCGCCATACCACCGAAGACAGACATGGTGATCTTCGCGCCGCCGACGCGGTCGCCGATCCACCCGCCGAACGGGCGGCTGAACGAACCGACGAACGCGCCGAGGAAGGCCAGGTTACCGAGTGTGCTCATCCAGCCGATCTCGACCAGGTCGGGGAAGTTGGCCTTGAGCAGCGTCGGGAACGCGAACGAGAAGCCGATGAACGAGCCGAAGGTGCCGATGTAGAGGAATGCCATGATCCAGGTGTGCCGGTTGGTCAGGGCCAGTTTGTAGGATTGTCCGTCGGACTGGGCGTGGCTGATGCTGTCCATGTACCGCAGCGCGCCGAATACCGCGGCCAGGATGAACGGTACCCAGACCAGCACCGCGAGCGTGATGCCGAACCGGTAGCCGCCCGCGTCCTTGGCCATGAGGTGCGTGCCGAGCGTGATCACCAGCGGCAAAAGCAGCTGGGTCTGCGCGACGCCCATGTTCCCGCCCGCGGCGTTGATGCCGAGCGCCGCACCCTTCTTGCCCTCAGGGAAGAAGAAGTTGATGTTGGCCATCGAGGAGGAGAAGTTGCCGCCGCCGACACCGGCCAGTGCGGCGAGGATCATGAATACCCACATGGGTGTTTCCGGCTGGTTCACGAAGTAGGCCAAGCCGAGTGTGGGGAATAGCAGCATGCCCGCGCTGAACGCGGTGAACGCTCGTCCGCCGAACTTCGGGATCGCGAAGGTGTACGGAACCCGTAGCATGGCGCCGACCAGGGTCGGGGTCGAGGTGAGCAGCAGGGCGTTGCTCACCGCGGTCGGGTTTCCCTTCCCGAGGCCTGCGAGAAAGTCGAATCCAGCCGGACCCATCGCGGTGACCACGCTGCCCCAGATCACCCAGATACTGAAGCCGAGATTCTCCGCGAAGACGGAGAAGAACAGGTTCTTGCGAGCGGTCAGCTTGCCGCCGGACTCCCAGAACTGTTCGTTGTCCGGCTCCCAGTGGTTGAGCCAGCGCCCGCGTTTCTGGTGGTGAAACGTCGGTGTCTGTAGCTCTGGGCCGGTGGCTGCGACGGCGGTCATCGGCACATCCTCTCGATCGGACTCGACCGACCTTCATCGCGGCGTCGTTGCCGACGGCGGCTGTCGAGTTCCTGAATGACGGTCGAGATCAAGGTATGAGCCGGTTATTGCGTCCCTGTGGCCTCCGGTGACATTCCGGGCAAATCGGTCTCACTACGCGCGAGTCGAGTTAGTGACCACTTGGTTACGGACCACTCGGTTACGCGTCGACCGCCTGGTTACGCGCCGAGGTGCGCACTTCATCGCATGTCCGGGTATTCCGCGATCAGGGAGTTGAGGAAGCATCGGGTGGTCGAGGCGGCGCGTTCGGAATCGCCGTCGATCACCGCCTGCACCAGGGCCGCGTGCTGCGCCGGATAGGAGTCGTCGGACTTCGTTGCCCGGGCGAGGATGACCTCTTTGATGATAGGCAGCAGCGAATCGTAGAACTCGAGATAGACAGCGTTATGACTCGCGACGACGATCGCGCGGTGCAACTGGACATCCGCTTCGATCGCGGTATCCGGGTCCTGACCCCATCCTTCGGCACGTTCGTCGAGCAGGTGTAGCAGAGTGGCGATATCGGTGTCGTCGCGGCGGCGCGCCGCCAGCGCGGCGGCGGTGGTGTCCAGCGCGAGGCGCAGTTCCAGCACATCGCGTTCCTCGGCGTCGGCGAAATACTTCGCCAAGGTCCCGCCCAGATCCGAGGCGGCGATCACATAGGTGCCCGAGCCCTGGCGACGCTCCAGCATGCCCGCGTGCACCAGGGCCTGGACAGCTTCGCGCACAGTATTGCGGCCGGTGCCGGTGAGTTCGGTGAGCTCAGGTTCGGTGGGAATTCGAGAGCCGATCGGCCATCGGCCGGATCGGATTTCGATCCGCAGCTGCTCGGTGACCTGGGCTATGAGGCTGGTGCGGCGGACGGTTTGCACCTCGATAGCGTACCGCCCAACACAGCGGTTGCCCTTCTTCATCCGGTCATCCTATGATTTCGCGGTGACTACGACCCGCTCCGAATCTGTGACTCTCCGGGAATCCGTGCTGGTCCAGCGGCGGCGGCGCGCATTGCTCGAAGGCAGGCTGCTGGTCCTCACCGCTATTGTCATGTCTGCGCTCACGCTGCGCATCGCCGTTACCGCGTTCAGCCCGCTGGCCGAGTCGATCGGCGCAGATATCGGTTACGGGGCTGCTGTGGTCGGGGTCTTCGGTATGGCCCCGCCCGCCGCATTCGCGTTGGCCGGGCTGTTCACACCATTCTTGGCGGTCCGGCTCGGACTGGAGCGTACCGCGCTCGCGGCCATGCTGATGGCGGGCACGGGCATGCTGATCCGGGCGCTGGTGTCCGGCACTGCGGAACTGCTGGCTTTCTCCGCGCTCGCGCTCGTGGGTATGGGCATAGGAAATGTGGTGATCCCGCCGCTGGTGAAGCGCTATTTCCCGGATCATCTCGCTACGGTCAGTTCGCTGTATATCGTGATGGTGCAGCTAGGCACCGCTCTGCCCGCCGTCTTCGTGGTCCCGGCGGCCGATGCGTACGGCTGGCGGGTTTCGCTGGGAATGTGGAGTCTGTTCGGCTTCGCCGCTATGGTGCCATGGCTGGCCATCGTGCGGGATCGGCACGGATACGACCGCGCCGATCGGACAGCTGCGCCTGATCCGGCCCTGCGGGAGGGCCGGGTGTGGCGTTCGCCGATCGCTTGGGGCATGGCAGGCATGTTCGGCATGACCTCGTCGATCGCCTACTCAATGTTCGCCTGGTTGCCGAAGGTCATGAGCGACGCGGGAGCGAGCGCAGGATACGGCGGCGCCATGCTCGGGTTGTTCTCCCTGCTCGGAATGATCGCCGCGCTCGCGGTACCGACGGTGGTCGCTCGGTTCCGCAATCCGTTCTCCGTTGCGCTGGTCTGTGCTGTGCTGTTCTACACAGCGTTCGCCGGGCTGATCATCGCGCCGCTGTCTGCGCCGTTGCTGTGGGTCGTGCTGCTCGGGTTGGGCCCGAGTACCTTCCCGATGTCGTTGACGCTGATCAACCTGCGTACCCGTACTCCGGGCGGATCGGCCGCGCTGTCGGGTTTTACCCAGGGGGTCGGTTACACGGTGGCCTCCGCGGGTCCATTGCTGTTCGGCGTACTGCATACGGTGACCGACGGATGGTTCGTTCCGTTCGCGATGCTCGGTGGCGTGGTGCTTTTCATGCTCCTCGGTGCTTGGCAAGCGTGTAAGCCGCGTATGCTCGAAGATACGTGGTGATTTTCTGGCGCGCGGTGTGCCGGAAGCCCTCGTCCTGCCCGATGCCGCCGTCTTGCCCGATGTCGCGCGGGAGTATGCCGTGCGCGATGCACCTCATCGCTCGGCGAATTCGAGATCGGTCCGGTTGTGACATACGGAAACCGTTGTGTCACACGCCGGAAACATGTGCTGGAAGCTCACGCTCGGTGATCGGGATTCGTGAGCAACCGTTGATTTGACGGTCATTTCGCGCAGCATGTCGGCAATACCCGTTTCTTACCTTGGGGTCAACCGACTTCGGGAGGCCCTGTTGCGCACGCTGACGCGTCATAGCTCGGGACTCCGTCGGTCCGTCGGCCGTGTCTGACACCGAACCAGCCAGGAGGACCAAAAGATGAACCCCACAGTCGATCGTAAGACCGCGGTGGTCGTCGGCCACGGCATGGTCGGGCACCGGTTCGTCGAAGCGCTGCGCTCGCGCGATACTGAAGGCCGCTGGCAGGTAGTCGTTCTCAGCGAGGAACAGTTACCCGCTTATGACCGGGTCGGCCTCTCTTCCTATGTCGGCAGCTGGGATCCGAGCGCGCTGGCATTGCCCGGTAACGAGTATGCCGGTGACGACTTGGTCGAACTGCGGCTCGGCCGGCGCGCCGAGTCGATAGATCGCCAGGCGCGTAAGGTGACCACCTCGGCCGGTGACACTCTCGCCTATGACGCGCTCGTATTGGCCACCGGCTCTTACCCGTTCGTGCCGCCCGTTCCCGGCCACGATCAGCCCCACTGCTTCGTCTACCGGACCATCGACGATCTCGACGGCATTCGCGAGGCCGCCGCAGCCGCCGGTCCCGGCGCGGCAGGCGTAGTGGTCGGCGGCGGACTGCTCGGCCTGGAGGCCGCGAACGCGCTGCGGCTGCTCGGGCTCACTCCACATGTGGTCGAGTACAACGATTGGCTGATGCCCGCCCAGGTCGACGAAGGCGGCGGCGCGATCCTGGAACGTCTGGTCACCGACCTCGGCCTGCGAGTGCACACGGGGGTCGGTACATCCTCGATCGAAGCGTCGGACGCGGGCTTGACAGTCACGCTGTCCGACGGGTCAGTGATCGAGGCCGGGCTGGTGGTGTTCTCCGCCGGTGTCCGCCCCCGCGATCAGATCGCCAAGGACGCGGGACTGGAGATCGGACCCCGTGGCGGTATCGTCACCGACCTCGGTCTGCAGACCACTGATCCGAATATCTGGGCCATCGGTGAATGCGCTGCCGTAGCGGGGGTGTGCTACGGGCTGGTCGCTCCTGGGTACAGCACTGCAGAGATCGTGGTGGACCGGTTGCTCGGCGGCATGGGCGAGTTCCCTGGTGCGGACATGTCGACCAAGCTCAAGCTGCTCGGTGTGGACGTAGCCAGTTTCGGTGACGCGCACGGAGTCACCGAGGGCGCTCTGTCGGTGGTGTTGCACGACGCGGCCAAAGGCACTTACGCCAAACTCGTCGTCTCCGACGACGCGAAGACCCTGCTCGGCGGCATCTTGGTCGGCGACGCCAGCGCCTATTCGGCTTTGCGCCCCTTGGTCGGTCGCCCGTTGCCCGCTGAACCGGCCGCGCTGATCTCACCCGCGGGTGCGGAACTCGGCGCCGACGCTCTGCCGGACGACGCGCAGATATGTTCGTGCAACAACGTGTCGAAAGGCGCTATCTGCGGGGCGATCACCGACGGCGCCTGCGATATCCCGGCGATCAAGAAGCGCACCACCGCCGGAACATCGTGTGGTGGTTGTGTCCCCATGCTCAAAAAGCTGCTCGAGCAGTCCGGCGTGCAGATGTCCAAGGCGCTGTGCGAGCACTTCGAACAGTCACGTGCTGAGTTGTTCCAGATCGTTCAGGTCACCGACATCCGCACTTTCTCAGGTCTGATCGCCGAGTACGGCAAGGGCGCGGGGTGCGATATCTGCAAGCCGACCGTCGCTTCCATCCTCGCCTCCACCTCGAGTGCGCACATCCTCGACGGTGAGCAGGCCGCATTGCAGGACACCAACGACCATTTTCTGGCCAATATGCAGAAGAACGGCACCTACTCGGTAGTGCCGCGGATGCCAGGTGGCGAGGTCACCGCAGAGCAATTGATCACCATCGGCGAGGTGGCCAAGGAATTCGGTCTCTATGTGAAGGTCACGGGTGGCCAGCGTATCGACCTGTTCGGCGCGCGAGTCGAGCAGTTGCCCTCGATCTGGAAGCGGTTGGTCGACGCGGGCATGGAGTCAGGGCATGCGTATGGCAAGTCGTTGCGTACCGTGAAAAGCTGCGTCGGTTCCACCTGGTGCCGCTACGGACAGCAGGACTCCGTCGGCATGGCCGTGCTGCTGGAGAAGCGCTACCGTGGCCTGCGTTCGCCGCATAAGCTGAAACTGGCAGTCTCTGGTTGCGCCCGCGAATGCGCAGAGGCGCGCGGCAAGGATGTCGGCGTGATCGCCACCGAGCACGGGTGGAACCTTTACGTCGGCGGCAATGGTGGCCTCACCCCGAAACACGCGGTACTGCTGGCCGGTGACCTCGACGACGAGACGCTGATCAAATACATCGATCGCTACCTGATGTTCTATATCCGCACCGCTGATCGTTTGCAGCGTACTGCGCCGTGGCAAGAGGCGCTGGACGGCGGCGTGGACTATCTGAAGCAGGTGATTTGCGAAGACAGCTTGGGCATCGTCGCGGATCTGGAGGCGGCGATGGCCGCGCATGTCGCAGGCTACCGTGACGAATGGGCCGCGGTGCTGGAAGATAAAGAGAAATTGTCTCGCTTCGTGTCGTTCGTCAATGCTCCAACAGCGACCGATCCGACGATTTCGTTCGATGAAACCGGGGACCGCAAGGTGCCCGTGCTGTTGGGGCTGCCGGACATGCCGGTCGCCACGTCTGGGAAATGACCGCTTAACCGCACAGAAACAGAACGCCGGTACCAATAGGTAACGCGTTTGGAGGACGACACCGATGACTGTGATCGACACCCCCGGCATCGCCCGAACAACCACCGCCGAGTGGACGCAGGCGTGCCGTCTCGACTATCTGATTCCCGGCCGCGGCGTTGCGGTACTGCTGAAAGGCGCCAGGCAGGCCGCACTTTTCCGCCTGTCGGACGACGCGCTGTACGCCGTCGGCAATATCGACCCGATCGGCAGGGCTGCGGTCATATCGCGCGGCATCGTCGGAGATCGCGACGGTGTGCCCGTCGTGGCCTCGCCATTGCTGAAGCAGGCTTTTTCCCTGGTCGACGGGCATTGCCTGGACGATGAATCGGCGGGGCTGCCGGTGCACGCGGTGCGCGTGGACGACGGCATCGTTTCGGTTTCCAATGAGCCGGTAGTACTCGGGCTCGAAACCTCGGATGGATGATCGGCATGGCAATAAATGACGCGGGAGCTGGTCTGGCCGGCTTCACAGTAGGCATTACGGCGGCGCGGCGAGCCGAAGAGTTCGCCACACTGCTGCGACGACGAGGCGCTTCCATTGTGTCCGCACCGGCCATCCGGATCGTCCCACTGGCCGACGACACCGAACTGGAGCGGGTCACGCGGCAGCTGGTCGCTGATCCGCCGCAGATCACTGTGGCTACCACAGGAATCGGCTTCCGTGGCTGGATGGAGGCGGCCGAGGGCTGGGGCCTGGCCGAGGATCTGCGCCGCGCGCTGGGCGCTACCCGGATGCTGGCCCGCGGCCCGAAGGCCAAGGGCGCCATTCGTGCCGCGGAATTGCGCGAGGAGTGGTCGCCTGCCTCCGAGTCGTCCGCCGAAGTGCTCGACCACCTGCTCGCCGAGGGGGTGGAGGGTACTCGGATCGCGGTGCAATTACACGGAGCCACCACCGAATGGGAGCCGGTGCCCGACTTCTGCGAGGTCTTGCGCTGTGCGGGAGCGGATGTCGTTCCCGTGCCGGTATATCGTTGGGTGCCGCCGGATGATCAGGGGCCGATGGATCATCTGATCGAGACCGTCGTCACCGCTGGACTGGACTGCATCACCTTCACCAGCGCGCCCGCTGTGGCCTCGACGTTGATGCGCGCCAAGGAGACCGGACTGCTGGACGGGCTGCTGTACGCACTGCGTGGCCGGGTGCTGCCCGCCTGCGTCGGGCCGATCACAGCGGTGCCGCTGGAGGAGCTCGGCGTGCCCACCTCGATGCCGGGCCGGGCCAGGCTCGGCGCGCTGGTTCGGCATGTCGTAGAGGAACTGCCCAGGCGTGCCAACCGGATCCAGGCCGCAGGCCACCACATCAGCATGCGCGGCGCCTGCGTAGTGGTGGACGGTCAGGTGCGTCAGCTGGCGCCTGCGCCGATGGCCCTGATGCGTTCGCTGGCCCGGCAGCCAGGCCGGGTCGTCTCCCGGGAGGACTTGCTCGCCGCGCTGCCCGGTGGCGGGGAAGATACACATGCGGTGGAAACCGCCATCGCTCGGCTCCGGGCCGGGCTCGGCACGCCGAAAGCCATTCAGACCGTGGTCAAACGAGGGTACCGGCTCGCATTGGATCCGGCGGAGTGCATTGACAACCCCCGGCCCATCGTCAACGGTGGCGCGCATGTGCCCGGCGCCGGAATCCCGGCTCGGGCACTTCGGCACATCCAGACGGCGGGAATCCGGTGACCGTTCCTGCCTTGGTGCTGGTGGCGCACGGGACCCGCAGCACTAAGGGCGTACAGATGATCGCGGCGCTCGCGGAGGCAGTGACGAAGGAACTCGGTACCGGGGCTTCGGCGTCCGACGCCGAGTCCGGGGAATCACCATGGGTGCGGACGGCATTTGTCGACGTGCTCGGCCCTTCGCCCGCCGAGGTGCTGCGCGATCTGGCACCGCCGACCGGGAAAGCCGTTCCGGCGGTGGTGGTTCCGGCATTCCTGGCCTCGGGCTATCACGTCTACCAGGATGTTCCGCGCGAGGTGGCCGACAGCGACCATCCCATGGTGGCGGTCACCCAGGCTATGGGCCCTGATCCGGCGTTGGCGCGGATCATGGCCATGCGCTTGCGCGCCGCGGGCTGGACCAGAGGAGAGGCGGTGGTCTTCGCCGCGGCGGGTTCCTCGGATGCCAGGGCCCGCCGGGATGTCCGGCGAGCCGCCGCATTGCTGGCCGAACGGCTCGGCGCTCCGGTCCGCGTCGGCTATATCGCGACCGGTGCGCCTCGGGTGCCCGAAGTGGTCGACGATCTGCGTGCCGCGGGCGCGGACAGGGTCTTTATCGCCTCGTACCTGCTGGCGCACGGACTGTTCCAGCAGCGCCTGCACGAGGTGGGCGCGGACGGTGTCGCCGAACCCATCGGCGTGCATCCGGCTGTGGTCCGGCTGATCGCCGAGCGTTACCGGACTGCCGCCAACGAGCTGGTCCGGGTGCGGGTGCGCTGAACCCCTCTGCCGCTGCTCAGGGGAGGAAGAACTCAGGAAACCTCTTTTCGCGGAACGGAATTCATTTACATGCCTGCATAGAGGGCGTCGAGGTCGACCAGCATGATGTCACCGCCGGTGGCGCCTTGCCCTGCCGCAGCCCCGGCAGCTCGGAGATGCTCATCGAACCCAGCGCCGCTATAACAGGTGAGGATTGTCTCGGTGGTGTCGTACCCTTTGGCCGACAACAGTTCCCGTGCCCGCCGCAGTCGCTCGAGGTGACCGAGCGTCATCACCCGGTCCCACTTCGCCTCACCTATAGACAAGATCCGGCGGGGACGACCGGTCTCCTCTGAAGCGAGCACAGCGACATCGACCTGGATCTGACGTTTGTCCCGAGGATCGTTCACCGTTGCCGCTGCCACCTGTCCGGGCAGGTCGCCGAACACTTCCGGGCCCACCGACATCGCCCAGTCCCGGCAGATTCCTTCGAAATGCGGTCCGACTACCTGCGATAAGAAAGTCGCTCGCGAATTATGCCACGCCGCAGCGGAATTACCGCGTTCCAGCCGGGTCCACTCCCGGCGCATCACCGCTTCGTAGAAGGTGATCAACGGTTCGGCGATCCGGTAGGTGGACTTTCCCCGGCTGAACGGGTCCGGTTCGCGGACCACCAATCGCGTATCCTCCAGTACCGATAAGGGGTGCCCGATATCGGTGGAATTGCGGCCGATGGTATTCGCGATACCACCGCGCGTGGTGTGCCCACCGGCGATGGCGCCGAGAACGGCGTGATACAGCGCTACGTCGCGGATCTCGGTCTCCTCTGCCAACAGGTAGCGGGCTTCGCGGAACAGCGGGATTTGTGGATCGAGCACGGTCCGCAGCACCCAGGAATCGAAATCTGCCAATGAATCCGGCACGTCCCCGGCCACGAATTCGCGCCGATAGGCGGGTGTGCCCCCGACAATGGAATGCACAAGCACCGCCAGTCGAGGGTCATCGATTCCCCAGAACCGAGCCGATTCTCGGTATTCGAGCGGAGTGACGATCAACTCCAGGCTCGCCCGCCCACGCAGCGGTACGTTTCCCGACAGCAGCCGTCCCATCACCGACATCGCGGATCCGCACAGCAGGACACGCGAGCCGGCCCGCCGGGCATACCCGCGCGGATCGAGTGCGCGCTGTAACAGCGAGGGCAGCGCCGGAGTCGCTTTACTCAGATAGGGGAACTCATCGATGACGACGAGTCCGTCTCCCACGACCGTGAACAGTCGCTCGAGCGCCTCGTCCCAATCCGCGAAAGCGTATCGTCCGCCGCCCGCGTACGCGGCCACAGCGGCGCCGAACCCGGCCAGCGCTTCGACCTCCGTGGTATCGGTGGCGGTGAAGAAGAATCCGCCCGCCGCATCGGCCAGTGCGTCCAGCAGGAACGTTTTCCCTTGCCGCCTGCGTCCACTGACAATGCCCAACCGCACATCAGGGCTCGGCGATGACGCGAATCGAACGAGTCCCGCCCACTCCCGGTCGCGATCGAATATATGGTCGGGTTTCACCCAAGCCGTCATGTATAGAACTATACATCTAAGAAGTATAGTTCTAATAGAAATACGCCGATCGGCCCCACGTGGTCGGGATGACCCGGGTTGCGGGGCCTGCGCAGCTACTCCCTTCGCGAACGGCGTTCCTCTGCGTAGCGTGGGGCGAGCGCTTCCATCTGTTCGATGACCTGGCGGATGGCTTCGGGCTGCTTGTCCGGCGGGTACTTGTACTTGATCAGCAGCCGTTTGATCGACGAGCGGAGTTTGGCGCGGACGTCGTCACGGACGGTCCAGTCGGTCTTCACGTCCCGGCGCATGATGGCGACCAGTTCGCGGGCGATCTGGCCGAGCACATCGTCGCCCATCTGCTCGACGGCCGATTCATTTTCGCAGACAGCGTCATAGAAGGCGAGCTCGTCCTCCGAGAGCGCGGGGGTAAAGTGGTTGCCGCGGTCGCGTTCCGAGGCGGCCTCGCGGGCCAAAGCGATCAGTTCGGCGATCACCTCGGCTGAGGTGAGCTGCTGATTCGTATAGCGGTTCATCAGGTCGCGAATGCGTTCGGAGAACGCGCGCTGGCGTACCAGGTTGTTGCGAGTGCTGTGGCGCACCTCCTCGATCAGCGCCGCGCGCAGCGCCTCGATCGCCAGATGCGGACGCTCCGCCTGCCGAGCCCGCGCCTCGAATTCGGGAGTCAGGTCGCTCAGCGACGGTTTCGGGAGTCCGGCGGCGGCGTAGATATCGACGATGTCACCGGAACCGGTGCTTTCGGCGACGAGCGTGGCCAGCAGTCGCTGGATTTCGGCGGGCACCGGTCGACCCTCGGCTTTGCGTTCCTCGGCGTCGCACTTGGCCATCCAGATGCGGACCTCCTCGTAGAACCTGATCGTGCCGCGCAGTTCGGCGATCGGCTCGGCGGTGGAGCTGAGCGTCCATGCCCGGACCAGCTGATTGGCCAGGGTGCGGAACCGGCCGGACAATCGCGCGGATTCATCCTGTTCCTGGTTGCCGGGCGTATGCGGGGACCGTAGCCACTCGGTCAGCCCGACCACCGCCTGGATCCAGCTGCGTTCGCCGCCCTCGAGTTTCGCCCGCCAGGGATACCCGGTGCACAGCTGGTCGAGCATATCCACCAGTTGCTTGGTGAGTGCCGCGATTTCCTCGGTGTCCTGGCCGACCGGGCGCCGTTCCTGGTCGCTGGGGGTGTATTCCGCGAGTGCCTTCTCCAGGTTCTCGGCCAGCGGCGCGTACGCCACCACCAGACCGTCCTGCTTGCCCTCGAAGGTGCGGTTGACCCTGGCCAGGGTTTGCATGAGCAGTGCGCCCTTGAGCGGGCGGTCCAGATACAGCGTGTGCAGCGGCGGGGCGTCGAACCCGGTGAGCAGCATGTCCTTCACGATCACCAGCTGCAGCGGATCGTCCGGATCTTTCAGCCGGGCCTGGATCTTCTTATTGGCACCCGCCCGCCGCACATGCGCGGCCACCGCACCCTGATCTTTCGCGCTGCCGGAGTAGACGACCTTGATCACGCCCTGGTCGACGGCATCGGAATGCCACTGCGGCTCCAGTTCGATGATTCGGTCGTACAGCGCGGCGCAGATCTCGCGGGTGCCGCCGACAATCAGCGCCTTACCCGGCCCGCCGATGAATTCGGTCATCGCCGCGGAGCGTTTCTTCCAATGCTCGACGATATCGCGGGCCACCCGATCGAGCCGGGCCGGGGCGCCGTAGATGGCGTTGATCACCGCGACCGACTGCTCCACCTTGGCTCGTTCCACATCGTCGAGCCCGAGTGCCGCCTCGTCGGCGGCATTGTCGATATCGGCGTCCGAAATGCCTTCGATCACCCGGACTTCCGGCAGCCGTGGCTCGAAGATCACCCGCACCGTGGCGCCGTCGTCGACCGCGCGGGTGAGGTCGTAGATATCGATGTAATCGCCGAACACCTTGCGGGTATCGCGGTCCTCGAATGAGATCGGTGTACCGGTGAACGCGATCAGTGTCGCATTCGGCAGCGCGTCCTTCAGATACCGGGCGTAGCCGTCCAGGTCGTCGTAGTGGCTGCGGTGCGCCTCGTCGACGATCACGATCACATTGCGGCGGTCGGTGAGCAGCGGGTGGTCGAGCCCGGCCTCCTTCTCCTGTTGGGACAGCCCGAACTTCTGCAATGTGGTGAAGTAGATGCCGCCCGTGGTGCGGTCGCTCAACGCGGAGCGCAGCTCCGCCCTGGTGCCGACCTGGATCGGCTGCTCCGCCAATAGCAGCGATTTGTCGAAGGTCTGGAACAGCTGGCCGTCCAGCTCGGTGCGGTCGGTCACCACCACCAGCGTCGGATTTTTCAACCGCGGCTGTTTGCTCACCAGATGGGCGTACAGCTCCATCTCCATGGATTTGCCCGAGCCCTGGGTATGCCAGACAACACCGGCCTTACCGTGGCTCTCCACCGCGCCGACCGTGTGCCCTACCGCCTTGGTGACCGCGAAATACTGGTGCGGTTTGGCGATCCGCTTCACCAAGCCGTCGCCGGTGGCGTCGAAGGCGACGAAATTCTGTCGGATCTGTAGGAACCGCTCCGACTGCAGCAATCCGTCGATCAGGAACTCCAGCTCGACACCGGCATGCTCCTCATCGCGGGCCTCGCCGATTTTCACCGGCTTACCGTCGTCGTCGACATTCCACGGCGCGTAATGGTTGAGCGGGGTGAACGGAGTACCATACCGCGCGGTGCGGCCATCACTGATCACCGTGAGCACCGCGAACCGGAACGCCAGCGGGAACTCCCGCAGATACGTCGCCAGCTGCGCGTGCGCCGAGGCCAGATCGGCAGCCGCCGCCCCGGCCTTCTTCAATTCCATGATGCCGACCGGCATCCCGTTCAGATACAGCACGATATCGAAGCGCCGCGCCGCATCCCGCGACCGCACCGTCACCTGGCTGACGGCAAGCAGCTCATTGTCCTCCACCCGGCCGCCGATCAGCCGGATGGTCGGATTCTGTTCCACCCCTTGATGATCGACATAGCTGATGCCGCGATAGCCATTGCTGAGGATATCGTGCAATCGGTAGTTCTCCGCCAATGCGTCCTGCGAAGCAGGCGCGCGGATCTCCGCCAGCGCCTGCTCCACATACTGCACCGGCACCTGCGGATTCAGCTCCCGCAGCTTCGCCAGCATCCGCGCGGGGAGCACGATATCGTCCCAGGACTCCCGGCCCAGCTCGGCGCCGGGAGCGATCGCGGTCCCCGGCAGCGGCCGCCACTCGTTCTCGGCCAACTCATCCAGCGCCAGATGCTCCCACTCGGCTTCGCCGAAACCGGCGTCATCGACCATCAGGCAACCTCTTCTACTTTCCGCTCGGCGTCTTTGATGCGGAGCCTGCCGGACATGAGGAGGGGGAGGAGTTCGTCGCGGGTCTGGGCAAGCTGCGTGTTCTCCGCACCGAGCGCGTGAAAGAGTTCCAGTAGCGCCGATAACTCGGCATCATAGGAACTACTTGCTGAATCGGATATAACGGGAACAGTAAGAGATCCGATGTCCTTTAAATTGATATATGGCGCCATGTCGCTTTTATGCATCACGTTGGCAGTTTGAGTACGGAGATCAACACTTCTGAACCACGCCGCCAGCCAAGCCGGCGATAACAACGAACCGTGAGGTACGCGGAAGTAGCAGAGCTGTGGACTGTACACACTGCTGCCTAAGTTCTCTGGTACGACGGCGACGCGGCCTACAGTTCCCTTGGTCGTCAATACGATATCACCTGCACGTGCGACCTTTACTCCAATATTGGAGATGTAGGCGCTCGAGACGAAATCATCGCCATTGGCAAAGACACGATTGTCGCGCACATCTCCTGCACGCAATATGCGAAGACCTGGAGTGCCATGCTCTGCACGCTTTGTACGGTATCCGTCGCCGAATTTCAGTAAGCCGCGTCCGGCTAGTTCACGGATCGATGCACGGTTGTCCGCGCCTTGTGTAGACTTCAGGTATACGGCATCACTCAGATCGATAATGGCGCATGCCGTTGAGTTATTGGCGGCAATCTTGTCGTCAAGCGCCCCCAACAACTCTGCAATTGCCCGCTGCTCTGAGATGGATGGCACCTCTAGTGGAAGTTGTGAGAGAATTGAAGTGTTCAGGTTGAGCATCGTCGCGCCGACGGCGTGTCGGCGAATCCACGACCGCGACTTCGTAAGCCCTAGAAGGTATGAGACGAAGCGGGAATCGTGAATTTCTGAGTTGGGAATTCTGACTCGCAGGCATCCAGTCCCGCATAACCAGCCTCGATTTTCTTCGCGAACCAGCGCACGGCGTTCAACATCGCCCCGACGGGAGTAGACTATATCACCTACTTCGAGGCGATATTTGGCGAGCCTCTTCATGTCGGTAGATGAAACCATGGCTATCCCATCGGCCTCGATCCGATTATCTCCGATGTTCTGCGGCATAACGCTTGGTGTGCCGATTATTACATAGTCGCTCGCATGCAGTTGTGAGCCAAAAGGCCCAGTTTGAATCCCTCCACCAGCTTCATTGCAGATTTCACCCAATGTTATTGATCGCCAGTTATTCACTGAGCATCTCCAGCCTTGAGCGAACTTCATTTCCGAGTAGATCGGACTCTTTGAATGCAGCCAGGAGCTCCGACTTCAGTCGTTCCACCTTTATATCCAGGGGCTCGTCGTCAGCAGTAGAATCCGCTGCCCCCACATATCGTCCCGGTGTCAGTGCATAATCTGCCGCTTTGATCTCCCCGACCGCCACCGACTTGCAGAACCCCGGCACATCTTCATAGGTCAGCCCTTTCCGCGTCGCTGAATCCGTTCCCCGCCAAGCGTGATACGTATCCGCGATCCGCGCGATGTCCTTATCGCTCAAGGCCCGTTCGGCCCGATCCACCATGTACCCGAGTTCGCGGGCGTCGAGGAACAGCACCTCTCCCCGCCGATCGACAGTCCCACCACGCCCAACGCTCTTGTCCTTGGTGAAGAACCAGATGCAGACCGGAATCCCGGTGGAGCGGAACAGTTGGGTGGGCATGGCGACCATGCAGGACACCAGATCCGCCTCGACGATGCGGGCGCGGATATCGCCTTCTCCATTGGAGTTCGAGGACATCGACCCATTGGCCATCACCACGCCCGCGTTGCCGCCGGGCGCCAGCTTGTACAACACGTGCTGGATCCAGGCGTAGTTGGCGTTATTGGCGGGTGGGATGCCGTAGACCCAGCGCGGGTCGTCGGTATTGCGGGTCCAGTGTTTGATATTGAACGGCGGATTCGTCATTACGTAGTCCATCCGTACGTCCGGGTGCTGGTCGCGAGCGAAAGTATCGCCCCAGCGGGCGCCGAGCCCCTTGTTCTCGATGCCGTGGATGGCCAGGTTCATCTTGGCCATGCGCCAGGTCTCCTCGATGGCTTCCTGGCCGTAGACGGCGATGTCCTGGGCGTCGCCGTCGTGGTATTCCACGAATTTCTCCGACTGTACGAACATGCCGCCGGAACCGCAGCACGGGTCATAGATGCGGCCGCGCGCGGGTTCGAGCATCTCGACGATGGTCCGTACCACGCTGGGCGGGGTGAAGAATTCGCCACCCCGTTTTCCTTCCGCGCGGGCGAAATTGCCGAGGAAGTATTCGTATACCTCGCCCATGAGGTCGCGGGCGCGGTGTTGCCCCTGCCTGCTGAAGCGGGCGCTGTTGAACAGGTCGATCAGCTCGCCGAGCCTGCGCTGGTCGATATTGTCCCGGTTGTACAGCCGGGGCAGGGTGCCTTTCAGTGACTCGTTGGCGCGCATCACCGCGTCCATCGCCTCGTCGATCAGCTGGCCGATGGTCTTGGCCGGTGCGGTATCGCTCGCGGCGACGCCTTTCGCGTTCTCGGCGAGGAACTGCCAGCGGGCGGCGGCGGGCACCAGGAATACCCCGTAGCCGCGATACTCTTCCTCGTCATCGATGACCTGCTCGATCTGCTCGTCGTCCCAGCCTTCGGCGCGCAGCCCGGAGCGGATGAGTTCGCGGCGCTCGTCGTAGGCGTCGGAGACGTACTTGAGGAACACCAAACCGAGGATGACGTCCTTGTACTGGCTCGCCGACAACGAGCCGCGGAGTTTGTCGGCCGCTTTCCACAGCGTGTCCTTCAACTCCTTCATCGTCGATGGGGCCGCGTTGTTCGCGGATGTCGACGTCTGTTTTTTCCTCGGGGGCACCCGTGGGCTCCTTTCCATGGTCATGACAACACTTCTTCCGGCCCGCGCAGGGTGACCGTGCCTGCGGCGATGCCATCGATCAGGGCTCGGCGCAGCTCTTCGGTCGCCGTCAGCCGCTCGTGCAGCCGAGTCTCGTAGGCGGCGATGCGGCCAAGGACATCTTCCAGTACCAGGGCTTCGTCCCGGTCCAGGGCCGGTACCTGCCAGGACTGCCATTCCGGTCCTGGCGCGGCCACCCGATTGATCAGCGCGGCGAGTGCCCGCGGGCCGATGCCTGCCGCCGGATCCAGGCGCAGCACCCGGGACGGGGAGGCGACCAGTGCGCCGCCGGTCTCGTCGACCTGCGCCCGCGGTCGCGGCTTCTCGACGAAGACCACGTCGCCGGGCTGGGTACGCATCGCCCGACTGTAGTGTTTCTCCGCATCCAGCGGATCGAAGGCCAGGCCCTCGGTGCTGCCGTCGGCGGATCGCACCGGCACCGTCGCCCCGGCCGTCGCCAGACCGGGATCGACGCGGGAGCCGCGCACCATTTTCACCCATCCCAGCTCCGTCAGCTCGCCCAGCGATCGGTAGCGCATCTTCACCGCGCCAGGGGCCGAGGCGACCAATACGTCGAGTGTGCCCGGCGCGTCGGTGGTCACCAGCGTCGCCGCGTGAATCCGGTCGATATCCCGGTTGGAATCGGTGGTGCGCACCCGGTCCGCACACATGCCTCGCGGCACTACTGTGCGGTCGGCGAGCAGATCCGAGCGTCGACGGGCCCGGGCGTACCGATAGGCCCGGCGATCCGATTGGGTGAGCGCGCCGACGATATCGGCGGCCAGGTCATCGGTATCGATGCCGCTGCCGAGTCCGTCGAGGGCGGGCGTGGCCAGGTCGGCGGCCAGCGGGTACTCGATCTGCTCGCCGCCGCGGACGATCCACACGCCCAGCGCTTGCCGGTGCGCTTCCCGCCATAGTCCACGCGGCAGTCGCAGGGCCATGGCCAAGCCACCGAGCCGCAAGGTCGTGGACCGGTGGTGTTCCATTTCACCGCGCAAGGTGTCGCACAACGCCGCGGCGGGGCCGAGCACAACCGCCAGTTCGCCTGCCGCCAGTTCGAGTAGGGCGTTGTCGACATGGTCGAGCGCTTGCGCCGTGTCGGACCCGACCACCGACAGTACGCGCACATGCGGCTCGTTGGTGAGATCGGCGAGGTCGATCTCCCGGATGGCCGCCCGTCGCCGTAACCCGCGGGCCGCCACACCGTTGCCGAGCACGACCAATCCCGCTCCGCCGCAGGCGATATCGAGCACCAGATCGGGCGTTTCGCCTGCCGAGACCAGTTGGGCACCTTCGGGGTCCAGGAAGTTCAGGCAGGTGTCCACGATCGCGCGCAGTAGCACCCGCGCGTCGGCCGTCAGGTCTCGGCTCTCCAGCGCCCGGCCCGCCCGGCCGGACTCCAAGCGGTCCAGCGCATCCGAGGGCCCGTAGGCCGACTCGACCAGATCGTCGAGGTAGCTGAGCACTCGGGCCCGCGGATTCAGCGTACAGATTTCAGTCAGCAGCAGGTGATCGTCCGGGTCCGTTTCGTGGGCCAGCTCGATCAGTTCCGCCGGGGTTGCGCCTGCCAGCTCGTTGTCGGTCCTCGTTCGCAGGCACAGTAGGGTGACCAGCTCCTCCAGATCAGCTCCGTCCGGAACACTGACGGCGGGCGCGTCCAGCCGGTGATCAGTGTTGTTGCCGCGGCCGGTGCTTTCCAGCCAGTCGAGCACCTCGCTTCGAAGGAAGCGATCTACTTGCCCCGCATTCGGAATCGGATCGGGGAATGGGACGAGCCGACCGCGTACGGATGGTCGGTTACGCCACATCGAGACCACCGGGCGTCGGACCTTGGCCAGCTCGGCGATGTCCCGCAAGGTCAAGGTCGCCTCATCGTCCGGTGTGTTCATCCCCTGCTTCCTCCCTCAGCGCACTGTGGCGCGTCCTACGGTAAGGCCGCTCGGCGCTCTTCTTTCCCGAAAACACTGATAACCCCGTTTATCAGTAGATCTCATGGTCAATGTCCGCTGTGCGAACCCATGGTGTAGCCACACATCGTGCCCACTGCGGAGGTACACCATGAGCAGACATCGAAATCCCCATGGCCGCTGTCACACCCACGGTCGACGTTCGTACCGATCCAGCCGTCACGTCGAGCTCACCATCCGGCACGGAGACGAGTTGGCGAGCCTGCCGCCACTGCCGCGGCTCGCCCGCTGTGCTTGCGGCAAGATCACCTACTTCTCGTTCCGCGACGCCGACCTGGCACTCGCGGGCATCGATCACTCGGACCCGCAACGGAAGGAGTGCCGGGTCTACCGCTGCCCGTTCTGCGCGGGCTGGCACCTCACCAGTCAACCGGGGCGAACTCGGGGAGCGGTCTGAGGCAACGGCGGAAGGTGCTGATCGCCATGTGTTTCATCAGCGTTACCAACTGCTCTGATAAGCAGGCTTATCGGAGAGGAATTGGACACGATTCACTGATACATGATCAACTGTCCGGTTGCCCAATATCGTTGCTCGCCACTGTAAGTCTTTGTCGAACTGCGAGATGAGGGCACCGGTCTGGTTCATGCGGCCTCGGTCCGGGCGTACTGCCCGTGGAACGGGTTCTGAACGTCCAGTCGTCCACGCAGGCACTACTTGTCCATGCTGTCCGAAAACACCGCGAAACAAGGAATGATGAAGCTCAGAAAACTCACTGCCACCGCCTTGCTGTCCATCGCCGCCGTCGGCATCACATCGGGTGTCGCCGCGGGCGCTCCACCGGCAGCGCCCGATGCCGCCGTCAGCGTATGGCCTGCCACCGCGGAGGGGACCGAGCACAACGTCGGATACGCCATCGACCGCGACGACACGACGCTCACCGCGACCCTCACCGACGGCACCTTCGAGCTCACCGCCGACGCGATCTCTGTGACCGCCGCCGATGGCACTCAGGTGGCTCGTCTGCCGCTGCAGATACCGGTGAAGGAGCATCTGCTGGAATTGGCACCGCGCTTGGACGCCAACGGCACTCGCCTGATCGCCGATGTCGGCGCGCGGCAGATGAGCGCGGAGGAGATCGGTTATTGGCGCAAAACCTCACCGCGCCAACGCAGTATCGAGGCCGGTATGTCTCTCGGCGCCGCGGTCGGTGGAATGATGGGTGTCTTCCTCGGCATCGTGGTCGGTATCGCCACCTACGGTCTGCTGATCCCGATCACCTTTCCGGTGGGCTTGCTCGTAGGGGTTCTGGGCGGCGCGGCGGTCGGCGGGGCCGCGGGCGCCGCCATTCCCAACTCCGATATTCCCGATCAATGGGAGTACGAGTTGGAATGCCGTGGTAGTGGCGATTTCCGCTTCTGCTGGTAGGCGCATCGGTGCGGGTGGCGCCGTGAGCCGG
Source organism: Nocardia sp. TBRC8007 (assembly GCF_056629435.1). Classification (NCBI taxonomy): domain Bacteria; kingdom Bacillati; phylum Actinomycetota; class Actinomycetes; order Mycobacteriales; family Nocardiaceae; genus Nocardia; species Nocardia sp. TBRC8007. The sequence continues at coordinate 708 of NZ_JBWSOR010000004.1, read as the reverse complement.
CGCCACCCGCCGTCAGGTGGCCGCACGGCGCGGTCGAGTATCGTGACGAGCGCTTCGGATACAGCTCGAGTGGTGGTGGGGACCGGGTTTGGCGACAGAGGACTTCGTCATCACCCGTAACGGGCGGCCCGTCGGCGAGCTGCGGCCCATTACTCCGCGACATGACGTAACGGTGGCCGAACTCGAGGCCCGACTCGCCCGCTTCACCGACACGAGTCGTGGCGCCGAGTTCGTTGTTCAGTGAGGTGAGGGAAATCAGTTGTCCGGAGCGGGCGGCCGGCATCCGCACGAGTGCTCGCATCTCGGTTGTTCGCTCGATCTCCGACAACTGCTGCACGTCCCGCGCGATGAGATTGCCGACGTAGGAGGTGAAGAAGCCACGTCGTCGGCGATCATTGGTTTGGGCAACCGCCTCCGGGAAACCTCCTCGGACAATTCGCTATCACGCCATTCGGTGTCTCGGCCCTTGGCGAGGAGACGAACCAGGGTGCTCTTGCCGCTCTGTCGGGCGCTGTTGACGAGTACCACCCGGATGTCTCCCAGCGCGGCACCGACTACGGCCTCCGCGTGTCTGGGTAAGGCTGAACCGAGTAGGGTCCGCATCCAGGCTCTCGTCGTAGAGTGATTGTTGACGGTGGATCTGCCGCTACCTTGCGCGTGGATCTGCTGCGTGGTGTGGACGGCTGAAGCCCGCGCCTACGTCACCGA